>NZ_JAFGYW010000466.1:0-432 GCF_017491595.1 Pseudomonas sp. 51_B
TGTTTACCCTTTGCTGGGCAACGCGCGGCTGCGCACGCTGGATTTGAGTTACAACGAACTTCGTGTTTTCAATCCGCCCGATTATGGCGTGATCGAGTCTCTGGATCTGCGTTACAACCAACTGAGCGAATGGCCTGACGGTGTGTTGCGGGCGCCCGGGTTGCAGGCCCTGAACCTCAGCGGTAACGCAATCGCGGAAATCCCCGCGGCGCTTTTCGATGGCGATCATTCGGGTCTGATCGCAGGCTCGGATCTGTCAGAAAATCGCAATTTGTCGCTTTCTGCATTGCAAGACCTCAGGCGTTACAGCCGCGAGCGCGCCATACCGCATGTGCTGGGTATGACGCGCGCGCAGGTTGAGACGATGATCAACCGTCAGGTGTTCGGTGATCTGTTCGGGATTCCTGAAGACGGTGCTCCAACCGATAACGC
>NZ_JAFGYW010000467.1:0-432 GCF_017491595.1 Pseudomonas sp. 51_B
CGTCCACTTTTTGTGTAACCAATGTTTCAGAAGTGCGTAAAAACGGATTGGTGAGCTTTTCCAGGGCCAAAGTCGACGGCAACGTCATCACGCCGTTCTGCCGTTGCTGCGTGACCTTTTCCAGACGGGCGGCGATGTCCGGATTGCCCGGCTCGACGGCGGCGGCGAATTTCAGATTGCTCAAGGTGTATTCATGGGTGCAGTACACCAGCGTATCTTCCGGCAGGGCCGCGAGACGGCTGAGCGAGTGGTACATCTGCTCGGGTGTGCCTTCGAACAACCGGCCGCAACCGGCGGCGAACAGGGTGTCGCCGCAGAACAGCAGGCCATGGTGGTAATAGGCGATGTGCCCCAGGGTGTGACCGGGCACCGCATAGACGTCGAAGTCCCAGCCGAGCACGCTGACGCTGTCGTTGTCCTTGAGGGCTACGT
>NZ_JAFGYW010000468.1:0-432 GCF_017491595.1 Pseudomonas sp. 51_B
GCACGGGTTCGCCGTGACCCACGCGCGGGCGTTGAATGAGGATCTGTTGGCGTTCCTCAACCGGTAATCCCGCCCGGCAAAAGCCGTAGTCAGATGCTGATGAACCAAGGCACGTGCGATGCGGGCCTTGTGTTTTGCGCTATGGTATTTTTTCTGCGTCCACTACCCGGCAAAGTAAATCCCGTGCTGCGACTCCTCGGCAAAGCCTCATCGATCAACGTTCGCAAAGTGCTGTGGACCTGTGCCGAACTGGACATCCCGTTCGAGCGCGAAGACTGGGGTTCGGGCTTCAAGTCGCCAAACACGCCGGAGTTTCTCGCGCTGAATCCCTGCGCCATGGTGCCGGTGATCCAGGACGGCGATTTCACTCTCTGGGAATCCAACACCATCATTCGTTATCTGGCGACGCGTTACGGCGGCGCTCACTTGTAT
>NZ_JAFGYW010000469.1:0-432 GCF_017491595.1 Pseudomonas sp. 51_B
GTGCAGGCCAAGGCAGTCGGCGCCACCGCTGACGAAGTGCCGGAAATGCAACTGGCCGAAACAAAATACAACCGCGCCAAAGGCAGCATGGCCGACGAGTCCTATCGCAACGCGCGCATGCGTGCCGAGCAGGCCGAACTGGATGCACGTCTGGCCGAGGCCAAGGTGCTGACGAAAAAAAGTGAAGAACAGCTGAATGTGCTCAATATCCGCATTGTCCGCCTGCGCAAGCAGCTGCAACTGGGTGAAGCACAATGAGCCTCAAGTCCAATGCTCGCGGCATTCTGCTTCGTGCCGGTTGCGCCAGCCTCTACGGCTGCGCCGGTCAGCACAGCGAGGCTGCGCTGCAACAGGCCGGCGCTGATTTCCAGAAGGTCAAGGAAGATTCCAACGTGCTGCGCATCGCGCCGAAAGACGTGATCCGCGCCGGTG
>NZ_JAFGYW010000470.1:0-431 GCF_017491595.1 Pseudomonas sp. 51_B
GTAAAAAAGTTGTTGACGCGCTGCGAATAAGTGATCATAATCTCATTTCTCTGCTGCTGACAACGCAGCGCTGCTGAGAAGGGTGCGGTAAGTAGTCGAATCTTCTCGCGGATATGCTCTTTAACAATGAACAGCCGATAAGTGTGGGCGCTTGATGGAAGCGGGCGATTTTCGGATCGCAAGCGAAAGTATCAAGAGTCTCACACTAAAGTAAGTCAGGTTTATGAAGAGATTCATATACCTGTCAGCTTTGAGTGAGCGACCGGTTGGAAACAACCGAAAACAGTAACAGGAATTGAACTGAAGAGTTTGATCCTGGCTCAGATTGAACGCTGGCGGCATGCCTTACACATGCAAGTCGAACGGCAGCACGGGCTTCGGCCTGGTGGCGAGTGGCGAACGGGTGAGTAATACATCGGAACATGTCCTGT
>NZ_JAFGYW010000471.1:0-431 GCF_017491595.1 Pseudomonas sp. 51_B
CCCCATAGGGGGGCAAAAAGGGAAGGATTGCTGACGTCACGTCCCCGTGTGGCAGCTATAATCTTTTGTAATGTAACGCTTTTCTTAAAGCCTCTGCGTCATAGCGCCGCTTTCAGGGCGCCCTGAAGGAGAAGCAAATCCTCTGGCAAGGGCGCCTCCCAGTGCAGTAATTCTCCCGTCCTCGGGTGCTCCAATACCAGCAAATAGGCATGCAGGGCCTGCCGCCCAAGCGCGGTCAGGGCGGCTTGCGACTCGGGGCCGAGCTGGTTCGCCTTGGTCTTGAAATGCGGGCCATAGACGGCATCCCCCATCAGGGGATGGCCGATATGGGCGAGATGGACGCGGATCTGGTGGGTGCGCCCG
The DNA here is from genome assembly GCF_017491595.1 of Pseudomonas sp. 51_B. Lineage (NCBI taxonomy): Bacteria > Pseudomonadati > Pseudomonadota > Gammaproteobacteria > Pseudomonadales > Pseudomonadaceae > Pseudomonas > Pseudomonas sp. 51_B. The sequence goes on from NZ_JAFGYW010000471.1 coordinate 364, forward strand.
GTCTCGAGCTCGCAGGCGAGCAGTGTCGCGATCGGCTTGCCGTCGCGGCCGTTGAAACTCTCCAAAAT
>NZ_JAFGYW010000472.1:0-431 GCF_017491595.1 Pseudomonas sp. 51_B
TTTATCACCTAACCTTATTAGCATAGCAAAGCTTGCGCGGGACGAACACATCGCCGAACAAACCCTATATAATTGGCGTCATCAAGCTAAAAGCCAAGGGAAAGCCGTGCCGACCAACGATAAAACCAAAGAACTAAGCCCAGAAACCAAACTCACCATCATTATTGACACCGCTAGGCTTAATGAGACTGAGCTTGCCGAATACTGTCGCACTAAAGGGCTCTACCCTGAACAAATCACCCAATGGAAAACCCAGAGCTTAACAGGCTTTAGCACAAGCGAACAACAAACCAACCTAAATCGCAAACAGCAACAAGCTGACCAAAAACAAATCAAACAACTTAAACAAGAAATCAAACGCAAAGACAAAGCGCTTGCGGAGGCAGCCGCCATACTGATCTTGCGAAAAAAGCTCAATGCCCTATGGGGGG
>NZ_JAFGYW010000473.1:0-431 GCF_017491595.1 Pseudomonas sp. 51_B
GCTTTTTGTTGAACGCGCGAACCTGCGCCAGATCGCGCTCGCCTTGCGGCCATGGGAAGTCGCTCACAGGCGATTCTTCATCAGAATCGAGCAGTTCAGCGCTGCCGCGACGCACAGCCACGCCAGATACGGGAACAGAATCAGCCCGGTGACCACGTCCAGTTGCAGCGCGAGTACCACCATCACCGCGACCACCACCCACAACACCGCCAGAATCACCAGCGCCGCCAGCACCTGATGCGCGCCGAAGAACACCGGCGTCCACAGCGTGTTCAGGGCGATCTGTGCGGCCCACAAGGCCAGCACCGTTTGGCTGCCGGGGATCAGGCTCAGGCGATAGCCGGCCCAGGCCAGCAGCAGGTAGATGATCGTCCACGCTACCGGAAAGGCCCAGTTGGGCGGGGTGAAAGAGGGTTTGGTCAGCGATTCAT
>NZ_JAFGYW010000474.1:0-431 GCF_017491595.1 Pseudomonas sp. 51_B
GTCGACTTCTGGGCGCCGTGGTGCGGCCCGTGCAAGACGCTCGGCCCGCTGCTCGAGAAGCTCGAGCAGGAGTACGAAGGCCGCTGGAAGCTCGTGAAGGTGAACGTCGACGAGAATCAGGAGCTCGCCGCGCACTTCCAGACGCGCAGCATTCCGCACGTGATCGCGTTCGCGGGCGGGCAGCCGGTCGACCAGTTCGTCGGCGTGCTGCCCGAAGGGCAACTGCGCGCGTTCCTCGATCGCCTCGTGCCCGCGCCCGACGAGGCCGAGCGTTACGCCGCGCAGACCGCGCTCGCCGAGGAGCGGATCGACGACGCGCTGTCGCACCTCGAAAACGCGCTCGCGCTGAACCCCGGCTATGACGACGCGCGCCTCGATCTCGTCGAGCTGCTGCTCGCGCTGAACCGGATCGACGACGCGCGCGCCGAAGC
>NZ_JAFGYW010000475.1:0-431 GCF_017491595.1 Pseudomonas sp. 51_B
GCAGCGAATACACGTCGTCGTAGCTGCCGGCCGCGAGCAACTGTCGCGCCTCGTCGGCCAATTGCTGATTGACCCGACGCGCGAGCTGACCGATGCCACTGCCCTCGCCGAAACGGCGCGAGTGCCGCAGCATCACCACTTGCTGCGCCAGCGGATGGGTGCCGTCGTGGTCCTCATGCATACCGCTGCCCTGCAACGACTCGCCACTGACCGACTCCAGCCATTGCCGCGTCTGCGGGCTGTACCAACCGCCCTCGGCGTCACGGCACAGATCGCCCAACACCGCACCGGCCTCGACCGAGGCCAACTGATCCTTGTCGCCCAGCAGCACCAGCCGAGCATGGGCCGGCATGGCGTCGAGCAAGTTCGCCATCATTTCCAGGTCGATCATCGACGCTTCATCGACCACCAGCACATCCAGCGGCAGGCGG
>NZ_JAFGYW010000048.1:0-9355 GCF_017491595.1 Pseudomonas sp. 51_B
CGCCAAGCTGACCAACCCGGCCGGCAGCGCGATGACGGTGACCCTGAGCAACGGTGCAGTCATCAATATCGCCAAGGGCCAGAGCCAAGGTACTGTCACTGTCGATGCACCGAAAAACACCGTGTACATCGATGCCGGCAGCGTCAGCACGACCATTACCGGCACCACCGGCGGTGACTTCGAGAAGCTGAGCGTCAGCCCAACCCCGGCGGTAACCGCCGTGACCGACAGCATCGACACCAGCACCGTAACCCTGACGGCCACCCCAAGCGTGACCGAGGGCGGCGTTGTGACCTACACCGCCACCGTGACCGCGCCTGTGACGGAGAAACCGCTGGTCATCAGCTTGGCCAACGGCCAGACCATCACTATCGGCGTGAACGAGACCAGCGGGTCGGTCAACTACACCGCACCGAACAACGTCTACAACACCAATGCTCCGCTGACCAACAGCATCACCAATGTCACTGGCGGGAACTACGAGAAACTGGTTACCACCGGCACACCAAGCACCACGGTTGTCGATGGCGCCAACACCAAGGACACCACCGGCCTCAGCCTGACCGCCACACCGACCGTTGCCGAAGGCGGCCAGATCACCTATACCGCCAAGTTGACCAACCCAGCTGGCACCGAAATGAAGATCACCCTGAGCAATGGGGAAGTCATCACCATCGGCAAAGGCATGAGCGAAGGCAGCGTGACCATCAACGCGCCAGCCGATGATCCGTACATCGATGCCAGCACACTGAAAGCCAATATCACCGGCGCTACAGGTGGTGACTTCGAGCAGCTGGTCATCGACGGGGCGTTCATCGAAACCAAGGTCACCGACACCATCGACAACACAGGCCTGAGCCTGAGCGCCACGCAAACTGTCGCTGAAGGTGGTCAGATCACCTACACCGCCACCTTGACCAACAAGGCTGGTACCGACATGACCGTCACGCTGAGCAACGGCGCGGTAATCAACATTGCTGCTGGCAAGACCTCCGGCACCGTCACCGTCCCTGCCCCGGCAGACGATGTGTACATCGATGCAGGTAACGTCTCGGCCAAGATCACCGGCACCAGCGGTGGCAACTTCGAGCAACTGACCGTCAGCGACACAGCGGCGGTCACTGCCGTCACCGATACCATTCAGACCACCACACTGAGCATCAACGGCACTGCTGCGGTGGCTGAGGGCGGTACCGCGACCTACACCCTGTCGCTCACCAACCCTGCGCAAACCGACGTCACCGTGAAACTGAGCTACAGCGGCACCGCCACCAACGGTGCCGATTACACTGGCGTGGTCAGCGTGGTGATCAAGGCCAACAGTTCGTCTGCGACCTTCAGCATCCCGACGATCAAGGACAACGTTACCGAGGGCACCGAGCAATTCACCGTCAAGATCGACTCGGCCAGTGGCGGCAACTTCGAGAACCTGGCCATCAGCGGTAGCGCCGGTAGCGCAACCACGGTCATCTTCGAACCCGCCCCAGTACTGGACCTGGATGCCAACGACTCCAGCGGCAAGACTGGCGCGGACTACCAGACAACCTTCACCGAGAACGGCAAGGGTGTGTCCATCGGCGATGTCGACCTGAGCATCACCGACTACGACAGCTCGATGCTGACCGGCGCTACGGTTACCCTGACCAACCGTCAGCCGGGCGATGCGCTGAACCTGGGCAACAGCGTCAATGGCATCACCATCAACGCCAACAGCACTGATGGCAAGGTGGTACTGACCCTGAGCGGCACCGCGTCGCTGGCTGACTACATCCAGGCGTTGAAGAACATCACCTTCATCAACAGCAGTGAGGACCCAAGCACCACGCCACGCACCATCACGGTGACAGTGACCGATGGTGTGAACACCTCCAACGTCGCCACCACCACGGTGAACGTGATTGCCGTAAACGATGCGCCGACCACAACCGGGGGCGCGGTCACCGGTACCGAGGACACCGACCTCGTACTGGGCTGGAGCGACTTCAACGTTAGTGATGTAGACTCGCCACTGAGCAGTCTGGGTGTGACCATCACCAAGCTACCGGATGCCGGAAACCTCAAACTGCTGGTGGGCTCCACCTGGACCGACGTCAAAGCTGGCCAGACCATCAGCCAGGCCGACATCGCCGCTGGCAAGCTCAAGTTCGTGCCGCTTGCCAATCAGTCGGGTGTGGATGCCTATGGCGGTACCGGCGTGGGCAACAAGCAGGCTGACTATGCACAGATCAAGTACACGCCTACCGACGGCAAGGATGCGGGCAGTGAAGCGACGCTGAAGGTCGATATCAGGCCTGTGGCTGACGCCCCGTCCCTGAGCATCGGCAACAACAACGTCGAGTCTCTGGGCCTGACCAAGCAAACCTGGACCAGCCTCACTGGCCTGGGCACCAATGGCAATGGCATTACGGGTGACGCGCTGAAGAACGTCTTCGCCAACTCTGGCAACGCCAGCAAGAGCGAGTTGGTCAATACGGTCGATACCTCGTCCACCATCACCCCCGGTTCAGGTTCCAAGACCTCCGGGCTGATCTACCTGGAAGCCGGCAAGACCTATACCTTCAGCGGCACCGCTGACGACAGCCTGCAGATCGTCGTTGGCGGTAACAACGTAGCGGGAGCGACCTGGGGCTCGGCCAGCGGCAAGATCACTGGCAGCTTCACGCCGACCACCAGTGGCTACTACACCCTGGAGATCTACAGCGCCAACCAGGCAGGGCCAGGTAGCCTGGATGTCAACATTCAGGTGGGCAGCGGTGCGGTCACTGACCTGAACAGCGCCAACATTCCGATGTACCCCAACGTCGCTGCGCTGGCCAACACCGGTGTAACCGTATCCGACCTGCATGGCAGCAACGGTGCTGGTTACTACGATGGCTACAAGCTCAACGAAGGTGGCGAGAACGGCGCGCCGATCAAACTCGTGAGCATCAGCACCGCGCTCACCGACACGGATGGCTCCGAGAGCCTCAGCGTCAAGCTTTCCGGTATCCCGGCAGGCTCGGTGCTGGCCGACAGCGCTGGCCATACCGTAACCGTGGGCAGCGCTGCAGTGGACGTCACTGGCTGGAACCTTGGTAGCCTGACCATCAAGCCACCGGCCTACTACCAAGGCCAGTTCGATGTGAAGGTATCTTCGACCTCGAGCGAAAGCGTTGGCGGCAGCACGGCGACCACCGAAGGCACGTTCAAAGTCACGGTTTACCCACAGGCCTACACCACCAGTAACCTGTCGGCAGAAAACGACACCCTCACCGGCACCGATGGCAACGACATCATCGTGTCGGACGTCAATGGCCTGCACGTGGTGCCGGGGCAGAACTACAACATCGCGTTCATCGTCGATACCTCGGGCTCGATGGGATCCTCTGGTGTGGATGCGGCCAAGTCGTCGCTGGAGTCGGTATTCAAGACACTGGCAGCGAGCGTCAAAGGCGCCCAGTCGGGTGTGGTCAATATCCTGCTGGTAGATTTCGCGACCCAGGTCAAGAGCAATGTGTCGGTCACCCTCAACGATGCGGGCCTCAAGACCTTGCTGTCGGCCCTGAACACCCTGCAGTCGGGCGGCGGCACCAACTATGAAGATGCCTTCAAAACCACTGCCAACTGGTTCCAGGCGCTCAAGAATGCAGGTAGCACTGGCAGCAATCAGACATTCTTCATTACCGATGGCCAACCGACTTACTACCAGACTGGTGAGAAGACCAACCCGACCCTGGGCTACAGCAGCGTCACGCTGGACAACTACCTGAGTTCGGTCAACTACAAGTTGGGTGATTCGCTTACCAACGCTACCGTGGACAGCACCACCCGAGTGTCCATCCAAACCGACGGGTCGATCACGGTCCAGTACAAGAACGTCTATGGCAACTGGAGAACCTACGAAACCGGCACGCTACACGCCCAGGGTGACGGTACCTACGAGATGTCGACCCGCGCGGGTACCGGTAGCACTACTAACGACGCCACCCTGAGCAACTCGCTGGAAAGCTTCAAAATCCTCTCGGCGCTCTCGGGTGTAGAAGCAATCGGCCTGAACAGCGGTGTCAACACCGACGATCTGAAGCCGTACGACACCGATGGCAAGCCTCAGACCAACATCGACCCGAGCAAGCTCGCCGATGCCATCCTGGGCCATACCGAAGCCACTCTGCCAGGCAACGATACGGTGAACGGGGGTGACGGCAATGACATCATCTTCGGCGACCTGGTGACCTTCCCGTCTATTGCAGGTACGGGTGTCGAGGCCATCCAGGCCTATGTCGCCGGCAAGACTGGGGTCGACATCGGTGACGTAGACGCGCGGGCGATGCACAAGTACGTCAGCGAGCACTACACCGAGTTCGACATTTCCGGGGCCAATGACGGCAGTGACACGCTCATGGGTGGGGCAGGCAATGACATCATCTTCGGCCAGGGTGGCAACGATTACCTCGATGGCGGCAAGGGCAATGACATCCTGCTTGGTGGCAGTGGCAACGACACCCTCATCGGCGGCCAGGGTAACGACATCCTGATCGGCGGCAGCGGTGCCGACCTGTTCGTGTGGAAGGCGGGTGACGTTGGCAACGACGTGATCAAGGACTTCAAAGCCAGTGAAGGTGACCGTCTGGACCTGCGCGACCTGCTGCAGGGCGAGACAGCTAGCACCATCGACAACTACTTGAAGATCACCACCACGGCAGACGGCACGTCCACCTTGCAAGTCAGCACAGAAGGCAAACTCAATGCTGGCGGCAGCGCCGACGTGACCATCAAGCTCGAAGGCGTTAACTGGTCGAATACCACGGTCAACTCGTTGATCAGTGGTGCTGACCCGACCATCAAGGTCGATCACTGATATCCCCTCTACGGTGGCCAGGGATGGCTACCGTAGAGTGGCTTTTCCAGTTCCCTTTCACAGCGCATACTCATGCACCGGGCCTAACCTGCCCGGTGAACTTTGCCTATGCTGCGGATAACCAATAAGGAACCATCGTGACGAGGGATGACGCTATGTTCTACGTGCAACGCAACGCCGACGGCCAGTTGCAGCGGGTAGAAGCTGCCCCCTATGCCGAGTACACGGAAATCCTCGCGGCCGACCATACCGATATCCTCGAATGGTTCGCCGATGATGTGGTCGAGAACAGCCTGCGTCAGCTGAAACAGAGCGACCTGGACATGATTCGCGTGCTGGAGGATTTGATCGAGGTACTGACCACCAAGGGTGTGATCAGCATCACCGACCTGCCACCTGGTGCCCAGGCCAAGCTGCTCAACCGCTCAACAGCGCGCATGGCGCTGGGCAGCTTGAACAACCTGATCCAAGAGGATGAGGACAGCGGGCTGATCTGAGCCGCCCCCTGAGGCGTGCCGTCAGGGGGCTACTGCGCCGCCGCTGGGGTCAATGCCAGGGGGCCGGCTCACCGACCAATTGCCCCTGTACGCCGCCCACGCCCATTTCCACAAGAATGCGGCGTTCACCTTCGGTTTCTACGCGCTCGGCGATCAACGGCAGGTCGATACTGTGCGCAGCACGCTGGATAGCTTCGATGAACAGGCGCTTGTGCTGCTCCTGTTCGATATTGCGGATATAACTGCCGTCGATCTTTAGGTAGGCCAGGCCCAAGTGTGCCAGGTTGCCAATCATGCTGAACCTGCCGCCGAAACGCTGCAGCGCCAAGCCGAAGCCCAGGCCATGCAAGCGCCGGGTGATGTTCTCCAGGGTGGCATGCTCAGGTAACTGCTCTTCGCCGATCTCGAAGATCAATCGAGGGCCCAAAGCAGCATGCTGACCCAGCAATTCATACACACGCTGCAAGGCAGCAGGGTCGGCCAAGGTGGCGGCCGAAAGGTTCAGCGCCAGGACGTGGTTGTGGGTTTGCAAATGAGCCAGCACCTTCTCCAGCACAAGCACATCAAGCCGCGGCATCCAGCCAAAACGCTCAAGCCATGGTAAGAAGCGGCCGGCTGGCAGTGCCTCGCCTCGGTCATCGTGAAGGCGCGAGATCACCTTATAGTGAAGGATGTGGTCGGTCTGATTGGCATCCACCACAGGTTGGAAGAACAGTTCGAACTGCCCGTTGGCGAACGCTTGGTCCAATCGTGTATGCCAGCCATGCTGGGTATCACCTGCCACCGCGGCAACGCCTTGCTCAAGGCACACCCACCCAGGAGTAGGCTGGTTCTCGGCCCGGGCCAGGGCTTCGTCCGCTAGCTTCAGCAACGCTTGGGGTGCATCGCCAGGGGTAAAGGGTGCAAGACCGATGCAGGCCACCGGATCGACGTCACTAGCCCCGGTCACATGCAAACTTTGCAGCGTGGCCTCCAACGCCTGAGCAAGCTGCACGGCCTCTTCGTGGACCATGCCAGGGGCCAGAACGGCGAACTCGCCGCCACGGCTGCGAGAGATCAGGTCATTGGTCTCTGGGAAATTGGCACAAGTACGCCGCAGTTGCTCGCCTACCGCCTGCAGCAGCTGGTCGGTACGCTGGCCACCCAGGCGGGCGTTGAGCCCTGCCAGGTCCTGCACGCGCAGCAGCAGCAGGTAGCCAGAGCGGGCCTCTTCCATATTGCTGACCCGTGCCGCCAACTGCATTTCGAAATAGCGCCGATTGGAAAGCCCTGTGAGGCTGTCCTGGTAGGACTCGGCGCGCAGCCGCTCACTGCGCTCGGCCTGCTCGGTAAACAGCGCTTTGAGCTTCTCCACCATCTGGTTCATGGCCTGCACCACACGAGCCAGTTCAGGTGTGCGCGGCAGTTCTGGCAGGCTGAGGAATTCACGCCGTGCGATGGCATGGGACTGCTCGACCATATAATCCAGCGGACGCAATTGACGGCGCAGCAACAGCGCACCAAGCACCGCGCTTGCAACGCCACACAGCAGTAACCAACCAAGGCTGCCCAAGGCGCTCTGCCACAGCTTGGCAATCGCGAACATCGGGTGGCTGATGACTTCCACGCGAGCAGCCTGCTGCCAGCCACGGCTGACGATTGCATCGCCGCCAGCAGCCTCCAGGCCTATCAAGTGGATGAACCACGCCGGTACACCTCCAGGGTCGGGCTCGGCATGCCGCTCCACCAGCACGGCATTGGATTCAATGTCCACGACCTTGATGCTGGCGTAGTAGCCACTGTCGAAGATCGAGCTGACCATCAGCTCGACCATTGCCGGGTCATCGATGTTCGGCGTCAGCGACAAGGCCAAGGCTGTCGCTGCGTCCTGAGCGTGGGACCGCAACTGGTTGACGTATTGGCTGCGCGAGCTTTCCAGGCTGACCATGAAACTGCCGCTGAACGCGACTATCAGGAACAGGCAAATGGCCAACAGCAATTGTTTGAACAGTGACATCTGTGCTCCTTCAGTAAACCGGTTCGGCCGGGAACCCTTCGGCCTGCATTTTCTTCAGCAAATCCTGCCAACGGGACAACCGTTTGGTATCACCCACTTTCTTGTTGCCGGTAGCGCCCGTCAGCCACAGGCCTTCGCCATTGAAGGCGTATACCGGCAGCAAGTCGGTTCGCTGGCTGGCAGGCTTGATCGCATCCATGAGGCTGTCCAGTACAAGCGGTTGTGACTGCGGGCTTGAATAATAGGTCAGTACCATATGCGCGCGGTTCTGGCGCAGGGCTTTGACGTAGGTGATGCGCAGCTTTTCACTGGGTATGCCCATACGCCGCAAACTGAAGTATTTGGCGATGGCGTAGTCCTCGCAGTCGCCTGCACCTTTGATCAGCGCTTGAATCGGGGTAGCCCAGTAATCGACTTCATGCCAAAGGTCGATGTCCTCGACATAACGCAGCTGCTGGTTGAAGAACTGGTTAACCACTTGCAGCCGCTGCATCTCGCTCCCCTGGCTTTGTGTGGCCATCAACCGCTGCCAGGCATCGATACGGCCCTTGCCAGCACCCAAAGGCCCGTACAGTGCCTGGGATTTGCGGCTGATCTCGGCAAAGTCCCAATCGGCATTCAGGCCGCTCAGCAGCAGAGTACCCATCAGCAGGGCTAGGCCGAGACGTCGCACTGCGGTTTTGAGTAGCCAAGTGAACGCCACTTGCTAGGCCCTGTTCAGTTCATTCCAAAGCAGCGATGGTGGGGCCTGTCCACTCAAAAGACAATGGCACCATGCAATCATCCCGTCTGCGACTTGGAGCTATATTACTTTATGGTTATTCACCCCCTACTACAGGCTGCGTTGGATCGTTGATAGGTGCAGCTGCGTTTGCCGAGGCTCCCTGCCTATAATGCGGCTTATTGGATCCAACTTTTATAGTCGAGGCGTTCTTTGGCTGAGAAAATCAAACTCAGTAATGTGCTAGCTAGCGAGCAGCTATCACCCCACCTGGCCCGCAGCGTGATTGAAGAGCGCCTACGCAACGCCATCGTTGATGGTCGCTTGCCACCTGGCACCGCCGTTCGCCAGCAGGAAATTGCTGACTTATATGGCGTCAGCCGCATGCCTGTGCGCGAGGCGCTCCGCCAATTGGAAGCACAGTCGTTACTGCGAGTAGAGATGCACAAAGGGGCAGTCGTTGCCCCGTTGATTGGTGAGGACGCGGTCGACACCTATGAGCTGCGCGTACTCCTTGAAAGCCAAGCGCTGCGCCAGTCGATACCGTTGCTTGAGGAAAGCGACATAGCTAGCGCTCGTAGCTACATCGAGCAGCTGGAACACGAAACCAGTCATGCGCAAATCGGCCGTCTCAATCGGCTGCTGCATATGACGCTCTATAGCAAGGCCTCCAATCAAAAACTGCTGCGCTTGATCGAGAACGAGCTGAACGAAGAAGAACGTTTTTTGCGTTTCCACCTATCGTCCATGGGCTTGGGCAAGCTCACTCAGGACGATCATAATGCCCTTGTGGACGCTGCTGCGTCCAAGCAGGTCGAGGAGGCAGTGGGGGTGTTGCAGCAGCACCTGAATAACGGCGCACGTGTGATTAGAAACTACCTGAACAAACAGCGCGCTGTTTAGAAGCGTGACGGGTTGGGGTGCACCCTTGCCTAGAAAAGAAAAAGCCCCTGTCTGCAATGCAGACAGGGGCTTTTTGTTTGAATCTTGACGATGACCTACTCTCACATGGGGAAACCCCACACTACCATCGGCGATGCATCGTTTCACTGCTGAGTTCGGGATGGGATCAGGTGGTTCCAATGCTCTATGGTCGTCAAGAAATTCTGTGTGCTGATCCGTCCTGAGGACGTACCTGCGAATCTCTGTAGTTCCTACTTAAAGACAAAACCCCTACCTGCATACGCAGATAGGGGTTTTGCGAAATGAATCTTGACGATGACCTACTCTCACATGGGGAAACCCCACACTACCATCGGCGATGCATCGTTTCACTACTGAGTTCGGGATGGGATCAGGTGGTT
>NZ_JAFGYW010000476.1:0-431 GCF_017491595.1 Pseudomonas sp. 51_B
ACAGTAAGCCGTACGACGGCCCGCCGCCGGCGCTGCCGGACACTCACCCAGGCCTGCCATCAGCAGGCGCTAAATGAGGTCATCATGAAAATTCGTGAACTCGCCCAGCATTGGGAAGAAAACGCCAAAGGTCGCCTGACCGACACCGGCTACACGATTCATCTGGACGTCGAGGCCGCCGCGCGCCTGGCGGCAATTGCCGAGCTGTATCCCAAACGTCATCCCGAGGAACTGCTCGGCGAACTGATCGGCGCCGCGCTTGAGGAGTTCGAGGCGAGCCTGCCGTACGTGAAGGGTTCAACGGTGGTGGCGACCGATGAGGAAGGTGATCCGTTGTATGAGGATGTCGGCCCGACGCCGCGTTTTCTGGCGTTGTCGCGACGGCATCTGCATGATTTGTCCTCGGCTGAGAACAAGCAGAAGCACTGATT
>NZ_JAFGYW010000477.1:0-430 GCF_017491595.1 Pseudomonas sp. 51_B
GCTCAGAAAGCAGTTCATGGCCGATAGCAACATTGCAATCCCGGCAGTTTTCCTCAAGGCTGCGGCGCTGAATGACGAAGGCTTTCCCGTAAGCGAACTCATCACCCAGATGTTTTGCGATGGTCATGCGTTGCGATGCGGCGGTCGCCGTAGTCAATCGCGCTGCCCTGCTGGCGGAAAATGTCGCGGTCGATGGCGCGCGGCAGTCGCCGGCCGCTGACGAAGTCGCCCACCGACTTCGCCATATTCCGCCTTTCGTGGACGTCGGCTCGGAAAACAGTCCGGTGCGTGCGGCCACTGGACGCACGCACATCCTTACTCGGTCGATGGGGCAGCACGTCGCGCGCGCTTCGGCGGCAATGCTTTCGGCGCGCGTACGACGCGGGAAAAGTCCGGTGTACGCTGCTGGAATTCCGCCCAGGTGGGAAAG
>NZ_JAFGYW010000478.1:0-430 GCF_017491595.1 Pseudomonas sp. 51_B
GTTCCAGACTGGGCCGAGGCCATTGACTACCCGGCCTTCGTCGAACTGTCGATCCATCACGCCAAGGTCAACAGCTGGCTATGAATTCAATGACCGTCGGCGCCCGCGCCATCGAACTGGACAAGGACGGCTTTCTCGTTGACCTCAGCGACTGGTCGGCTGAAGTCGCCAGCGCCCTCGCCGCCGCCGAAGACATCGCGTTGACGCCCGAACACTGGGAAGTCCTCGAGCTGCTGCGCAGCTTTTACGCCGAATTCCAGCTATCGCCGGCCACGCGGCCGCTGATCAAGTACACCGCGCTGAAACTCGGCGCGGACAAAGGCAACAGCCTGCACCTGAACCGACTGTTCAAAGGCACACCTGCCAAACTCGCCGCGAAACTGTCGAGCCTGCCCAAACCGACGACTTGCCTATGAACGATTTTCCAGCT
>NZ_JAFGYW010000479.1:0-430 GCF_017491595.1 Pseudomonas sp. 51_B
GGGTCATCATCACCGGGTGCGACGAGGACTTCGTTTACTCGCACGATCCTGATGTCGACCACAGCAAACTCAAGCGCGGCCTGGACTGCCAGCACTTGCCGGTCAGTCACCAGGAATTTCTGCGCATGACGGTGTTTGGCGTCCAGCGGGTTCGCGCAGCCGTGATGCTGCGCTCCCGTTGAAGAGCGGTGGCTAGGCGCCGAGCACTTCCTCGCCGATACAGTAGCGATCCCTGCCTTTCTGCTTCGCGGCATAAAGCAGTTTGTCAGCCGACTCGATAAGAGTGGCGGGGCTCACTTCATGTTCGGACGGCTTGCCAACCGCAATACCTGCGCTGGCGGTGACGTGACCCAGCGGATGGGCTTTGTGCTCCATCCGCAAGGAGCGAATGGCCTCAAGAATCTCCTCAGCCACAAGCGCCGCCCCACGT
>NZ_JAFGYW010000480.1:0-430 GCF_017491595.1 Pseudomonas sp. 51_B
ACATTGTGTAGTCGCGCCCTTTTTCGACTACAGTAAAACCGCTGGCCTCGACGACGGCCTGAACGCAACCCTGCTTCTGCTCGCCCTGGAGTCACGATGCATTCTTCGCAAGCCTATACCGCCGACGCGCCCACGCGCGCCGAAGTCGACGCGCTCGCCGGCGCGACCGTCATCGACTTCGGCGCCAACTGGTGCGGCATCTGCGCGGGGGCGCAGCCCGCGATTCGCGACGCGTTTTCCGGGCACGCCGACGTTCGGCATCTGAAAATCGAAGACGGTCCCGGCCGGCCGCTCGGTCGTTCGTTCGGCATCAAGCTCTGGCCGACGCTGGTGTTCCTGCGCGACGGCACCGAAGTGGCGCGTGTCGTGCGCCCGACCCATGCCGAGCAGATCGAAACCATCGGCTTCGCCGCGCTGGTCTGATCAACCG
>NZ_JAFGYW010000481.1:0-429 GCF_017491595.1 Pseudomonas sp. 51_B
CTCCATCAACACCGCGATGGAACCGTCCACATGTGGCGCGGCCATCGAGGCGCCGTTGTAGTCTTTGTAGCCGGTGGTCAAGTTGTCGGCGTTGGTACCTTCGATGATCGAGCTGTAGATCTTGGTGCCCGGCGCCGAGACGCAGTAACTGGCGGTGTAGCCGCAACGCGAGGAGAACGTGCTGATCACGTACGGATTGGCGCTGGCGGCGTCCGGGTTCTGCTGCAATGCGGCGACGGTGATCCAGTTCGGCGCGATGTCCGGAACGAAATAACCGAGGCCGGCAATGGCATCCGGGTTGTTCAGGTTGTAGTCGTTGCCGGCGGCAAAAATAGTGACGATGCCGCTGCGTGCGGCGGCAATCGCGCCGTCGTAGGCGCCGCCGGGTTTGGTGCCGAGCAAGGTGCGGATTTCGTTGAACTGCAACTG
>NZ_JAFGYW010000482.1:0-428 GCF_017491595.1 Pseudomonas sp. 51_B
GCGCTGGAGTATTTCGCCACGCAGCTCGATGCCATCCAGACCAACAGTCTCAATGGCAATTACTACGGCAAGAGCCTGATTCCCGAATTCAAGAAAGCCATTTACGTCCTGCAGAATCTCAAGACCTATGGCGAAGGCAATGCGGCAGTTCCGTCCGACAAAGGCCTGAAGGCAAAGGCCTGACTTCTGCCGATGAAGCCCGCTCATCCGTGTGCGGGCTCGGGCTGATTACACCGCAGCCATGGCTCGCCCAGTGAGTTGACGTTGTGCCTGGTCGTGTAACTGCTGCATGTGCGGGCAATGCAATGTCAGCTTGCGCGTGCGGTAGCCGCGATGAAACAACGTCAGCCAGCCTCCTCGATTGTCTTGCGCAGGCGCCAGACCGGTGAAAGCAAAACCGATGGCGTTAAGACTGTGCAGATCCACGG
>NZ_JAFGYW010000483.1:0-428 GCF_017491595.1 Pseudomonas sp. 51_B
CATTCGTCATGGCGTTCGATTGTCGAACAATATCCCGGACGAAGCACAAGAGGACTCGCCGGGTGACGAGAAATCTTGTTCCCTACGCAGGCGCTAACCTGATCAGGTTCAACGGGATCCGAAATTATTCGATCTCAGCCTCATAGCAAGGCACCCCGACAAGAACCCGGCCAGTCTAGACACAACCATCAAGGAACGCCAACACCGCAGCGAACGCCATGATGAATGGCGTAAATACCCAGGTTGGCCGATTGTTGCCGGAGCAATGCGCAACTACACTCGCTGGGCCTGCTCAGCCTTGACGCTGTGCAGGCCGCGCCTTACCTTTGGCGCCCGGATTACTTCCATAATATTCATGCTAGGGATCGCCTCATGCTGCGCAAACTTTCATTGGCTGTTGCCGTGTCCTGTGCGTCCAACACAATGGC
>NZ_JAFGYW010000484.1:0-428 GCF_017491595.1 Pseudomonas sp. 51_B
CATTCCATGGCACCGAACTGCTCGAGCGCCTGCAGAACCTCGGCTCGCTGGACCTGATCGTTTGCGGTTTCATGAGTCACTCCAGCGTCAGCACCACCGTGCGCGCGGCAAAGAATCTCGGTTTCCGCTGCACCCTGGTCGAAGACGCCTGCGCGACCCGCGATCTGCCGTTCAAGGGCGGCGTGCTCAGCGCCGAACGCGTGCAGGAAGCGGAAATGGCGATCATGGCTGACAACTTCGCCACGCTGGCCAAGACTCAGGACCTGATCTGATCCTGCCCTTGTGAGCGGTGCATTGGCGCCGCTCATCCGCTATATCCGCTGATTTGCCGCAAATGCCATAGCCTCAGGAACAACCCGGTCAACTCCCGGTCGAAGGGCCGATACCATTGAGGAAGGTCGGAATGAAGTTATCCGATGGATTTGACG
>NZ_JAFGYW010000485.1:0-428 GCF_017491595.1 Pseudomonas sp. 51_B
GACCTTGGCTTTCGGCCTGGCTTCGGCAGCCAGCAGCGCGGCCTCAGCCTTTTCCAGCTCGGCCTTGCGCGCTTCGGTGATCGCGCCGTTGACGCCGCCGGTCAGCGCTGGCGCCTTGGGCATCAGAGCACGGGCGCGGCTGAGCGCGGTGGCGGCAGCGTTGACATCGCCTTTTTGCAGGACGATCTGGCTGCGGCGCAGGTACGCCTCGGCCAGCTGCCGCTGGTATTGCTCAAGGGATTGATCATTGGGGGTTGCGGCCTGCAACGCGGCCAACTGGTCTTCGGCGGTGGCCAGTTCGCTGCTGGCCAGGCTTTGCTCCAGCTGTGCGATGGCCGTAGCCCGCGCATCGGGGACTTCAGCCACCGGCGGCGTGCTTTGGCAGGCGCCCAGCAGCACTGAAAATGCGACAAGGAGCAGATAACGGG
>NZ_JAFGYW010000049.1:1230-2593 GCF_017491595.1 Pseudomonas sp. 51_B
GTCGAATGTTGATTTCTGGCTTTTGTCAGATCGTTCTTTAAAAATTCGGATATGTGATAGATATAGACTGATAGCCAGTTTCACTGCTGGGTATCAGGCTAAGGTAAAATTTGTGAGTTCTGCGCGTAAGCGCAACATGCGAATTTTCGGCGAATGTCGTCTTCACAGTATAACCAGATTGCTTGGGGTTATATGGTCAAGTGAAGAAGCGCATACGGTGGATGCCTTGGCAGTCAGAGGCGATGAAAGACGTGGTAGCCTGCGATAAGCTTTGGGGAGTCGGCAAACAGACTGTGATCCAGAGATCTCTGAATGGGGGAACCCACTCAGCATAAGCTGAGTATCTTGTACTGAATACATAGGTGCAAGAGGCGAACCAGGGGAACTGAAACATCTAAGTACCCTGAGGAAAAGAAATCAACCGAGATTCCCTTAGTAGTGGCGAGCGAACGGGGACCAGCCCTTAAGTTGGTTTGAGATTAGTGGAACGCTCTGGAAAGTGCGGCCATAGTGGGTGATAGCCCCGTACACGAAAGTCTCTTATCAATGAAATCGAGTAGGACGGAGCACGAGAAACTTTGTCTGAACATGGGGGGACCATCCTCCAAGGCTAAATACTACTGACTGACCGATAGTGAACCAGTACCGTGAGGGAAAGGCGAAAAGAACCCCGGAGAGGGGAGTGAAATAGAACCTGAAACCGTATGCGTACAAGCAGTGGGAGCCTACTTTGTTAGGTGACTGCGTACCTTTTGTATAATGGGTCAGCGACTTATATTCAGTGGCGAGCTTAACCGAATAGGGGAGGCGTAGCGAAAGCGAGTCTTAATAGGGCGTTTAGTCGCTGGGTATAGACCCGAAACCGGGCGATCTATCCATGGGCAGGTTGAAGGTTAGGTAACACTGACTGGAGGACCGAACCGACTACCGTTGAAAAGTTAGCGGATGACCTGTGGATCGGAGTGAAAGGCTAATCAAGCTCGGAGATAGCTGGTTCTCCTCGAAAGCTATTTAGGTAGCGCCTCATGTATCACTGTAGGGGGTAGAGCACTGTTTCGGCTAGGGGGTCATCCCGACTTACCAAACCGATGCAAACTCCGAATACCTACAAGTGCCGAGCATGGGAGACACACGGCGGGTGCTAACGTCCGTCGTGAAAAGGGAAACAACCCAGACCGTCAGCTAAGGTCCCAAAGTCATGGTTAAGTGGGAAACGATGTGGGAAGGCTTAGACAGCTAGGAGGTTGGCTTAGAAGCAGCCATCCTTTAAAGAAAGCGTAATAGCTCACTAGTCGAGTCGGCCTGCGCGGAAGATGTAACGGGGCTCAAACCATGCACCGAAGCTACGGGTATCACCTTTGGT
>NZ_JAFGYW010000049.1:2686-4436 GCF_017491595.1 Pseudomonas sp. 51_B
TCTGGTGATGCGGTAGAGGAGCGTTCTGTAAGCCTGTGAAGGTGAGTTGAGAAGCTTGCTGGAGGTATCAGAAGTGCGAATGCTGACATGAGTAACGACAATGCGAGTGAAAAACTCGCACGCCGAAAGACCAAGGTTTCCTGCGCAACGTTAATCGACGCAGGGTTAGTCGGTCCCTAAGGCGAGGCTGAAAAGCGTAGTCGATGGAAAACAGGTTAATATTCCTGTACTTCCAGTTATTGCGATGGAGGGACGGAGAAGGCTAGGCCAGCTTGGCGTTGGTTGTCCAAGTTTAAGGTGGTAGGCTGAGATCTTAGGCAAATCCGGGATCTCAAGGCCGAGAGCTGATGACGAGTGCTCTTTAGAGCGCGAAGTGGTTGATGCCATGCTTCCAAGAAAAGCTCCTAAGCTTCAGATAACTGGGAACCGTACCCCAAACCGACACAGGTGGTTAGGTAGAGAATACCAAGGCGCTTGAGAGAACTCGGGTGAAGGAACTAGGCAAAATGGCACCGTAACTTCGGGAGAAGGTGCGCCGGCGAGGGTGAAGGACTTGCTCCGTAAGCCCATGCCGGTCGAAGATACCAGGCCGCTGCGACTGTTTATTAAAAACACAGCACTCTGCAAACACGAAAGTGGACGTATAGGGTGTGACGCCTGCCCGGTGCCGGAAGGTTAATTGATGGGGTTAGCGCAAGCGAAGCTCTTGATCGAAGCCCCGGTAAACGGCGGCCGTAACTATAACGGTCCTAAGGTAGCGAAATTCCTTGTCGGGTAAGTTCCGACCTGCACGAATGGCGTAACGATGGCGGCGCTGTCTCCACCCGAGACTCAGTGAAATTGAAATCGCTGTGAAGATGCAGTGTATCCGCGGCTAGACGGAAAGACCCCGTGAACCTTTACTATAGCTTTGCACTGGACTTTGAATTTGCTTGTGTAGGATAGGTGGGAGGCTTTGAAGTGGGGACGCCAGTTCTCATGGAGCCATCCTTGAAATACCACCCTGGCAACTTTGAGGTTCTAACTCAGGTCCGTTATCCGGATCGAGGACAGTGTATGGTGGGTAGTTTGACTGGGGCGGTCTCCTCCCAAAGAGTAACGGAGGAGTACGAAGGTGCGCTCAGACCGGTCGGAAATCGGTCGTAGAGTATAAAGGCAAAAGCGCGCTTGACTGCGAGACAAACACGTCGAGCAGGTACGAAAGTAGGTCTTAGTGATCCGGTGGTTCTGTATGGAAGGGCCATCGCTCAACGGATAAAAGGTACTCCGGGGATAACAGGCTGATACCGCCCAAGAGTTCATATCGACGGCGGTGTTTGGCACCTCGATGTCGGCTCATCACATCCTGGGGCTGAAGCCGGTCCCAAGGGTATGGCTGTTCGCCATTTAAAGTGGTACGCGAGCTGGGTTTAGAACGTCGTGAGACAGTTCGGTCCCTATCTGCCGTGGACGTTTGAGATTTGAGAGGGGCTGCTCCTAGTACGAGAGGACCGGAGTGGACGAACCTCTGGTGTTCCGGTTGTCACGCCAGTGGCATTGCCGGGTAGCTATGTTCGGAAGAGATAACCGCTGAAAGCATCTAAGCGGGAAACTTGCCTCAAGATGAGATCTCACTGGGATCTTGAATCCCCTAAAGGGCCGTCGAAGACTACGACGTTGATAGGTTGGGTGTGTAAGCGCTGTGAGGCGTTGAGCTAACCAATACTAATTGCCCGTGAGGCTTGACCATATAACACCCAAGCAATCTGCA
>NZ_JAFGYW010000004.1:0-285428 GCF_017491595.1 Pseudomonas sp. 51_B
CATCCCCCCAGCGCCCCATCTCCCCACCGCCCCGCCTTTGTGGTAACATCCGGCAGTTTCCAAGACCGCCCACGAAGGCGGCCTTCATTGCGCAGATCCATGCTACAACTCATTGATTTGTCGTAAGTCGTCGCACCCCTTTGCGCTGCGGCGGCGAGCTTCGTTCGGCCCTTGATGGAGCTGCGAAGTTTCACCAGAAAAAGGAATCAGGCTTCTCATGGGCGAACTGGCCAAAGAAATCCTCCCGGTCAATATCGAAGACGAACTGAGACAGTCTTACCTCGACTACGCGATGAGCGTGATTGTCGGGCGAGCGCTGCCCGATGCGCGTGACGGCTTGAAGCCCGTGCATCGTCGCGTCCTCTATGCAATGAGCGAACTGGGCAACGACTGGAACAAGCCGTACAAGAAATCCGCCCGTGTGGTCGGTGACGTGATCGGTAAGTACCACCCCCACGGCGACACTGCGGTCTACGACACCATCGTACGTATGGCCCAGCCGTTCTCGCTGCGTTACCTGCTGGTCGATGGCCAGGGCAACTTCGGTTCGGTCGACGGCGACAACGCCGCGGCCATGCGATACACCGAAGTGCGCATGGCCAAGCTGGCCCACGAACTGTTGGCCGACCTGCACAAAGAAACCGTCGACTGGGTGCCCAACTACGACGGCACCGAGCAAATCCCGGCGGTCATGCCTACGCGCATCCCCAACCTGCTGGTCAACGGCTCCAGTGGTATCGCCGTGGGCATGGCGACCAACATCCCGCCGCACAACCTCGGCGAGGTCATCGATGGCTGCCTGGCGCTGATCGACAACCCTGAGGTCACCGTCGACGAGCTGATGCAGTACATCCCCGGCCCGGACTTCCCGACCGCAGGTTTGATCAATGGCCGCCAAGGCATCATCGAGGCCTACCGCACCGGCCGTGGCCGCATCTACATGCGCGCCCGCTCCCACATCGAAGACATCGACAAGGTCGGCGGCCGTCAGCAGATCGTCGTCACCGAGCTGCCGTACCAGCTGAACAAGGCTCGCCTGATCGAAAAGATCGCCGAGCTGGTCAAAGAAAAGAAAATTGAAGGCATCACCGAGCTGCGCGACGAGTCCGACAAGGACGGTATGCGCATCGTCATCGAGCTGCGCCGTGGCGAAGTGCCCGAGGTGGTGCTGAACAACCTCTACCAGCAAACTCAGCTGCAGAGCGTGTTCGGGATCAACGTGGTCGCGCTGGTCGACGGGCGCCCGCGCCTGCTCAACCTCAAGGACCTGCTTGAAGCCTTCGTGCGTCACCGCCGTGAAGTGGTGACCCGCCGTACCGTATTCGAGCTGCGCAAGGCGCGCGAGCGTGGCCATATCCTTGAAGGCCAGGCCGTTGCCTTGTCCAACATCGACCCGGTCATCGCCCTGATCAAAGCCTCGCCGACGCCGTCCGAAGCCAAGGAGGCGCTGATCGCCAAGGCCTGGGAATCCAGTGCCGTGCAGGTCATGGTCGAGCGTGCCGGTGCCGACTCCTGCCGCCCGCAGGACCTCCCAGAGCAGTACGGCCTGCGTGATGGCAAGTACTACCTGTCGCCGGAACAGGCCCAGGCCATCCTCGACCTGCGCCTGCACCGCCTGACTGGTCTGGAGCACGAGAAGCTGTTGGCCGAGTACCAGGAAATCCTGGAACAGATCGGCGAGCTGATCCGCATTCTCAACAGCGCCCAGCGCCTGATGGAAGTGATCCGCGAAGAGCTCGAAGCGATCCGTGCCGAATACGGCGATGCCCGTCGCACCGAAATCCTCGATGCCCGCCACGACCTCAACTACGGCGACATGATCCCCGAAGAAGAGCGTGTGGTGACCATCTCTCACGGCGGCTATGCCAAGACCCAGCCGTTGTCCGCGTACCAGGCCCAGCGCCGTGGCGGCAAGGGCAAGTCGGCCACTGGCGTCAAGGACGAGGACTACATCGAACACCTGCTGGTCGCCAACAGCCATGCCACGCTGCTGCTGTTCTCCAGCAAGGGCAAAGTGTACTGGCTCAAGACCTACGACATTCCTGAAGCCTCCCGCGCCGCCCGTGGCCGCCCGCTGGTCAACCTGTTGCCGCTGGAGGAGGGTGAGCGCATCACCGCCATGCTGCAGATTGACCTCGAGGCTCTGCAGCAGAACGCCGACCCTGAAGAAGAGCTGGAAGACGGCGACGACGGTGTCATCGAAGGTGAAATCGTCGAGCCCGAAGAAATCGACGAAGAGGACGGCGACACGCCTGAGTGGGTGGCCGAACCGACCGGCGCTTATATCTTCATGGCTACCGCCTCCGGTACGGTCAAGAAAACGCCGCTGGCACAGTTCGCCCGTCCGCGCACCAGTGGCCTGATCGCCCTGAAGCTCAAGGAAGGCGACACCTTGATCGCTGCCGCGATCACCGATGGTGCCAAAGAAGTGATGATGTTCTCCGACGCCGGCAAGGTGATCCGCTTCGCCGAAAGCGTGGTGCGCCAAATGGGCCGTACCGCCCGTGGTGTGCGCGGCATGAAACTGGGCAAAGGGCAGCAGATCATTTCGATGCTGATCCCCGAATCCGGCGCGCAGATCCTCACTGCTTCGGAGCGTGGCTTCGGCAAGCGCACGCCGCTTTCCAAGTTCCCGCGTCGCGGCCGTGGTGGCCAGGGTGTGATCGCCATGGGGACCAAAGGGCGCAACGGCCTGCTGATCGGTGCTATCCAGGTGCAGGAAGGTGAGGAAATCATGCTGATTTCCGACCAAGGCACGCTGGTGCGCACGCGGGTGGGTGAAGTGTCCAGCCTGGGGCGTAACACCCAGGGCGTGACGCTGATCAAGCTGGCCAGCGACGAAACCCTGGTGGGCCTTGAGCGTATCCAGGAGCCATCCGAGGACGAGCTCGACGACATGATCGAGGCGGGCGAGGACGGTATCGAGGCCAATGCACCCGATGATGAAGCTGCGGGCGCCGAAGAGGCTCCACAGGAATAAACAAGTGTAAAACCCGAGCGGGGCGACCAAGGTCGCCCCGTTTGACTGTGTAGGAGCGAGCGCAGCTCGCGATGCAGGCGCCACTGTTCCTGCAGGGTATGTAGCAACCGAATCAAGATTTGTACTATTTGGCAGAGCGAGAGTGGATGTGAGCAAACGAGCCTTTAACTTCTGCGCAGGCCCTGCTGCGCTTCCTGACGCTGTGTTGCAGCGCGCCCAGGCCGAAATGCTGGACTGGAACGGCAAGGGCTTGTCGGTGATGGAGATGAGCCATCGCAGCGACGATTACGTGGCCATCGCCGAGAAGGCCGAGCAGGACCTGCGTGACCTGCTGTCCATCCCCTCCAACTACAAAGTTCTGTTCCTGCAGGGTGGCGCCAGCCAGCAGTTCGCTGAAATTCCACTGAACCTGCTGCCGGAAAACGCCACTGCCGACTATGTCGAGACCGGTATCTGGTCGAAAAAGGCCATCGAAGAAGCGCGCCGTTTCGGTACTGTCAACATCGCTGCCAGTGCCAAGCCCTACGACTACTTGGCGATCCCGGGCCAGAACGAGTGGAAACTGACCAAGAACGCAGCCTACGTCCACTATGCGTCCAACGAGACCATTGGCGGCCTGCAGTTTGACTGGGTACCTGAAACCGGCGACGTTCCGCTGGTGGTGGACATGTCCTCCGACATTCTTTCGCGCCCGATCGATGTCTCCCAGTACGGCATGATCTACGCTGGCGCGCAGAAGAACATCGGCCCAAGCGGCCTAGTGGTGGTGATCGTTCGCGAGGACCTCATTGGCCGCGCTCGCAGCAGCTGCCCGACCATGCTCGACTACAAGGTCGCTGCCGACAACGGCTCGATGTACAACACCCCGGCTACGTATTCCTGGTACCTCTCGGGCCTGGTGTTCGAGTGGCTCAAGCAGCAGGGCGGCGTCGAGGCCATGGAGCAACGCAACCGCGCCAAGAAGGACCGTCTGTACGGCTTCATCGACGCCAGCGAGTTCTATACCAACCCGATCAGCCACAACGCCCGTTCGTGGATGAACGTGCCGTTCCGCCTGGCTGACGAGCGCCTGGACAAAGCCTTCTTGGCCGGCGCTGACGCCCGGGGCCTGCTCAACCTCAAAGGTCACCGCTCGGTGGGTGGCATGCGCGCCTCGATCTACAACGCCCTGGGCCTGGAGGCCGTTGAGAGCCTGGTGGCCTACATGGCCGAATTCGAGAAGGAGCACGGTTGATGTCCGAACAGGAACTCAAGGCCCTGCGGGTACGCATCGACAGCCTCGACGAGAAGATCCTCGAGCTGATCAGCGACCGTGCCCGCTGCGCCGAAGAAGTGGCGCGGGTCAAGACGGCGTCACTGGCCGAGGGCGAAAAGCCGGTGTTCTACCGCCCTGAGCGCGAAGCTGCCGTGCTCAAACGGGTGATGGAGCGCAACAAAGGCCCGCTGGGCAACGAAGAGATGGCGCGGCTGTTCCGCGAAATCATGTCGTCCTGCCTGGCCCTGGAGGAGCCGCTCAAGGTCGCCTACCTCGGCCCTGAGGGCACCTTTACCCAGGCGGCGGCCATGAAGCACTTCGGCCACGCCGTGGTCAGCCGCCCGATGGCGGCTATCGACGAAGTGTTCCGTGAGGTGGCGGCCGGGGCCGTCAACTTCGGCGTGGTGCCGGTGGAAAACTCCACCGAAGGCGCGGTAAGCCACACTCTGGACAGCTTCCTCGAGCACGACATGGTGATCTGTGGCGAGGTCGAGCTTCGTATCCACCATCACCTGCTGGTCGGCGAGAGCACCAAGACCAATAGCATCACCCGCATCTACTCCCACGCCCAGTCCTTGGCCCAGTGCCGTAAATGGCTGGATGCGCATTACCCGAACGTCGAGCGTGTGGCGGTTTCCAGCAACGCCGAGGCGGCCAAGCGGGTCAAGGGCGAGTGGAATTCAGCCGCGATCGCCGGTGACATGGCGGCCAACCTGTATGGCCTGACCCGTCTGGCCGAAAAAATCGAAGACCGCCCGGACAACTCCACGCGCTTTTTGATGATCGGCCAGCAGGAAGTGCCGCCTACCGGCGACGACAAGACCTCGATCATCGTCTCGATGAGCAACAAACCAGGTGCGCTGCATGAGCTTCTGGTGCCGTTCCACGAGAACGGTATCGACCTGACCCGTATCGAAACTCGCCCCTCGCGCAGCGGCAAGTGGACCTACGTGTTCTTCATCGACTTCGTTGGCCACCACCGTGACCCGCTGATCAAGGCGGTGCTCGAGAAGATCAGCCAGGAGGCCGTGGCGCTCAAGGTGCTGGGTTCCTATCCCAAAGCAGTGCTTTGATTCGACAGAGTTGGGCCCTGTAGCAGCGGCTTTGAGTCGCGACGGGCTGCAATGCAGCCCCGTGGGGCCCACAGGCTGCCTAGATTTCTGAACAGGGTTCGCACCAGTGGTAAATGCAGCAAAAACCAAAGCCGCGCCAATCATCGACCGCCTGGTTGTGGTCGGCCTCGGCCTGATCGGCGGCTCTTTCGCCAAGGGCCTGCGTGAAAGCGGCCTGTGCCGCGAGGTGATCGGTGTCGATCTCGATGCGCCGTCGCGCAAGCTGGCGGTAGAATTGGGCGTGGTTGACCGCTGCGAAGCGGACCTCGCCGCAGCCTGTGTCGGCGCCGACGTCATTCAGCTTGCCGTGCCGATCCTGGCCATGGAGAAGGTGCTGGCGCGCCTGGCCCAGCTGGAGCTTGGCGATGCGATCATCACCGATGTGGGCAGTGCCAAAGGTAACGTCGTGCGCGAGGCGCGCGCCGTATT
This sequence comes from Pseudomonas sp. 51_B, assembly GCF_017491595.1. Taxonomy (NCBI): domain Bacteria; kingdom Pseudomonadati; phylum Pseudomonadota; class Gammaproteobacteria; order Pseudomonadales; family Pseudomonadaceae; genus Pseudomonas; species Pseudomonas sp. 51_B. The sequence goes on from NZ_JAFGYW010000004.1 coordinate 5,777, forward strand.
TGGCGAGCGCCTGCCGCGCTTCGTTCCCGGTCATCCTATCGCCGGCTCCGAGCAGAGCGGGGTAGAGGCGGCCAACGCCAGCCTGTTCCGCCGCCACAAGGTCATCCTGACGCCGTTGGAAGAAACCGACCCGGCCGCGCTGGCCATGGTCGACCGCCTGTGGCGTGCGCTGGATGCCGATGTGGAACACATGCCGGTGCAGCGCCATGACGAAGTGCTTGCAGCCACCAGCCACCTGCCGCACCTGCTGGCATTCGGCTTGGTCGATTCGTTGGCCAAACGCAATGAAAACCTCGACATCTTCCGGTACGCTGCGGGAGGTTTCCGCGATTTCACGAGAATCGCCGGCAGCGATCCGACCATGTGGCATGACATCTTCCTCGCCAACCGCGAGGCCGTCCTGCGCACCCTGGACACTTTTCGCAGCGACCTCGACGCCTTGCGCGACGCGGTCGATGCTGGGGACGGGCACCAACTGCTGGGTGTATTCACCCGTGCACGGGTTGCCCGCGAGCATTTCAGTAAAATCCTGGCCCGCCGGGCCTATGTGGACGCTATGAACGCCAACGATCTGATTTTCCTGGCCCAACCCGGTGGCCGCCTGACCGGGCGAATCCGCGTACCGGGCGACAAGTCGATTTCTCACCGCTCGATCATGCTCGGCTCGCTGGCCGAAGGCACGACCGAAGTCGAAGGGTTCCTCGAGGGCGAAGATGCCCTGGCGACCCTGCAGGCATTTCGTGACATGGGTGTGGTCATCGAAGGGCCCAACCATGGTCGCGTAACCATCCATGGCGTTGGCCTGCACGGCCTGAAGCCGCCACCTGGCCCGTTGTACGTCGGCAACTCTGGCACCTCGATGCGCCTGCTTTCGGGGCTTCTGGCCGGCCAGCCGTTCGATGTGACCATGACCGGTGACGCTTCGCTGTCCAAGCGCCCGATGAACCGTGTGGCCAACCCGCTGCGCGAGATGGGTGCCGTGGTCGAGACCGGCCCCGATGGCCGCCCGCCGCTGACCATTCGCGGCGGCAGCAAGCTCAAGGGCCTGACCTACACGCTGCCGATGGCCAGTGCCCAGGTCAAATCCTGCCTGTTGCTGGCAGGCCTGTACGCCGAAGGCGCCACCACCGTTACCGAGCCTGCGCCGACCCGCGACCACACCGAGCGCATGCTGCGCGGCTTTGGCTACGAGGTGCAGAGCAACGGCCCGGTCGCGTCGCTGCAGTCTGGTGGCAAGCTCACCGCAACCCGTATCGAAGTGCCGGCGGATATCTCTTCGGCTGCTTTCTTCCTGGTCGCGGCATCCATCGCCGAAGGCTCGGAGCTGGTGCTCGAGCATGTTGGCATCAACCCTACCCGTACCGGCGTGATCGACATCCTGCGCCTGATGGGCGGCGACATCACCCTGGAAAACCAGCGTGAAGTCGGCGGTGAGCCTGTGGCCGACCTGCGCGTGCGTGGCGCCAAGCTCAAAGGGATCGACATCCCTGAAGAGCTGGTCCCCTTGGCCATCGACGAGTTCCCTGTACTGTTCGTGGCTGCCGCCTGTGCCGAAGGGCGCACCGTGCTACGTGGCGCTGAGGAGCTGCGGGTGAAGGAATCCGACCGTATCCAGGTGATGGCCGACGGCTTGATCACCCTGGGCATCAAGTGCGAGCCCACCCCGGATGGCATCATCATCGAGGGCGGCCAGCTGGGTGGTGGCGAAGTGCATGGCCACGGTGACCACCGTATCGCCATGGCTTTCAGTGTCGCGTCGCTGCGTGCCAGTGCGCCGATCCGCATCCATGATTGCGCCAACGTTGCCACGTCGTTCCCGAACTTCCTGAAACTGTGTGCCGATGTGGGTATCCGCGTCGCCGAAGAGGGCAAGCTGTGAATTCGCAAGCGCCGGTCATCACCATCGATGGCCCGAGCGGTTCGGGCAAGGGGACCGTCGCTGGCATCCTCGCGCGTGAATTGGGCTGGAGGCTGCTGGACTCTGGCGCGCTGTACCGCTTGCTGGCGTTCAACGCCAGTAACCACGGCGTCGATTTGACCAACGAAGAGCTGCTCAAGGCCCTGGCCGCCCATCTGGATGTGCAGTTCATTGCGGCCGAGCCAGGTAAGCTTCAGCAGATCATCCTGGAGGGTGAGGACGTCAGCAATGTCATCCGCACCGAAACCGTCGGTGCCGGCGCCTCGATGGTCGCTTCGCTACCGGCGGTGCGCGCAGCGCTTTTGCAGCGTCAGCGCGCCTTCCGTGAAGCGCCGGGCCTGATCGCCGATGGCCGCGACATGGGGACCGTGGTGTTTCCAGATGCGCCGCTCAAGGTATTCCTCACCGCCAGTGCCGAGGAGCGTGCGAACCGCCGCTACCTGCAGTTGAAGGGCAAGGGTGAAGATGTTAGTCTGTCGAGTCTGCTAGATGAGATTCGTGCGCGCGATGAGCGCGACACCCAGCGCGCAGTGGCCCCGCTCAAGCCAGCGGCCGATGCCATTGAGCTGGACTCCACCGAGTTGTCCATCGAGCAGGTGCTGCAACGTATCAGGAACGAGCTCGCCCAGCGCGGCTTGGTCTGATAACCAGGAAAGCAGGCAGGGGCACCAGTCAACGTCCTGCCCGCTTTCCTTTACTTAAAACAAACCCACATTGTCTGGAATGTGGCGATGGGCGTCTGTTTCGCCCGAATCTACAGGAATTAAAATGAGCGAAAGCTTTGCAGAACTCTTTGAAGAAAGCCTGAAAACCCTCAATCTTCAGCCGGGTGCCATCATCTCCGGTATCGTTGTCGACATCGACGGCGACTGGGTTACCGTACACGCTGGCCTGAAGTCCGAGGGCGTCATCCCGCTCGAGCAGTTCTACAACGAAGCTGGCGAGCTGACCATCAAGGTCGGTGACGAAGTTCACGTTGCGCTGGACGCGGTCGAAGACGGCTTTGGCGAAACCAAGCTGTCCCGTGAAAAAGCCAAGCGCGCCGAGTGCTGGATTGTTCTGGAAGCAGCTTTCGCCGCCGAAGAAGTGGTCAAGGGCGTTATCAACGGTAAGGTTAAGGGCGGCTTCACTGTCGACGTTAACGGCATCCGTGCGTTCCTGCCGGGCTCCCTGGTTGATGTCCGCCCTGTGCGCGACACCACCCACCTGGAAGGCAAAGAGCTGGAATTCAAGGTCATCAAGCTGGACCAGAAGCGCAACAACGTTGTCGTTTCCCGTCGCAGCGTGCTGGAAGCCGAGAACTCCGCCGAGCGCGAAGCCCTGCTGGAAACCCTGCAGGAAGGCCAGCAAGTCAAAGGTATCGTCAAGAACCTCACCGACTACGGCGCATTCGTGGACCTGGGCGGTATCGACGGCCTGCTGCACATCACCGATATGGCTTGGAAGCGCATCAAGCACCCATCGGAAATCGTTAACGTTGGCGACGAAGTCGACGTACGCGTTCTGAAGTTCGACCGTGAGCGCAACCGCGTTTCGCTGGGTCTGAAGCAGATGGGCGAAGATCCGTGGGTAGCTATCACTGCACGTTACCCAGAAGGTACTCGTGTACAGGCTCGCGTTACCAACCTGACCGACTACGGCTGCTTCGCTGAGCTGGAAGAAGGCGTTGAAGGTCTGGTACACGTTTCCGAAATGGACTGGACCAACAAGAACATCCACCCGTCGAAAGTCGTTCAGGTTGGCGACGAAGTGGAAGTCATGGTTCTGGACATCGACGAAGAGCGTCGTCGTATCTCCCTGGGCATCAAGCAGTGCAAGTCCAACCCATGGGAAGACTTCTCCGGCCAGTTCAACAAGGGTGACAAGATCACCGGTACCATCAAGTCGATCACCGACTTCGGTATCTTCATCGGTCTGGACGGCGGCATCGACGGTCTGGTTCACCTGTCCGACATTTCCTGGAACGAAACCGGCGAAGAAGCCGTGCGTCGTTTCAAGAAGGGCGACGAGCTGGAAACCGTCATCCTGTCGGTTGACCCAGAGCGCGAGCGCATCTCCCTGGGCATCAAGCAGCTGGAAGACGATCCGTTCTCCAACTTCGTTGCTGTCAACGACAAGGGCGCTATCGTCAAGGGCACCGTGAAAGAAGTTGACGCCAAAGGCGCCATCATCACTCTGGCCGACGACATCGAAGCCACTCTGAAAGCTTCCGAAATCAGCCGTGACCGCGTTGAAGACGCGCGTAACGTCCTGAAGGAAGGCGAAGAGATCGAAGCCAAGATCATCAGCGTTGACCGCAAATCGCGCGTCATCAGCCTGTCGATCAAGTCGAAAGACGACGCTGAAGAGCGTGAAGCCATCCAGAGCCTGAAAAACGCTCCGGAAGCGGCTGCCGATACCACCATGGCTGCGCTGCTGCGCGAAGCAATGGCCAAGCAGAACTGAGTTCTGTTTGATCGGTGAAAGGGTGGCCTTCGGGCCACCCTTTTTTTATGCGTGTTGGAAATGTGTTTGGGCGGCGGGTTTCGGCGTGAAGGGGGGTTGCAGTTTTGAGATCGGGCGCTGCACGCGCGGAACTCGTTCTGAAAGGCGCTGCACCTCTACCGCCATCTCCCTTGCGCGACGCACCCCTACCGCCCCTTAGGCCATGCACTTCTCAGCCATGTCCCGCCATATTTCTTTTCTTTTCATTCTTGAATTTTTTTATTAAGTCAAGAACCACCCTGTTCAAATCCCTCCGAGCGTGCTACAACCTGATTAAGCAATGATCTAGCTGCTTGATAACGAAGGGAAAAATATGACGAAGTCGGAGCTGATCGAACGTATTGTCACCCATCAAGGGCTGCTTTCGTCCAAGGACGTGGAGTTGGCCATCAAGACCATGCTTGAACAGATGTCCCAATGCCTGGCCACTGGCGATCGTATCGAGATCCGTGGCTTTGGCAGTTTTTCCCTGCACTATCGCGCACCGCGCGTTGGTCGCAACCCCAAGACCGGCCAGTCGGTGGAGCTCGAGGGCAAGTTCGTGCCCCACTTCAAGCCAGGTAAAGAGCTGCGTGACCGGGTCAATGAAGAAGAGCACGAGCACCCTTGAGTTATAAAAAGGAGCAATTCTGATGCGTAATCTCAAGCGCGCCCTGGCGGCGTTGTTCGTGCTGCTGTTGGCGGCTGTGGTGCTGTTCTTCGTGTTGGAGAACCAGCAACCAGTGGCGCTGGTGTTGTTTGGCTGGGCTGCACCAGAAATGCCGGTAGCAGTGCCGGTTCTGGCCGCGCTGGTGGTTGGCCTAGCGGTCGGCCCGCTGCTCGGTGCCTACGGTGTACAGCGCAGCAAGCGCAAAATTCGCGCCTCCGCTCGCCAGGCAGCATTGAGCCAGAATTGATGATTAGTCCTACAACTATGTAGGAAATCTCCTCCTAGGCGTCCGCGCTCTGAAATGAAGTAATAGGCGCTTCATTTTTGCCCTAGGCGAGCGCGCGACAGCATGCAATTTCCCACCCTATCCCATCATGGTGGTACTAGAAGTGTCACCGGCTCGTGCCATCAGCTTCACCTAAGCCCAGCCACTAGCCTGCTTATCGACTGTGGCCTTGAACAGGGTGGCGAGGCGGCGCCTGGCGCTGAATTAGCGCCTATCGGCTTTGACATCGCCGGCATTGAGGCTCTGATCATCACCCATGTGCACATGGATCATGTGGGGCGCATCCCGGCACTGCTGGCTGCCGGCTTCCGTGGGCCCATCATCTGCAGCGTGCCGTCGGCCAAGCTTTTGCCCCTGGTGCTGGAGGATGCGTACAAGCTCGGCGTAAGCTCAGACCCCGTTCAGGTCGAGCGTTACCTGGCGCTGTTGCAGCGTCTTGTCGTGCCGCTCGCGTACGAGCAGTGGCATTGCGTGGTCGAGCAGGGTGGGCTTGCCTGTAACATTCGCCTTCAGCGCGCCGGCCACCTGCTTGGCTCTGCGTACGTAGAGTGCGATGTACGCATCGATGGGGCGCAATTTGCTTCGCGTATCGTTTTTTCGGGTGATTTGGGAACACCGGGCAATCCCTTGTTACGCCCAGTTCAGTCACCAGAACGCGCCGATATTCTCGTGCTGGAAAGCACCTACAGCGACCGGCTGCACTCGGGGCGCAGCGACCGTCAGCAACGGCTTGAGGCGGTGATTGATCGGGCGCTGGCTGATAACGGCACCATATTGATACCGGCATTCAGCCTAGGGCGCACCCAGGAGCTGCTGTACGAAATCGAAGACATGCTTCACCGCAAGGCATTGCTCAACGATGGGCGCCAGTTGCCTGGCGACGACCCATTACAGGCGATCGACTGGTCGCGCTTGCCGGTCATTCTCGACTCGCCGTTGGCGCAACGTATTACCAAGGCTTACCGCGAACTGCACGAGTACTGGAATGACGAAGCTCGGCAGCGGCTGGGCGAGGGCAGGGGGCCGCTGGCCTTCGACCAGTTGGTGTGTGTGGATACCCATGGCAAGCATCAGGCTGTAGTCAACCACCTCAAGAGTACCGGGCGGCCGGCGATCGTGATTGCCGGTAACGGCATGTGCTCCGGTGGGCGCATCGTCAATTACCTGAAAGCGATGCTGGGGGACCCTCGGCACGAAGTGGTGTTCGTCGGGTATCAGGCCAAGGGCACGCCGGGGGCAGTGATCCAGGCTAGCGAAGGGGCGGAAGGGTTTGTGCAGATCGATCTTGACGGGGGTATGTACGAAGTGCGCGCTAAGGTTGCTTCTGTGGGCGGCTATTCAGGACATGCCGATCAGGAAGGACTGCTAGGGTTCGTAGGTGGAATGGGGGCGTTGCCGCGCAGCGTAGTGCTTGTTCATGGTGACGCTCGTGCAAAGGCCGCGTTGAAGCAGGCCCTGGAGCAGCGATGTGCGGAACAGGGGTGGGAGATGCATGTACGCATTGCGTGCGAGCAATAGTCAATATGGGCTCTGCTTGAAATCCGAGTGGGCGTTGCGGTTGCATTGCCACGAACAATACCCTGCAGCTGTAGGTGGCAATCTCTGATATTCTGAGTGCCTTTGCTTGCGTCTTTCGCCTATGGACGGGAAGGGAGCAGGCCCGCTGTGCGGGTACTTCAAAGCCGTTATTTTTCAATGGAACGGTGCTCAGAACCAAGGCACACGGTGGCTACGCGAAGGTGTAGCCTCCAGTACCCGTTAAGGATTCGAATATGCAATTGATTCCGGTGATTCTCTCCGGTGGCGTCGGTAGCCGTTTATGGCCTGTTTCCAGAGAAACCCATCCTAAGCCATTCATGACCCTGCCTGACGGGCAAAAACTGATTCAGAAGACCTTCTTGCGTGCTGCTCGGCTGGATGGGGTGGTTGAGGTTCTGACTGTCACGAATCGCGAGTTGCTGTTCAAGACGGAAGATGAATACCGCACAATCAACGAAAAAGGCTTGCCTCAAAGCTACATACTTGAGCCTTTTGGGCGCAATACCGCTGCTGCAGTAGCGGCCGCTGCGCTTCAGCTGCGCCATAGCTATGGTCCAGAAGTAGTGATGCTTGTATTGGCTGCCGACCACCTCATCCAGAAGGAGCCTGCGTTTCGCGCTGCGGTAGCCAAGGCCTCCGAGCTGGCGTCCAAGGGATGGCTGGTGACTTTCGGCATCGAGCCGCGCTACCCCGAAACTGGTTTTGGCTATATTGAAGCTGCCAATGATGGAGATCTAGGTACCGGCTTGAGGGTTGAACGTTTTGTCGAGAAACCCGATCTGAAAACTGCAGAAGCTTATCTGGCGGCTGGCAATTACTTCTGGAATGCAGGGATCTTTTGTTTTCAAGTCGGTGCCGTTATTGACGAGTTCAGGCGACATGCAGGCGATGTGCTAGATGCTATTGAGCGAACGTTAGAGGTTTCCCGGTATGCTACCTCGACAGGCTACAGTTGCCTGGCACTGGAGCCCGAGAGCTTTGGCAAGGTTCCGGATATTTCCATCGACTACGCCCTGATGGAACGTTCACGCAAGGTGGCTACCGTCCCATGTGATATCGGCTGGAGCGACATAGGCTCTTGGAATGCCGTCAGCGAACTGACGCAGCCCGACGCCCAAGGTAATCGTTTCGAGGGCGACGTTATGGCCTATGGAGCGAGCGACAACTATGTCACCACCGAAAACCGTCTGGCCGCGCTGGTGGGTGTGCAAGATCTACTCGTCGTTGACACCCCGGACGCGTTGCTAATCGCCCATAAGGATCATGCTCAGGACGTTAAGCATATCGTCAAGCGGCTCAAGGAGGATGGGCATGCTGCTCATTTGCTCCATCGCACGGTTCATCGACCATGGGGTACATATACCACCCTTGAGGACGGTGATCGCTTTAAGATCAAGCGCATCGTGGTCAAGCCCAGGGCTTCGTTATCGCTGCAGATGCATCACCATCGCAGTGAGCATTGGATTGTCGTCAGTGGTATGGCGGTAGTTGTCAATGATGAGCAGGAGCTGATGCTCAACACCAATGAATCGACTTTCATTCGTGCCGGTCACAAGCACCGTTTGCGCAATCCCGGTGTCATCGACCTCGTGCTTATCGAAGTGCAGAGTGGTGAGTATCTCGGAGAGGATGACATTGTGCGATTCGAGGATAATTACGGCCGCTGTGAGGCAGAGTGAAACTGCTAATGCCGTCGGTAGCCCCAGCACGTAATATTTGGAATCAAGCATGTGAAGGACTTCATGAGAACCCGATTAACTTTCATGGATGAGCGGAGGGTTGAATGCGAGGGCGAACAAATGGGTTACCGATCCGCCGTCTCGGCCGGGGAACGTGCCGAAGTCGCGATTCTGATGTGTACGTACAACGGTGCAGCGTTTCTTCGAGAGCAACTCGAGTCTTTTGCAAACCAAACGTTCCACAGTTGGACCCTATTTGTGTCCGATGACGCGTCGACGGATGCAACACGCGAAATCCTTGCCGAGTATCAGCAGCGCTGGGGTGCAGAGCGCTTGCACGTGTTCGAAGGGCCTCGCCAGGGCTTTGCCAGGAACTTCTTATCTTTGCTGGGTCGCCCAGAAGTCAGAGCCCAATTTTATGCGTTCAGTGATCAGGACGACGTGTGGTTCGCTGACAAACTGGAACGAAGCGTTGATCGCCTGGTCGAAATTCGGGCTCATAAGCCTGCGCTGTACTGCTCACGCACTCAGCTGGTTGATAGTGCACGTAACCTGGCAGGCTACTCGCCCTTATTTTCGAAACCACCGTCCTTTAAAAATGCGCTGGTTCAGAGCCTGGCGGGCGCCAATACCATGCTGATCAATCAGGCTGCCCGTAACCTATTGATGCAACTGCCGGAAGGCATGAGCATTGTGGCCCACGATTGGCTTGCCTACATTCTGGTGACAGGGTGTGGAGGAGTTGCCATTTACGATGCCCGACCTAGCCTTGAGTACCGTCAACATGGTGACAATGTCATCGGTGCCAACAACAGTTTCAAAGATAGGGTCAACCGGGTCCGCAAGATGCTCTCTGGCCGTTTCGTGAGGTGGAATGATGCCAATCTGCAGATTTTGAAGGCGATGAGCCCGTTGCTGACTCAGGAAAACCGGGCTGTGCTGGCCGATTTCGAACGCAGTCGCAGCTCCGGGTTTTCCGTTCGCCTTCGTGCGTTGCGTCGGTCAGGCGTGTATCGCCAGACCTTCATAGGTAACATCACACTGATGATCGCTGCTTTCATGGCCAGGATTTGATGGCTCGCAGCGCCTGACTAACTTGCTTGCACGTACAAGTGCAGTATTCATCGAGGAACCCGCATTATCGGGTTCGCTCGTTCAGCAATTCGGAGACAAGTGTTAAATGAAAGCGACAAAACAAGACATCCCGGACGTCATCCTTTTCGAACCGCAGGTGTTCGGTGACGATCGTGGGTTCTTCTTCGAAAGCTTCAATCAGAAGGTATTCGATGAGGTGGTAGGGCGCCCCGTGACCTTCGTGCAGGACAATCACTCTCGTTCAGTGAAGGGCGTGCTTCGAGGGATGCATTATCAGATTCAGCAGCCCCAGGGTAAGCTCGTGCGCGTGGTGCAGGGTGAGGTTTTCGACGTAGCGGTGGATATGCGCAGAAGCTCCAGCACCTTTGGTAAATGGGTGGGCGTGCATCTGAGTGCCGATAACAAGCGCCAGCTCTGGGTACCGGAGGGCTTTGCCCATGGTTTCATTGTGCTCTCCGAAAGTGCAGAGTTTCTTTACAAGACAACCGATTACTGGGCGCCGCAGCATGAACGCAGCCTAGCCTGGAATGATCCTACCGTGGCGATCGAATGGCCCTACAAAGGTGAGCCTGCACTGTCGGCCAAAGATCAGAAGGGCAGTGCCTTCGAGGAAGCCGATACGTTCGCCTAACGTTCGTCTCCTGTATACGGCGCCCTTTGCTTACCGCAGAGAGCGCCTAAGCAGGTGTCTCGCGTGCGAGCCAACTGATTAATTCACCGAGGTAACTGAATGAACCCGCATTCGCAGGCTCCCATATCGCCGTGGGCGCTGGTTAGCAATCTCTGGCATTATCGCCGGCTAATTCTGCAAATGGCCCACCGAGAAGTGGTCGGCCGTTACAAAGGCTCCGTGATGGGGCTGTTGTGGTCGTTTCTGACGCCATTGTTCATGCTGGCGGTTTACACATTTGTGTTTTCCGTGGTCTTCAAGGCTCGCTGGACCACTTCACCGGACGAGGGCAAGGGGGACTTTGCCGTATTGCTGTTTGCGGGAATGATTGTGCACGGCCTGTTCGCAGAGGTGTTGAACAGGGCGCCAGGGCTGATTCTATCTAATGTCAATTACGTCAAGAAAGTAGTATTCCCGCTGGAGATACTTCCGGTCATCTCCATGTGCACGGCGTTGTTCCACAGCGGTGTTAGTCTATTGGTACTGCTGTGCGCAATTGTTGTTGTCAATGGCGAGTATCACGCCACCATGCTGCTCGTGCCGTTGGTGGTGCTGCCGTACATCATATTTGTCCAGGGGCTGGCCTGGGTGCTGGCCTCGCTGGGCGTTTACTTGCGGGACGTAGGCCAGACCATCGGCATTATCACCATGGTCATGCTGTTTATGTCACCGGTGTTCTTCCCGGTGAGTTCGTTGCCGGTGGAGATGCGCCCGCTGATGGAGGCTAACCCGCTCACGTTCATCATCGAACAGGTCCGAGACGTATTGATCTGGGGGAAACTGCCTAACTGGAGTGGGTTGGCTGGCTATTCGTTGATGGCGCTGGTCACCGCGTGGGTGGGTTATGCATGGTTCCAAAGAACACGAAAGGGTTTCGCTGATGTCTTATAACGCTTCGCAGACCACCGACACAGCAATCGTCGTTAAAGCCGTATCGAAGTGCTATCACATTTACAGTAAACCTCAGGACCGTCTTAAACAGTCGATCATGCCGCGCCTGCAGCGCGCTTTGGGTATGCAGGAGAAAGCCTATAGCCGTGAGTTTTGGGCGCTGAGAGATGTGTCGTTCACGCTAAAGAAGGGTGAGACGCTAGGCATCATTGGCCGCAATGGCTCCGGCAAATCGACTTTGTTGCAACTGATCTGTGGCACGTTGAGCCCAACCGAAGGCCAAGTGCAGACGTTCGGCAGAGTTGCAGCACTCCTGGAGCTGGGTGCGGGCTTCAACCCGGAATTCACCGGTCGCGAAAACGTGTACCTCAGCGCTGCCTTTTACGGGCTGACCAAAGAGCAGACAGACGCGCGTTTTGATGACATCGTGGATTTTTCCGAAATCAGGGATTTCATCGACCAGCCGGTAAAAACCTACTCGAGTGGCATGTTCGTGCGCTTGGCTTTTGCCACCATCGCTCACGTAGACGCGGACATTCTGATCATCGACGAGGCGCTGGCGGTCGGTGATGCGATCTTCACTCAAAAATGCATGCGCTTTCTACGCAAGTTCAAAGAAGAGAAGACCCTTCTGTTCGTCAGTCACGACAGCACGTCGGTCATTGCTTTGTGCGACAAAGCCCTATGGCTTTCGGATGGAAGTATGAAAGAGCTCGGCGAGGCCAAGGAAACCTGTGAGCACTATTTGAACTTCATCCTGGGTGCGACACAGGCCAAGGAGTTGCAGGAGCAGACCGAGGCTTCGGCTTCTGCCCGCAAGCTGCGTGAAATCTGGGCCGGTGAGCATCGCTATGCATCTGCTGGCCCGTTGAGCCTGTTCCAGTCCAATTTGCAAGCCTCTGCTCAGACAGACCCTTTGGGTGCGCAGATCAAGCATGTCAATGTAACCGCTGAGGACGGCAGTGACATCAGGGCTATCAAAGGTGGGGAGGTGGTTAGGCTGTCGATCCATGCTGTCGCGTTCACTGAATTGAAAAGCCCAGTTCTCGGCTTCTACATCAAGGATCGGCTTGGCCAGTTTCTGTTCGGCAGCAACACCCTGAGCATTGAAAATCATCTTCCTCCGGTTGCAGCGGCCGGGCAGGCCTTCCGCGCAGATTTCACCTTCGCCATGCCCTGGTTGGCAGGTGGAGACTATTCCATCCAGGTTGCCGTCGCCGACGGCACACAGCAAGACCATACGTCGCACCACTGGGTTCACGACGCTGTAATTTTCCACTGTAGCCACGACCCTTCGGCATCGGGATTGATAGGTATTCCGATGTTGGACATTCAGCTCAGTATCGACTCCGAAACAGGTCACTAAATGCACCTCCCTGCACATAACTATGGTTGGCTCTTCATGGAGACCTACCGCAATAGCCTGCCTGCTGGCGCCAAGGTTGTCCTTGTTGGTGCTCAGCGCCGTGACGAATCGATCAAAGGCATTTGCACGCAAAACATTGAATATGTCGCTGCAGACTTTGCTGCGGGCAACGGCATCGACATTGTTCTCCAAGACCGTTATGCCTTGCCGTTCGAGGACGAAAGCATTGATGCAATCGTGTGGCAGGCCGCCTTCAAGCGCTCCGACATGTACTGGCTGACATTCAATGAATGCCTTCGTGTCCTCAAGCCGGAGGGGCTGCTTTGCATTGGCTTACCCTATCATGATGCCGGCGCGCAGCTGATGAACTGGGCACAGCGCGGTGGCCACGCGCCCGCTTTGCTGGAGTCGTCTCTGCAGGCTAGGTCGGAGGACAATATCTCGGGTGACCAGGTCTTTGTCTGCGTGTTTGCAAAGAGCGAGGCCGATTCAGCGGGGTATCAGAACCGTATGTTCAGTTCAGATAACGTATTGGCTACTGTTGGGCAGGCGGGTGCGGTGGAGTTGGAAAACGTCGCGCAATATCAACCTGACGCCCAGTTGCTTGCCCGACTGCGTGAAGAAAACGCTGCGTTGCACGGGAGCCGTCTCCACTTACAAGCTCTACTGGCCGAAGCGCAGCAGGCTCAGCATAATCTCCAGAACAAACTGACAGATGCGTGTAAAGCACCCCAGCAATTGCAAGCGCAACTGCAGGCGCAGTTGGCTGACGCCCAACGCGCTTTGGCCGAATCACATACAGCACTCGCCTGCGCAGCGGTAGATCAGGACGTGGTGATTGCGCTTCGTGACGAAGTGGCCAATGCGCGCAATGACACGGCGAGGGTCGGTGAAGAGGTTGAGAGCCTGCGTCTGCAGCTTGCCCAGAAAAATGAGCTGATAAAACGTTCCGCTGATGAGTTCGCCGCCATCGTGCAGGGTATTCATCGATCCAGCAGTTGGAAGCTGACTGCGCCGCTACGTCTGCTGTCCCGTGCCGTGCGCGGCCAGCGGCCCCTGGTAGCCAATGGTCTGCGTGCCCGCGTGCTTGACCAGATCAAACCTATGTACTGGGCTATTCCGCCGAAATTCCGTAATCCTGTGCTGAACTGGGGTTATCGTAATCTCGCGTTCGTTTTCCGCGGCAGCCCGCATTACGAAATGTGGAAGAACGGTAGCAAGGCCACCATCGAGGTGGTTGACAACACGCTGATCGTGCTGGATGACGTTTTGCCGGCCGAGCATATAGCAGGCACCATAGCCATTCACCTGCATATGTATTACGACGACTTGGCTCCCGAGTTTGCTGGCTATCTGCGGAATATGCCTTACCCCTATGACCTCTATGTATCTGTGAAAGATGCTGAGGGTGAACGGGCATGCCGTGCAGCCTTCGCGGGGCTGGAGAATTGTCAGAGGCAAACCTTTGTGGTTGTCGATAACCGCGGCCGAGATATCGCTCCGATGTTTTGCACGTTCGGTGAAGCGTTGCGCCGCTATGACTATATTGCGCATTTGCACAGCAAGAAGTCGCTTTACAACGCTGGCGCTACCGAGGGCTGGCGCCAGTACTTGGCAGGCAACCTCCTAGGCAGTCCATTGACCATTCGCCGCATCTTTGCCTTGATGGCCGGAGACAAAGGCATTGTCTACCCTCAGAATTTCAGGTCCGTGCCGTCCCAAGCCAACACTTGGCTCGCCAACAAGGGGATGGGTAGTGCCTGGTGTGCCCGATTGGGGATCGCGCCGGTACCGCAGGGCTATTTCGACTTCCCGGCCGGTTCCATGTTTTGGGCGCGGGGTGACGCCATGCGACCTTTATTCGATGCTGGCATAACCATCGATGACTTCAACGAAGAGGCCGGCCAGACTGATGGCACTTTCGCCCACTGCCTAGAGCGGTTGCTGGCGCTCAGCGGTCGCAAACAGGGTTTGCAGCCTGGCATCATTGCGGACACCGAAACCCCTTCGTGGTCTTCCTGGCGACTTGATCAGTCGGTCGGCCGCCCGCTGGACTGGATGCTGGGGCAGTTCACAAACCCGGTAATCAAGTGCATCGGTTTCGACATTTTCGACACCCTGCTGATCCGCCCATTGATCGACGCCGAAACCACCAAGCATATTGTCGCTGCCGGCCTGCCGGAGCACCTGGGCACACTGTTCGCCGAGTATCGCGCGGTGGCCGAAGGAGAGGCGCGCAATCAGAAGGGCAAAGACGTTGACCTGGACGACATCTACGCGATGTTCCAGCAACTCACCAAACTGTCCGGCCAAGATATCCAGACTATTCGCAATCTCGAAGAGCATACTGAGTACAAGTCGTTGTCGGCCCGTAGTGGCGGTGTCGAGTTGTTTGAGGCCGCCAAGGCATCGGGCAAGCCGGTGGTGCTGATCTCCGATATGTTCTTGCCCAAGGCTTTGATCATCCGGGCTTTGAACGCTAATGGCGTTCATGGCTGGAGCGAGTTCTATTTGTCCAATGAGGTGGGGCTGCGCAAGGATACTGGGCAGCTATACGACCATGTGCTGCAAGCCCACAACTTGCAACCTGGCGAATTCGTCATGGTTGGCGATAACGAACGTTCGGATCTGCAGATCCCCTGCGATAAGGGCTGCGTAGGCCTGCACATTCTCCGCCCGACAGAATTAGCCAGGGGCACGCCGCGCCTGCGTCGTATCGTGGAGCAGTATGAGATCGCCGGCGACCTCAACGCCGAGCTGACCCTGGGCCTGCTGTTCCGGAAGAACTTCCCGGCGGTGATCTATCCCAACCTGAACCCGGGTTCACTGTTTCATGCCACACCGTACAACATCGGGTACAGCCTGGTGGGACCGATGCTCACAGGTATGTCGCAGTGGCTAATCGACAATGCCCAGCGCGACGGGGTCGAGCGTTTGCACTTCTTGGCACGTGAAGGGCAATTGATGAAAGCCGTCTATGACGTCTGGGCGCAGGGTGCGGACGATGCTCCTCCAGCGGATTACCTGGTGGTATCCCGCCGTACGTGCAGCGTGCCGTTGCTTGAAACCTTGGAAGATGTGTTTGCCCTCGGCAAGGGTGACTATTATCTGAACACGGCGGCCAACTACCTTCTTGAGCGCTTCGGCCTGGAGTTGAGTGATGCAGACTGGAGTGAGTTGCAGAGCGAGTTGCAAATCGGCAAGGACACCCAGGTAGAGGTTCGCAACGACAACTTGATGGCCCTCAAGCCATTGTTGACCAAGCTAGCCGATACCATCTTCAAACAGGCCGCGCAGGAGCGTGAGGCACTCACCCTGTACTTGAAGAGCATGGGCCTGGATACCGGGAAGAACGCGGTTGTGGACGTTGGTTATGGTGCCACCATCCAGAACTACCTGTGCAAGCTCACAGGCCAGCCTGTGCATGGTTACTACCTGGCAACCGATGAGCGTTCGATCCCGGTGGCCGAGCAGCATGGTGTGATTGTTCGCGGCTGCCTGATGCACAATGTCGAGCACAGCTTGGCGGCGCCAATAATGTATCTGCGAAGCTTCGAGTTGGAGAAGCTGTTCAGTTCCAGTGATGGACAAGTGGTGAAGTACGCTTTGGGCGATGGTTTGAGCGTCAAGGCACTTCACCGTGAGTTGTCCCCCGAAGAACGTAGAGGTGATGTATTCCGCACCGAGCTACGCCATGGGGTGCTGCAATTCGCGAAAGACGCGTTGCAGATCCGGAGCACGTTGTTGAGCAGCTTTGCGCCGTCACTTGAAGTTAGCAGGGCGCTGGCCGACGAGTTCTTCTCGAAGCACTCCGCTGACGAGCTGAAGCTGCTGGGGCATGTGATGCTGGATGACCACTACTGCGGGCGCGGTGTGGTGTGAGGAAGCTGCCCCGGGGTGAGTCATGCCCGCTCCGGGGTATCCACGTGCAGTCAGCGCTGGCCGATGACTGCCTTGTAAAGGCAAATGATCGACAGTACCGCTCGATCGCGGGCGCGACGGCGGCACTTGGCACTATTACAAGCCAGCTTCAACCAGGCGAAACCCTTACCATGTTTGCCATCTGAGCCCATGAACGGGTTGGCAATCTCCAGCAGCGAAGCAGTCAGCCAGACCTGGCTGAACCACCAGCCGTCGGTGATCTTTCGCCACCGAGCTATGGCAGAAGCCACACCATTGTTGACCCCGACTTGATTGCGTTCATGCTGCCGGTAATCTAGCCCAGGCTCAGGATCAATCAACCATCGGTAACCCTGGCTGCGGGCAAAGGCGTAGCAGAACCAGTCGTGTAAATCGACCTTCTGCGCTTGCTCCCAGCAACTCAGCAGCTTTGTCTTGAACGCTGACGCCAACCCTTGGCTCAGCACATAAGTGCAACCAGGGCCTGCCGCTTCGAACAGGTGATCCCAGCGCACCTGGGGCTGTGCCTTGTTTACCAGCAGACGCCGCCCATTCTTCCAGAACGCAACTACGTTGCTGGAGTAACCATCAGCACCGTTGGCGCGGAGTGCTGCCACTGCCCGCTCGAGTTTGTCCGCGTACCACAAATCATCCTGATCGGAGAATGCCACGTAGTCGTAAGTGGACAGATCGACATCTTTGATCAAGCGGAAGAAGTTGCGTGAAGCACCCCCGAATGGGCCGCAGGGGGGGAGGAGGACAATGTTGGCGTAGGTGAGGGCATAATTGGCGCACCAAGCCTCAGTACCGTCGTTGCACGGATCGACGCTGATGTAGATATCAACGCCGACCCCTCGTTGGGCTTGGATAGAAGCCAATTGAGCCTCTATCCATTCGCTGCCGTTATAGGCCGCGAGCAGCACAGCTACCTTTGCGGGTTCGGCGCCCATGCCGAGCGTATGGGTAGCGGCTGGCATGCTCAGTGGTGACCCGGCTCCAGGAGGCGCTGCAAGTACTGGCCGTAACCGGTTTTCTTGAGCTTTTCTGCTTGACTAGCCACCTGCTCCTCGCTGATCCAGCCGTTGGTGTAGGCAATTTCTTCCAGGCACGCCACTTTCCAGCCTTGACGCTCTTCGATGGTCTGGATGAAGTGGCTGGCTTCCATCAGCGACTGGTGGGTTCCGGTATCGAGCCAGGCGAAACCGCGGCCTAGAATCTCGACGCTGAGGTTCTTCTGCGCCAGATAGGCGCTGTTCACGTCGGTGATTTCCAGCTCGCCACGTGGCGAAGGCTTAATACTCTTGGCGATTTCCACAACCTGGTTGTCGTAGAAGTACAGGCCGGTCACAGCGTAGCTGGATTTGGGCTGGGACGGCTTTTCTTCAATGCTCAAGGCGCGGCCATTGGCATCAAATTCGACCACGCCAAAGCGTTCAGGGTCTGCCACGTGATAGCCGAACACGGTGGCGCCTTCGGTCTGGTTGGTTGCTGTGCGCAGATTGTCCGAGAAGTGTTGGCCGTAGAAAATGTTGTCGCCCAAGATCAGGCAGCAAGGATCCTTACCGATGAACTCTTCGCCGATGATGAACGCCTGTGCCAAACCGTCCGGGCTTGGTTGCTCGGCGTAGCTCAGTTGGACACCGTACTGGCTGCCGTCACCCAGCAGCTTGCGAAATGCTGGCAGATCTTCGGGTGTGGAGATGATCAGGATTTCGCGCATGCCGGCCAACATCAGCACCGACAATGGGTAGAAAATCATCGGCTTGTCGTAGATAGGCAGCATCTGCTTGGAAACACCAAGGGTCAGGGGGTGCAGGCGCGTCCCCGAACCACCAGCCAGAATGATCCCTTTACGATTGGTCGTGTTCATTTATTCAAAGCTTCCATAAGCATGCGGGTAACACCACTTTGCCAATCCGGCAAGTGCAGAGAAAAAGCGTTACGCAGTTTTGAAGTAGCCAGACGCGAGTTCAACGGCCGCTTGGCGGGCGTTGGGTAATCGGTGGTCGGGATCGGGTTGACCGTTTCCACCGCCAGGGTTTCACCCAAACTGCGCGCGAGCTCAATCACATAGCTGGCGTAGGCGTGCCAGCTGGTTTCGCCAGCTGGGGCAAGGTGGTAGATGCCACCCAGCTCAGGTTTGCGCATGGCCTGTTGCAGAGCGGCCACGGCCACGTCGGCCAACAGGTCGGCCCCGGTAGGCACGCCGACCTGGTCGGCGATGACGTTCAGAGTCTGCCGATCCTTGGCCAGACGCAGCATGGTCTTGGCAAAATTGTTGCCACGCGCGGCATATACCCAGCTGGTGCGGAATACCAAGTGCTTGCAGCCCGAGGCAACAATCAGTTGTTCACCTTCGAGTTTGGTAGCGCCGTAGTAGTTGACCGGCGCTACGGCGTCGGTTTCCTCCCAAGGGACCGAACCGTTGCCATCGAAAACGTAGTCGGTGGAGTAATGCACCAGCCAGGCATCGAGGCGCTTGGCTTCTTCGGCCATTACCTGGCTGGCCAGGGCGTTGACCGTATGGGCCAGCTCGCGATCGCTCTCGGCCTTGTCGACCGCAGTGTAGGCTGCTGCATTGACGATGACTTGGGGTGCGACCGCGCGGATGGTCGCGCGCAGCCTGCTGAGATCCGACAGGTCGCCTGCAAGTTCGCCATAGGCAGTCAGCGCTGAGTGACGGTCCAAGGCTACCACTTCGCCAAGCACACTCAGTGCCCGTTGCAGCTCCCAGCCGACCTGGCCGTTTTTACCGAGCAGGAGGATCTTCATGCCTGGCCCGAGCGCGTGGTGTAGTTGGAGTCAATCCATTGCTGGTAGCTTCCGCTTTTCACATGCGCGACCCACTCGGGGTTGTCCAGGTACCATTGAACGGTCTTGCGGATGCCCGATTCGAAGGTTTCTTCTGGCACCCAGCCCAACTCGCGTTGAATCTTGCTGGCATCGATTGCGTAACGTAGATCGTGTCCTGGGCGATCCTGGACATAGGTCAGCAGTTCGACATGAGGGCGGAACGCCGAATCGGGGCGGAGCTCGTCGAGCAAGGCGCAGACGGTGCGCACTACTTCGATGTTCTGTTTCTCGTTGTGGCCGCCGATGTTATAGGTTTCGCCTACCACACCTTCGGTCACCACTTTGTACAGCGCACGGGCGTGGTCTTCGACGTACAGCCAATCGCGAATCTGGTCGCCTTTGCCGTAGATAGGCAGCGGCTTGCCTTCAAGGGCATTGAGAATCACCAAAGGGATCAATTTTTCAGGGAAGTGGAACGGGCCGTAATTGTTCGAGCAGTTGGTGACCAATGTCGGCAGGCCGTAAGTACGGGCCCAGGCGCGAACCAGATGGTCGGAACTGGCCTTGCTGGCCGAATACGGAGAGCTCGGTTGATAGGGGGTGGTCTCGGTGAACAGATCTTCCGGGCCTTCCAGGTCGCCGTATACTTCATCTGTAGAAATGTGGTGGAAGCGGAACGCCGCCTTGCGCGTGTCGTCCAGTGCCGCCCAGTAGCCGCGGGCGGCTTCCAGCAAGTTATAGGTGCCGATGATGTTGGTCTGGATGAATTCGGACGGGCCGCTGATGGAGCGGTCGACGTGAGATTCGGCAGCGAGGTGCATCACAGCGTCAGGCTGGTGCTCGCGAAACACTCGATCGAGTTCGGAGCGATCGCAGATGTCGACGCGTTCGAACGCATAGCGTACGTTCTGCTCGACTGACTGCAGCGATTCGAGGTTACCGGCGTAGGTCAGCTTGTCGACGTTGACCACGGCGTCTTCGGTATTGGAAATGATGTGA
Organism: Pseudomonas sp. 51_B; assembly: GCF_017491595.1. NCBI lineage: Bacteria > Pseudomonadati > Pseudomonadota > Gammaproteobacteria > Pseudomonadales > Pseudomonadaceae > Pseudomonas > Pseudomonas sp. 51_B. The sequence continues at coordinate 26,046 of NZ_JAFGYW010000004.1, forward strand.
CGCACGACTGCAGAGCCGATGAAGCCGGCACCACCTGTTACTAAGATCTTCACGAGAATTTTCTACCTTGAGGTTCTGACAGAGTCACTGAGCTCTGAATAAGTCCATGCACGTATTACTTAGCATCATGTAGACGAATAAGTATACCCGATTGGATCGAAAAGTCGGGAATTGGTGCCCGGCACTTGGCACATTTTGCTAGCCATGCTGGAGAGCGCGGTTTACACGGGCTCCAAGCGGATACGGCATCAATCGATTGCGGCGTCTAGGTATCGAATAATCCTATCTTGTCGGGGGATTATTCTGACTCCCTATGGAGGGCGCAATGATAAATAGTCGCCATTTTTCATACAGCCGCCATCAGAGAGCTGGCTTGCCTGCCTCGTGTTGCCGGCGTTGACTCAGTATCATGCTGATATGCGCATTATCTAACCCATCGAGGCATTTCCCGGCAGGGACCTCGAAGGTGATCTTTCTGGAGGAATCATGATCGCTATCGTCACCGGTATCACAGGCCAGGATGGAGCGTATCTGGCGGAACTGCTGCTTGCCAAAGGCTATACCGTGTATGGCACCTACCGGCGCACCAGCTCGGTCAATTTCTGGCGCCTGGCCGAACTGGGCGTCGAGCAGCACCCGAACCTGCATCTAGTCGAATACGACCTCACCGACCTGTCTGCCAGCATTCGCCTGCTGCAGACTACCCAGGCCACCGAGGTCTACAACCTCGCTGCCCAGAGCTTCGTGGGCGTGTCATTCGACCAGCCGATTACCACTTCTGAGATCACTGGGCTCGGCGCCGTGAATCTGTTGGAGGCGATTCGCATCGTCAATCCGAAGGTGCGCTTCTATCAGGCTTCGACTTCGGAAATGTTCGGCAAGGTGCAGCAGACACCACAAGTAGAAACCACCCCGTTCTACCCGCGCAGCCCCTACGGTGTCGCCAAGCTTTACGCGCACTGGATGACCATCAACTACCGCGAGTCGTACGGCATCTTCGGCGCAAGCGGTATCCTTTTCAATCACGAATCGCCGCTGCGTGGCCGTGAATTCGTCACGCGCAAGATCACCGACAGCGTGGCCAAGATCAAACTGGGAAAACTGGGCCTGCTGGAGCTGGGCAACCTCGATGCCAAACGTGACTGGGGTTATGCGAAGGAGTACGTAGAAGGGATGTGGCGCATGCTCCAGGCCGACGAGCCGGACACCTTCGTGCTGGCCACCAATCGCACCGAGTCGGTACGCGATTTTGTCACGCTCGCGTGCAAGGCTGTGGATATCGAAATCGTCTGGAAGGGTGAAAACGAATACGAGACCGGCATTGACGCTGCAACCGGCCGCACCCTAGTGGCGGTCAACCCCAAGTTCTATCGGCCTACCGAGGTCGACCTGCTGCTTGGCAACCCGGAAAAGGCTCGAAGCGTCCTTGGCTGGGAAGCCCGTACCTCCCTCGAGGAGCTGTGCCGCATGATGGTGGACGCCGACCTGCGCCGTAACGAAACAGACGCTTGCTTCTGAATGTGCTGCGGGGAGTATCGAAATGGCCAGAATTCTTCTGACAGGGGCCAACGGCTTCGTCGGCAAGGTGCTGCTGCAGCGCTTGCTCAATGATGGGTATGCGCTGACCGGCACGGTGGCTTCTGCGCCATTGCCGGTGGCTACAGGTTGCGTTTACCAATTGATGGATGTGTGCGAACGCCATCAAGTAGACGGGGTGATCCGGCAGGTCAAGCCAACCCATGTGATCCACCTGGCGGCAGTGTCTAACGTGGCCGTCAGCTTCAAGGACCCGCTGCTGACATGGCACACCAATGTCATCGGCACCCTGAACCTGATGGAGTCGCTTAAATACAACGCGCCAGATTGCTTCACCCTGTTTGTCAGTTCATCCGAGGTGTACGGCGAAACCTTCAAAAGCGGCCAGCTGCTGGACGAGCAGGCTGCCTGCGCCCCGATGAATCCTTACGCTGCCAGCAAGCTCGCCGCCGAGCAGGCCGTAACACAGTATCTGCGTCAAGGTATGCAGGGGGTGATCGTGCGGCCGTTCAACCATATCGGGCCGGGGCAGAGTGCCGACTTTGTCACCGCCTCGTTCGCCAGGCAGATTGCCTTGATCGAGGCAGGTTTGCAGGCGCCGGTGCTCAAGGTCGGCAACCTTGAGGCCAGCCGCGATTTCCTCTGTGTCGATGACGTCTGCGAAGCTTATGTCAGGCTTATAGCGAGGGGCGCCGGTACCCTGCAGCACCGGGTCTACAACATCGCGTCGGGTACGAGTACAAAGATCCGTGCCGTTCTCGACGCTTTGCTGGCTCACGCTACGGTACCCATCGAAGTGCAGACCGACCCTGAACGCTTGCGGCCTTCCGATATTGCGCTGGCCGCAGGGTCGAATGCACGCATCAAGGCGGCCGTGGGCTGGGAGCCGACCACGCCCTTGGCGCAAACCGTGCGCGCCATCCTCGACGACTGGCGCGCGCAGGTTAGGCAAAACGCCTGAGCCGTCAGCCCAGGCTCAGTTGCCCGCCAGGTTCTTGCGGATTTCCGCCAGGCGGGCCTGATAGCGCAAGCCGGTGTAGCGGTAACTGAAGTAGCTCTGCATGTGCAGCCGGGCCTTGCGCCCCAGCGCCCGGCCCATTGCAGGGTCATCCACCAGTTGCAGCATGTAGGCCACGGCCTGCTCGCCATCTGGGTCGGCCCATTGCTGGTCCTCGAAATGGGGGTATTCGCCCTCCTGCACAGGGATCAAGCGGTAGCCCACCGGCAGGCTGGTGTCGGCAGTCATGAAGTCCATGTTGCCCGAATACGCCGTGGCAATTACCGGCTTGCCCAGCACCATGGCCTCGGCAACCCCGAAACCGTAGCCCTCTGAGCGGTGCAGCGAGACGAAGCAGTCGCTGCAGCGCAAAAGGTTTTTCACCTCGGTGCTGCTCATTGTGCGTTCGATCAAGGTCACGCGGCCTTGCAGTGTGCGTACTTCGGCCTGCAATTGGGCGAAGGCTTGCGGGTTCATGTCGACCCCGTTCACCTTGATCACCAGATGAGTACGTGTATACGGCCGTTTGGCCAGCAGTTGCTTGAATGCCTCGAACACGCCTTGCGGGTTCTTGCGCGCCGAATAGGAACGCAGGTCGTAAAAGAACAGGAACAGGTAATCCGCTTCTGGCAAGCCGAAGTAGCGGCGGCCGTGGAAGGTATCGAGCTGGACTTCGGTCGCCAGTGGCATGTGGTAGACCGGCTTGCTGCATGCCTCTTTGAGGGCGTCCATGACATAGTGTGAAGCCGCCCAGATTTCGTCGAAGCGGTCGAGTTCAGTGGCCCACTCCTGCGGGTAGCGCGGTAGCTCCCACAGTGGGTAAATAATGTTGTAGCCAGACCAAGGCCGCACCTGGTTGATGTGATCCAGGGCGTGTGCGACCTCATTGCCATTGATGTGGAAGATGTTGATGGGCGCCGGCCTGTCAACCAGTGCCGGGCCGAATTCGATGCCTTCAGCTTCGCCTGCGGCAACGATCTTATAGATGTCGTGCAAGCGGGGTGGCGTGTACACGGCCCGCAGCGAGCGGAACGTGGCGCGCACGTGCTCGCCCATGCCGATGGGGGCGAAAGGGTGCCCGGCCAGGCATACGTCGCTGCGGGAATTAACGGTATCAGTCATCAGGTTTCAGCCACTCAGTTCTTCTTCAACAAACGCGATGCGTCCAGCGCGTTGCTTACGGCTTCCAGGTAGGTGTGCCCGAAGCGCCGGTCTGGCTCCAGATAGGCGCCTTCAGCCCACTCGTTCCAGGCATTGATGAACACTAGGCGCTCGTCGCCGATGTGCTGCTCGCGGGTGTCGTTGATCGCTTCTTCCAGCCAGGCCTGGAAGGCACCCGGCGTCGAGTGCTCGAAACAACCGCCAGCATGCTGGCGTCGGGCGGTGTTGTCCCAGCCTGGCATGACGCCTTTGAAGCGCGTATAGCGTGGGCCTGGTCGTGAGGCGAAACTCACCGCAAGGTCACGGTAGTCTGCAGAGTGCCCCGTGAATTGCGGATTGAGCATTTCGCCGCTGGGCGGCTTGGGCTCGACTAGGCCGCCTGGCGGAAACTCCACCGCCGCGTCACAGCCAAACTGCGAAGGGTGGAAGCCGGCCGTTGCCAGTTCGAACGATTCGACCATTGCAATGTAGATTTCACCTACCCCTTGTTCGCGACATACCTCACGCCAGCGCGCGGCGGTCTTGGCAAAGTCGGGGAACAGGGTTGGGCGATAGATCACCATCAACGGCCGGTCGCCGACCTTGATGTAGCGGCGGTCCTTGAAGAAGCGGATCAGGTCGTTGATCACCGCGGTATCGTCTTCGTCACTGTGCGCCTGGGCAATCAGCACCTCTTGCTCCAGCCCGTCCCAGCGCCGCGTCCAGTTTTCATTTGCCCAGCACAGGCAGAACGGAATATCGGGCTTGTCGCTTTGCAGCAATTGTTCAACCGGGCGCTCCAGCAAGCGCTTGCCGTCGAACCAGTAGTAGTAGAAGCAGAAGCCATGCACGCCATAGCGTTGGGCCAGGTCTGCCTGGGCTTGCAAGACTTCCAGCAGACGCAGGTCGTAGTAGCCCAGGTCGGCGGGTAGGCGCGGTTGATAGTGCCCGACGAAGTTTGGCTGGGCTTTGCTGACGTTGGTCCATTCAGTGAAGCCTTTGCCCCACCACTGGTCGTTCTCCGGCACGGGGTGGAACTGCGGCAGGAAGAACGCGATCAGCCGCGGGTCGAAGTGCTGCTCGATGGTTGACGCCCATTTACGGTTGAGCACACTGACGTTTTTGGCAATGGCGGCCATCTTGAACTCATCACCCGTTGCCGCAGTGGTCTTGGACAGGTGATGGATGATGGTGGCGTAGGGGTTGTAGTAGATCTCGTAGCCAGCAGCCCGCAGCGTCAAGCACAGATCGCTGTCTTCGCAATAGCAGGGCAGGAAGGCCTGCGAAAAGCCGCCGATTCGCTGGAGCAGGGCAGTGGGGACAATCAGACAGGCGCCAGACACATAATCGACGCGGCGTGTGTAGTTGAACCGCGGCTCGTCAGGGTGCTCGGCGAAGCCGATCATGGTCGATACACCCTCTGGCGATAAGGCTGCCCCTGCCTCCTGCAGATGGCCGCTTGGGTATACGAACTTTGGTCCCACGGCACCCACCTTGGGGTAGTCAGCAAAGGTTGCCAGCAGAGCCTCGAGCCAGCCGGCGGTGACCTGAACGTCGTTATTCAGATAGACAGTGAATGCACCCTTGAGCTGCCCAAGCGCCCGGTTGCAGTTACGCAGAAACCCCAGGTTTTGCTCATTGCGCAAATAGCGAATGTTCTCGAGCGAACTCAACAGCGCCTGGGTCTGGTCGGTGGATGCATCGTCAGCAACTATGATTTCCACATCCAGACCGTCTGGCAGGTGTTGCTGAATCGACGTCAGGCATTCCAGGGTGAGCTTGATGTTGTTGAATACGGGAATCAGGATCGACACCAGCGGCAGGGGGCTAGGCGCCATGAACCGCAACTGCCTGGCTCGCGCCGGCAGTTCGGCCGGCTCGAAGTCCAGCACTGCGTAGGGCGTAATGGGGTGGGCTGCACGGTGAGCCGCTTTGGCTTCGGCAATGCGAGCCTTGACCTCAGGATAGTCTTGCCACTCCCAGTGGCCGTCGGCGCTGGGTAGCTCCCTGGCGGCCAGGGGAAGCAAAGGAGAGGGATGTGCGGTGGCAGCCGGCTCGGCAGGTTGCTTGGAGTGTTCCGTCATGGCGGGTGCGGGTTCCTGTGGTGACGCTTGCGCTGCAGCATACCCGCGTCTGTGCGGCCATGCCTGAAAGGCGAGATGCATGATCAAATGCGGAGACAGATAGGTGTGCTGCGCGGTGAAATATCCGTAGACACCAAGGTCTTTTGTACATGTACGAGAAATGATGTGACAGTCGGTTTGGTGATTTCAAGCGAAAACTGCCGGGCAGCCTCAGATTTGCACATGCCCGTCGGCGCCAATGAGATGCCTCTGCTTTCTACCATCAGGCATAAACAGACAATGGCAAAAGTGCCAAGTTCAGGACACGCGCGCCGGCGTATTGCGCGAATTTTGTTCCAAGGTCAGGTATGAGGCGGTTTTGAGGCAGGAACTTCGTCGTCACAGGCCATTTTTTTTTGCCTGTTGTGATACTGTCACGCGCGCTCATTACTTCAGAGCGGTTTAAATTTTACAAGGATCGTTATGCGTTTTCGTGATGACGTAAACGGGCTGCGAGCACTGGCAGTCGTTGCTGTGGTGTTGTTCCATTTCAAGCCATCGCTGCTGCCAGCAGGGTTTGCGGGCGTGGACGTATTTTTCGTAATCTCCGGTTACTTGATGACAGGGGCCATATTTCCCAAGGTCGAAGCGGCGGCGTTCTCGCTTGCTGGCTTCTATTGGGGGCGGGCGAAGAGGTTGATTCCCGCTTTGCTCGCCTTGGCTGCGGTACTGCTGATATGGGGCTATTTCAACTTATTGCCTCTGGAGTACAAGCAGCTGGGCGAGCATGCCGCCAGTGCATTGGTGTTTGCATCCAACCTGGTGTTTTATAGCGAATCAGGTTATTTCGACTCGTCATCGCATTTGAAATGGTTGTTGCATACCTGGTCTTTATCAGTCGAATGGCAGTTCTATCTCATATACCCGTTGATCATCATGGCGGTTGTCAGGACCATGGGCGCCAAGGCGGGCCGCTGGTCGATAGTGCTAATGATGGGGCTGTCTTTCGTGTTCGCCACCTGGGCGTCCTATCGCTTCGAAAGCTTTGCTTACTACATGCTGCCGGCCCGGGCCTGGGAAATGTTGATCGGCGGCGTTGTCTACCTGTACCCCATCGAACTCAAGGGCTTAAAGAAAGTGGCCACCGCACTGGCCGGGCTGATGCTGATTATCGGCTCGTTGCTGGCGCTCGATAGCCATACGCCCTGGCCCGGCCAGTGGGCGCTGTTGCCGGTACTGGGGACCTGCCTGGTGATTGCCGCAGGCGTTACCGGTTCGCGACTGGCTCGCAACGGCTTGGTTGCCTGGCTGGGCAAGACCTCATACTCGACCTACCTTTGGCACTGGCCTATTTGCGTGTACCTCTACAGTAATGGCTTGGCCGAGCTGCCGCTTGCGGTGGCACTGGGCGTAGGATGCTCGTTCGTGCTGGGTTTGGTGTCCTACCTGACAGTCGAAAATATCGGAACCCAACGTCGACACCCGCGCGCGGTCGTCAACGGGCGTCAAGCAAAGGCTCGGCGTCCCGCCGCGATTGTCGCATTCTGCATGGTGCTGTGTGCTGGGATGGTAGTGGTGAACAGCAACGGCGCAGCCTACCGCGTCAAAGGCGACATTAAGGCTTTATCAGAAATCACCAATGTGTACGAGCATTTCGACTTCAAGAAGAACATTCGCTACGGCGAATGCCATTCGGTGCCCCGCGAAGTCGGTTTTGCCCAGTGCATCGAACGTCGGGGCAAGATGCTGTTTATCTGGGGCGATTCCTATGCGGCAGCGCTTTATCAAGGCTTGCTCAACGCCCGTGACCAGTACTACACCGACTACGGCATCGCCCAGATGACCGATGGCAACGGGCCGCCCTTTTTCTCAGTGCCCGGCAAGACCGACGAAGGCAAGCCAGTACAGCAGGCGAACAACGACAGGCTCGACGCCGTGGCGATAAACAAACCCGATGTAGTGGTTATGACGTGGTTGGTGTTCGGCAGCAATGCGCCCCAGAAAGCCCAGACCTTGGCCATGCTCCAGCAGACCGTGAACAGGATCAAAGGGGTTTCGCCGTTGACCAAGGTGGTGGTCGTCGGTCCCGTACCGCATTGGAACGGCAATCTGAGTTCGATGGTGTTGGACTATTGGGCCAAGAACAAGACTCTGCCGCCTGCCTACATGACTCATGGGCTGAACCCTGACGTAGCGGCGTGGGATGACTACCTCAAACACAGTGTGCCGACCATTGGCGCTAATTACGTCTCGGCGTACGACATTTTTTGTGGGGCCGACGGTTGCTTAAGCCGATTGGGCGACGATGCTGCCGACTTGCCATTTGTCGATTTCGGTCACCTGACCAAAAACGGTTCAATTTATTTGCTGGATAAGATACAGCGTGAAGTATTCAGGTGAATCCTGAATTTCTCGTTGGAGCATGTCTGTAATGTTTTACGGCTTCTCTTGTGACGAGGCGCCGCTTCGGCGGTTCGCCTGAGAGATTGCCAATTGAAAGATTAATGGGCCGTAAGCGCTCCATAAACCTTACATTCAAAGCACTTATCTGATCCCCGATGTTTTGCTCCCGATTACGTTCTGGAGCTCGCCGACCACAATTCGACTCGACGCCAAAGTCGAAAAGTTACCTCTAACCCAAGCCTGTCGACATTCGAAAATCAATCGACGGCCTGGCCGCGCTGGTCGAACTCGATATCAATGTGGCGGTGTTTGACCCGGTGCTTTTCGTGTTCCTCAACAAACCGCGCAACCGCGTGAAGATCCTGTATGGGGAATGCAACGGCTTCTGCCTCTGGCTCTAACGCCTTGAGTCTGAACGTTTCAAAACTTCACCCGATCCGCCAGCAACTGGAGAAAATTGGAACGCTACGTCGAGCACGGCTACTTGCCGATGGACAAGAACGCGGCCGAGGGTGCGATCCGCCCGTTTGTCATCGGGAGAAAGAACTGGTTGTTCAGTGGCACGCCCAAAGGTGCCACTGCCAGCGCACAACTTTACAGCTTGGTAGAAACCGCCGAAGCCAACGGCCAAGAACCCTCTGCGTGGTTGCGCCACGCACTAGAACGCGTACCGCAGGGGTTCCAGTGGAAGGCTACGAAGCACTACTCCCATGGAATTGAATACCTCAAATACACAGCTGGGTGCGCTGCCCGTCTTTGGTTAGGTGGGGTATATGGAGCGCTTACGATTGAATTGGTAAATCGGAAGCGGGCGCAGAACCCTTGGCTTATCCAGCGCAACTATTGAATGCCGCGACTTTGGGGCTAACGGGGCGACGGATTCTGAAAGCGTCAGCACAACGAAGCGGCACGCACCAACGGCTGCCAGGAGAGGCGAGCCGTGTGCGGATATTACTTTTTTGCCTTGATAGAGCTGTCTCCTTAAAAAATAAGAGTTGGCCGAGGTTACTCAAATACGTTGAGAATACATGTCATGGCGGCTGAAGCCTGATCCCGTATCAAAGAAAACTTCTACCAAAGAGTTTTCAGGGGTTGTTAGTTCAATTATAAGCTTGGCATTTTGTAGGCTAGGTAAGTCACTAAATATTGCCTGGCTGAAAGCGAAGTGGGGATCATTTCCAGAACTGATCATCACCAGACTTTCTGCGTTTGCAGTGAGCTTGAGCTGGTTGTTAGGGTGCACGCTGTTGATGAGAGGGAGTTTGATATCAATGTTAAGCGCTGCATCGATGATGTGTGCTTTGTGGAAAGTACAGTTGCCAGGTTTATCTAGGGGATCAATACGGATGTTATAAATTTTTCCTTTAGGCATATTGATCTCACAGGTGTGTTTTTTTTGCTTTATAGTTGATGGTTGATGGCCTGAGGAAAAGAATTCATACATTTTTTTGAATTCGGGGATATTGGTCTCAAGGGCAGTCTTAGTGACGAACTGATCCTCAATGTCGTCTTTGTCATTTGTCCACTCACCAGTGAGTAGAATCATAAGCTCTGTTAGGTTGATAATGCTTCTAATGGCTGGCGTGGTTTTTAGTAAGCCAGGGTTGTCTAATATTTCCGAAACTCTTTGTTTATTGATTAGATCAAAAATTCCTGTGCGCTCGTTTTCGAGTAGGTATTCTTTGATTCGTTTATTGCCATGTTTTGCTAATAATACTTGCCACGGCTGAGAAGTTCCTTGTGATGACTCGAAGTTGAATTGAGTTCCAGGTAATTTTATTGATGGAGATGATGCTGCGAAATGCTCGGGCCATTGTTTGTTCAGGTATGGTATCTCCAAAAGCTCCGGAGATAATCGCTTCATCATTTCAAAAATGAATTTTCTATCTCTTCTATCTTTTAAGTTTTGTTTTAGGCCAATAGCTGCCGCCAGCTTGCTGGACATTGGAGATACTCTAACTTGTGTCAGTACATTGGAGTTAAGTGCTCCGGACCACCAAGTGAATCGATTGTCTTGATAATAAAGCTCCGGCAGTTCATTAAGGGCCGCTCCTGCGGAAAGTTTGGCGTCAATCCACTCTTGAATTTGCGATGACTCGTATTGTCTTGGTAAGGAACGAACCAGGTCAAGTGGGTCGTAGGGTTGCTGGAACTCTAGTAAATGCTCGCTTGCTTGCGCTCTCGAGCGAATGTCTACGGCCGCGTTCGAAGGACGAATGCGCTTGAAGAAGAAATCTGAAAACCCTGTTATATCGAAGTTCATCTTGGATGCTTTAGCCCAGCCGCCATCCCACGCACCGGTAGCGCCTTCGAACCTAAATGCATGCTTGCTAAGGCCATTCCAATAGCCATTGATATCAACAGGGCCAGGAGCTTGTGACGCGAAAATTTTCTTCTCGTGCGGGACCTTTACAGCGCTCGCAACGATTTCAGCTGCTTTTATATCTGGATTATCTGCCTGGCCGTAAGTGAAAGTCGTAATTCGACTGCGAATATTACTGTTCAATCCCATAGCAAGAACTAAGCGGGAGTCCTCACCACCTGTTAACGACAATCTAATCGGTTTGTCGTTAAGTGCTGGTACATCGCGTATCCAGTTGAAATTGTCGACAAGAGCATCACAGGCGTCGTCATAGTCAGAAGAGGAGGGGATTGGTCGGTCATCCCATAGTTGGCTTGAAAATGGGGTTATAACGATATCTCCTTTGCTGCAAATTCTTAGAAAATTACCAGGCGGAAGCAGGTGAACACCATCAAATATGGACTGACTTCCGAATTTATTGCCTTGCGTAATTAATGATGACGCCTGTGGTAAGTCGAATAAGGGTTTGTAAGATTGTGTGCAAATAGGGTTTAGCAAAAACTGTCGGTTTGACACTGCGGAAAAATCATTATTATCTATATAAAATAATGGTTTTAGTCCCGTATAATCAGAAAAGGCAGTGATCTCATTACTCGATGACGTGTATGTTGCTACACTGAATTCACCACGAAGGCGCTCGAAGCTGGAGTTAATGCTGGCAGAATGTGATAACCATAATTGAAGAGTCTGTGCCCCTTTGCCGGCATCAAGGGGACGCCCGTCAGGAAGGGGGAAGCCATCAAAAACAGTCGCTTTTTGTTCTTCAATGAAGTAGTTTTTACCGAAACCAAAGAAATCATCGGCTTGTAAGCTTAGTAGCAGCTTGTCTGTAGAAAGCATGTGTACTGCAGTTAACTTTGGTTTAAATTGAACTGCGGCATCATAGGATTTGGCAAGTTTTTCAAGAAAATTTCGGCGTGCCCATTCGCTTTTCAAGTGTACTGCTAGAAATTTGTTCATATATAGTAAGCGCCTGACTTGATTGCTGGTGTTTCTGTGTAGTAATTGGCTTGTATGTAGTGGTTGTGCGGTGAATGGGATAGATTTTAATATCCTATCCTATTCGGGCTTTACTTAGGTAGTGATGCTTGGAAAGTTAGTCTTTTCCATACAAGTCTCTGGTGTATACTTTTTGGCATACGTCGGCAAGATTTTCTGATTGGCGGTTTGCGATAATGATGTCGCATTCTTTTTTGAACTCATCTAGATCTCGTATGACGCGCGAGTTATAGAATGTATCATCTGTTAATGTAGGTTCATAAATAACTACATCAGTTCCCTTGGCTTTAAGTCGCTTCATGATTCCTTGGACTGATGAGGTGCGGAAGTTATCTGATCCGTGTTTCATGACCAGTCGGTAGATTCCAACTTTCTTTGGTTGGAGTTTTAGTATAGAGTCCGCGACGAAGTCTTTTCTTACGCTATTAGAATCTACGATCGCTTGAATTAAGGTTTGAGGAACGTCTCGGAAGTTTGCTAGAAGTTGTTTGGTGTCTTTCGGCAAACAGTATCCACCGTAGCCAAATGATGGATTGTTGTAGTGGTTGCCAATTCTGGGGTCGAGGCCTACGCCTTGAATTATGTTAGATGTGTTGAGGTTGTGGACCTCTGCGTAGCTATCAAGCTCGTTAAAATATGCAACGCGCATGGCTAGGTATGTATTAGAAAAAAGTTTGATGGCCTCTGCTTCGGACGGACCCGTAAAGAGCGTTTCGACATTGTCAGCAAGAGCTCCGCCCAATAGAAGCGCAGCGAATGCTTTAGCTTCCGAAGAGCTATCACCGACTATAATTCGTGAAGGGTAGAGGTTGTCATGTAGTGCCTTCCCTTCTCGCAGGAATTCAGGAGAAAAAATGATCTGCTTATTATGTAGTTTTCTTTGTTGCTCGGTAAAGCCCACGGGGATTGTAGACTTTATGACAATAGTTGCTTTGGGGTTGAGTGATATAGAATCTTGTATTGTAAGTTCAACCGAAGAGGTATCGAAGTAACCCGATTCAACATCGTAGTTTGTAGGAGTTGCAATGATAACAAAGTCACTGTCTGCATAAGCTGTTTCTTTGCAGGTCGTAGCTTTGAAGTTGACAGAGTTGATCAGATGTTTTTGAATTTCGTCGTCACTAATAGGCGAGCATTTTTGATTCAGAGAATCCACTCTTCGCTGATCGATATCTAGAGCGATCACGTTATTGTTCTTGGCTAGAAGCATTGCGAGTGACAAACCAACATAGCCGGTTCCTACTACAGTGATTTTTACTGAGTCGCGGACTACAGCGGGCGTGCTAAAAGTCATCTTAAGCTTGATCCTTGAGTATTTTTAATGCAGAGGTGGTGTCCAGAGTCCATTGGTTCGCTGATAGTCGAGACCCAACCACATAGTGCAGGCGAGAATTGCGCAGTTGTGAAATTATCGCGTCATCTTTGAGTGTGAAGTCAAAAGGCGCATAGACATGGTTGTTTCCATGAGGCTTTTGGAATAAAGCTAGATACATATTGCTTCCAGTGCAGCCGGCGATAGAGTCTGCGTTGGCTGCTATTCTAATTTGATCACCAATGGGTAGTTCTTCTGGGCGTAAGATCCAGTATCCGGCCTCCCTGTAAATTGACTCAAGTGCAAGTTCATCCTTAAGTTTCCTTGCTGGTACGTTGTTGCGCGAAAAGAATACCTTCTTAGGAAAGTTAGTTGCTCTTTCACTTATTGCTGCGTTGGCCACGCGATCGAAAACAAAATTCATTACATCGCGCGCCCAGAGATGAGTGCAATAACCTACTCCAGGAGCTATCAAGCTTTCTACGATGCATGGTTCGCTGAGAAACTCAAATTGAGATTTATTGATTCCAAGATATTCTAAAATTTTGGTCGCGGGGGGAATTAGCCCTGGCTCATAAATAATAATTCTTAAATTGGTTAGTTCAATGTCTGTAAAATATTTAAGAATCCAAAGTCTGGCTAAGCCCTCTACCAAAAAATGGCCAAAATGATCATGCATGCTACCTAGAAAAAGATAGTGACCCTTTAAGAATTTCTTGGGCTTAGATTGAAGTAATCTATAATTCCCTTTTGTGTCTGATGGCGTTAATAGGTCGCTAGGGAGCGTATGCCTTCCATCCATAACACCATATGACCCCGGGAAAAGAGCATTGTTCGAAGTCAGTACGAGTTGCCCATGTTTGTGCCAATTGTCTTTGCGTAAGCGAATTTTCCCAGGATATATCGCTGCGCAGTGCAACTTGTGTACTAAAAGACTTGGGATTGAAATCACTTCTTGGAGGAAGGAGCAGCCAGATTGACTGGCTAGTAAATCGCTTAGGGTTTCATGAGGAGCGGTTAATGTATGGCGGCTGCTATTTGTTTTATAGTCAGCCGCCGATTCCTGTTCGACAAAAACAGCATCAGAGGAAGAATTGATTAACCCGTTGAAGCTATCGGCGATATCGAATCTTACGCTGCTGATTACTTTTGTCATTTGTGCACCTTATGCCGAAATATCGCTCATGGCTCGGAGTTTATTCATCTGATCCGAGTGGAAGGCGACTCTGACTCGTTCACTGTAGTCAGGAAATTTTTTGATTACGGTATCAACGCCTGATTTAACAAGCTTGTCTTTTTCGCCCTTGAAGCTCGCAGTGCGGACGTGATAAATGAAAACCCAAGGGGAAACAACGTTTTTCCACCCGCTGGCATTAGCCCTCAGGCAGAAATCGTTCTCCTCTCCATAGCCTCGGGGGAAGAGTTCGTGATCAAAGTCACCTATGTCGTTCAAAAGGTTTCTGCGGATATAGAAGCAGAAACCAGACCCAGTCGGAACCTCTACAAAACTGCAATTGAAGGTTCGATCTACCAAGTGTGTAGCATATTCATCATGTGTAAAATGTTCTGGCTTGAGATTGTGGATGCCCTGTTTGGGGAATGAAAATGCACCAGCGTTATCGCTCATTGCCGTGACCGTGCCAATTCGGGGCTCCATATAAGCGCTTGCGCGCATTGCTTCAGTCCAGTTAGGGGTAACGACAGTATCACTATTTAAAAGAATAACATCGTTGTCCTCGGCAAGCTTTATGCCTAGATTGACTGTCCGCGTGTAGCCAATGTTCTGCTCGTTATCTACCACCTTAATCCGACTTTCCTTATAGGATGCAAGAAGAGTAGAAATTTTGGGGTCGGTACTGCCATCGTTAATAACGATGATCGAGACATCAGCTGGGGTATGGATAAGTACCGATTCAATACAGTTTTTTACTTCGGTTGGTGCGTTATATACTGGTATGATAACTGTCAGGTCATTAACTTGGCCTTTGGTAAGACCTTTCGAAGAAAGATTTTTCCAGTCTGTGCTTTTCTTTATGCTGTTAAATGCCGTGCTGAGTTTGTTGTAGAGGGCTTCATGGGAGAAGTTAGTTGTTACATGTTTAAATCCAGCGTTGCCAAGTTTGGGAATTAGTTTGGGTTCGGCAACGAGTTTTCGTACAAAGTTGGCTACTGTCACTGTGTCGCCGAATGGGGCTAAATAGCCATTTTTTCCGTGAACAACGAGTTCGGGCAGCGCTCCCCATTCATAAGCAATAACTGGACGTTTTGCTGCCATGGCTTCAGCTACAGTTCTCCCAAAGGACTCGGCAAACTGTGAAAGATTCAGTAATACGTTGATTTCACTGATGGCTTGTTTTGGCGTTTCTCGATAGCCTGCAAATTTAATATTGTTTGGTAGGGTGCCGTTTGTGATCTGGTCTTTCCAGTTTTTTGTGAATTGGTTGTCTGGCCCTATTACTACGAACTCTGCTTGGGCTGCAATGTCCACGCATTGGCGTGCCACATCAATGAAATCTGAAATTCCCTTCTTAGGTATGTTGCTGCTAACTATGCCAAAGCGTATTATCTCGCCGATGTCATTTGGTGAGCTGAGCTCTTCGTGGTCTACCGCGTTGGGTGCATAAAAAGTCTTACCTTTGCGAGCGAATACGAGTTCGGTGGCAGCTGAATTTGCAATCGAAAAGTCGTATCTCTCGAATACGGTTTTCACAATATCCTGCACGGGGAGCCCGATTCTTTCTCTTAAAGAGTCGTCAAAAGTGATGAGTTCGCGAATGTGCGTCAGCGAAATACGGCCCATTTTCCTAGCGGCAGCAGCTGGTTCTAGAAGTACAATAGTGTTTGAGTAGACGATGCTTACATTGTATTTAGCAATAAGGTTTGCAAATTGAATAGTCAGTCGATTATCCGGTGCGCGGTTTGCCATCCATTGAGGGTATGGGAACGCGTAAATGGCATGTGTGTATTCGCTGATAAGCGAGATATATTCCTTGTTGTTGCTACTCGGTATAGTTGCAATGACGTTGAAGTTAAGTTTTCGCAGCGTTTTGAGCATGTCGATAAAGCTTCGCTCGCCGCCAAAAAGTTGATGGCCGGAGATGTGCGCGCAAAGCAAAATAGTGGGCTGATTAGGCAGGATGGCAATTTTCCCTTTCCAGGACTGCTGCTGCACTAATGGCGAGTATTTCTTGATAAATTGATTTGGTTTTGCTGGGCTTTGCTCTTTTATAAGTTTCGTTTCTTCGGTTTTGAAATTAACATTATAATTTTGGAAGACCGACCTAGTAGCTTCGAGATAGCTGCGGCCATATTGTTGATCAGGCTCAAGAGTAGTCCCCTCAGCCCACTCGTTCCAAGCATTGATGAAAAGCAAGGACTCGTGGTTAGGGTTGTGCTTATCTTCTTGTTCGAGAATTTGTTTAATCCAGCTGCGGTATCTCATGGGGGTGCAGCCAACGAAGACACGTGACGAGGTAAGACGACGTGCAGTATTGTCCCAGCCTAGCATCGCCCCTCGATGAACGGGCCACTCGTAGCCGGGCTTGAAGCGAGTGATATCTGCGTCAACCACTTCATCATAACTATATATGGTGCCGCCGAAGTTTGGGTTCAAGTCGTGAACTTTAGTCTTTGCATCGACGAAACGCATATCTTGTGGGGGGAACAACACGTATGAGTCTAGGCCATGTTGCTCAGGCATCCCCTCCAAGGGCTCTAACCCAAAACGGATCGAACATAGATGGATTTCGCCGAGACCAGCTTTTCTGCACTCTTCGCGCCAGATTTTTGCTGTTTCTAGCCAATTAGGAATAATCTTGATACGGTACACCAGAAGCACGGGTTTGCCGTTGTGTCTGATATAGCGAGGGTCTTTCATCATTTTGATGAATTCATGGATCAGCGCAAGATTGCTTTCCGGTGAATAGTGCTGCTCCATGAGTACATGCTTGTTTTGCCCATCCCAGTTACGAGACCAGTTCTCGTTGGCCCAGCAGACGCAGAATGGAAAGTCAGGCTTGCCAGAGTTCAGCATGTTTTCGATCGGTTGGTTCAGTAGCTTTTGACCGTTAAACCAATAGTAGTAATAGCAAAATCCGTGAATGCCGTACTGCGTTGCCAAGTCAGCTTGCGCTTCTTGCACCGATTGCGAACGCAGATCATAAAATCCCATGTCCGCAGGTAGTTTTGGCTGATAATGACTGCGGAACAAGGGTTTAGCACGAACTACGTTCGTCCACTCGGTGAAGCCTTTCCCCCACCAGGCATCATTTTCAGGAATGGGATGAAACTGCGGCAGATAAAATGCGATGGACTTCACAGTCCGTTTCACACCATGGCGAGTAGTTACTGCGGGTAGAGTAGGTTGCCATTTTGCATCAGCAGCTGTGAATAGCCCCTCATTAGCAGTGATCCCGATAGCAGCGGCCAATGTCTGGAACGCACTTTGCTCGACTATCTCCGACATGGAGTCGAACTTTGCCGGTTTCAGGTTCATCGCAAGTACTTGATTCAATATCAAGGTTTTGACACAAAATGAACCCTGAGGTACTGCGATCTTTGTGTTTTTATTAGTGCGATGGATGCGCGCGAGCCAGCTTCCGAGGTGCCGGTCCTTGAAATCAGACTTGACTTGACCAGTTTGAATTAGGGTGTCAGCGAGTACACCAACATCGCCAAACTCATTCTTGACAAATTTTTCAATGTTAGTTGGGTCGAGAGCGAAATTTCTAGTGTCGGTTAACCAGAGTAAATCACTATATTTATTGAAGATGCCGGTGTTAAGTGTGCGGACAAATGCACCCGTTCTACTTGTTTTGTTAGGGAAGTAAATGAAATGCTGCGCGCCACAGTTGGATGGCAATGCAGTAGCAATCAGTGAGTCGTATAGGTTACGAGGCGCGAGTACGATAAACTCAAAGGGACCGTGTAATTTCGCAGCAGTTTGAGTGATACTGAGGTAATCGTTAAAGGATTCAACCCAGGCGCAAACAACAAGTTCTGCAGTTATCGGTGTGGACTTAATGGTAAAAAAGTCTGGTTGATGCTCAGGGTGCTCGGAAATATTTTTCGTAATACGAGTGATGTCACTTTTATGTGCTGTTGTAAGCGTCTGTGCCTGCTTGCTTCTCGTCAGGTCAATATTGGTCTTGATCACCGACTGCAGGCCAGGATTGTCTATAAGTGCTTGGGTGTAGTGTACGAGTGCTTCATCATAGCGTTTTTCTCGGAACGCCTGGTTGCCTTGTTGGAGCAGTGTCATAGAGTTAGTGGTCATGATACGATTCTTTAATTAGTTCGAAGTCTTGGCGATGCGAGGTTCTTGGCTTTTTACAGTGCTCGCCAAGATTTTTTTGACTTTTGCCGATAGTTTTTCCCAGGCGTCCAAATCCAGGCCAATATTACCTTGATCTTTTAGCTTTTTTAACGCTTCAGGGAGAATGGAAATATTGGCAACAATCAAAAGTTGATCGCGTTGTGATAGTTTTTTCCAGACTCCGATGTCCATCTGGTCCGGGTCTGCGAACCTCAACTCTAGTCGGTTGCCACGGTGATCGGAAGTTTCTTTGAACCAGTTGTCAAAGCAGTTAGTGGTGCTTTCGCCAAACTCAAGGCGTGGGAATTGCCCAAAATGCTTCCCTGGCTCATTAACGCTTGAGATTCGATATGTGAACGACGCAATCAGTGATGAGTCAACTTCCAAGTTGGAAATGCTAATGTCCAGTGCTTGGTATTCATCCGTATGCACAGATTCTTTTAGCTCGATTGCATCATAGCGAGGAATATTTGGCCAGTGATCGAATACATGCTTAAGTCTGTTCAGGCCAGACGCGACGTCAGTGTTGAAATCGTTAGGGATTTCAGGGAACTCGTTGTTGATCAATGCTGCTCTAAGTTTGCTGGCGAGGTCCTTGATTGCTTTCCAGTCAGAAGTGCCGATAGAACTTATGCACTTGTTGTTTTCTGCTGAATACGCCCCATTTACTGGCAGGCAATTCAAATACTTTGCTCTGGTGTTGAATTTAAAAAAGTCCAGGCCTTGTGAGGTGTTGAGGATTTTGATACCGGTAACACCTCCGGAGAGGGCTGTTTCAAATTGGAGGTATTTATAGTAATTATTGCCAAGCTCAGTATCAGAAACGCTCCAGATTATTTTTCTTACGCCATTATTGTCTTCGCTGATGGAGTAGTCAATCGACTCTGCTTCCCAGTAATCCGGAAATTTTGCAAGCAGTCTATTTAACTTTGATGTCATTTTTTCGATTGTGAGATTTTTCTCACATAGCTCAATAGTTGTGCGCTCGAGCTGTTCTTGTGTCGTGTGTAGTGCTGAAACAAGAAGATCATTCTCAAGTGCTTGCTGGCTGGAGTCGACCGAATCGGCATTGGCGACACCATTCAAGGCGGCAAGTGGACTCATAGGTGGGGTGATGCTAGTCATAATATCGAGGTCACTATAGATTTATCGGTGTCTCGAAGCTCCGCGAATAGCTGAGCTCCCATGTGACTTAAGCGTTTGATAGTTTTGTGCTGATGGCTAGATCTGCAGTCCTAGGTTTCATGTGCTGTTGTCTAGGCGGAAGAGCCAAAGCGCCATAGGGGGTGCTAATGTAGTCTGAGCTAAGCGCCGGATGATAACTGGGGTCTTGCCAGTTATCCAACGTCCAGCGCAACATGAATTTTTCTTGCTCGCGATGGGCTCGCGCTTTCTTCTCGTTAATGACATCCTTGCCTCGGCTCGCGGATTCGGCGTGAATTAGCTTCGCAAATGGGGTCCAAATTATATGGTGCCCCTTTATAAGAGTTTTCATGCAAAAGTCTACATCGTTAAATGCGACTGGAAATGCTGAAGGATCCAAGCCTTTAAGCGAATTGTAAGTTTCTGTTTTCGTAACTAAGCAAGCGGCAGTGACCGCGGAAGTGCGCCTCGTTATTTGATTGAAGCCAAGATAACCTGCGTCCTTTTCGTGCCAAGTATTACCGACATGAGCTGCCAAACCATTTACGCCCACCGTGACGCCAGCATGTTGGACCATTTTAATTGGCCACAACAACTTCGCCCCCACCGCACCGACCCCAGGGCGATACAGCTGCGCAACCATTTCCTTGAGCCAGCCACCTTCGATGATCTCGATATCGTTGTTCACCAGACCAATCACTTCCCCCGTGGCAATGCTGGCCGCGTGGTTGTTAATGGTCGAGTAGTTGAACGGGTAGGGGTGCTCTAGCACGGTCACGCCACGGTCCTTGATGCTCTCAAAGTAAGCAAGGGTATCGGGATCGCTCGACTGGTTGTCGACAACGATGATTTCCAGGTCAGGGTAATCGGTGTCGTTCAGCAGCCCTTCGACGCAGGCGTGCAACAGCTTGTACTGATCCCGCGTGGGCACGATCAGGCTCACGCGTGGCAGTTTCTCCGGCAGCGGCCAATGGGCCCTGAGCAAGGCAGGGTAATCGGTGACCCGGCTTACCTCCGAGCCAGGCGCCAGGGCCTGGCACAACCACGTCATGGCCTCTAGCCGTTGTGGTGTTGGTACTGCCTGCTCGGGGCTTGCCGGCCAATGGCTGGCGCGATGGTAGAGCACACGCGGTAGGTGGGCGACAGAAGCCTCGGTATTCTGCGTCGCCAGTGCAATGGCGGCGGTGAAGGCGTGCCAGTCAATGGCAGCGCCTTGCGTACGCGCGGCCAGCAGCGCCAGGGCTTGCTCGACGATATCCGCACCGAAGATCGCACCGGCGGTGAAAATGTCTGCACCGATGAACAGGTCGATGTCCCATACCGGCTTCAACCAGGGCAGGCTACGCTCACCCTGCAGGCCATCGCGGTCGCAGTCGGCAAATGCCCAGGCACAGCCGTCATCCAGCAGCGCACTGAGGTGCGGCAAGGCCAGCGGTGCCAGGCGATCTCCACTCATCAGTGGGAGGATGCGGTCACAGCCTTGGGCTAGCAGCTGCTGCAGGGCGGGCAGCAGGTCTTCATTGGTCGCCATGGCTTGCCCATGTAGCATCGCAAGGTCATCGCCCAGGCTGGCCAGGCTCACCTGCTGAGCTTGCGGGCCACTGTCGCCGATCAGCAGCAGGCCGACCTTGCCCTGCAGTGCTGGTCTCGAATGGCCTTCCAGGCGCTGGAACACTTCGAACCATTGTGGGTAGTGCTGCCAGCCGGCGCTTTTGGGTAGCAGCAGGCTTTGTTCATTGGCCACTGCAGTCAGCAGTGCCACGGTTGCCGCGTCATGGGCGGGGTCGAGCTGGCGTATTAACCCTTCCATGCCTTCCGGCCGGCAGCATACGCGTATCGGGCTACCCGCCAATGGCTGGCCCAAGTCGTTTATCACGTCCAGCACATGCAGTTCGCCATCGGCCAGCTCCCAGGGCAGGTCGAGGTTGAAGCCGTGGTCGCTAGTGGCGCGGTAGCTCAATGCATGGTGATGGTGATTGCAAGTGACCTGGGCGATAACCCGGCCGCCTTCGCTGATGGTAAGTTGCACGTGCCGCCGGGGCGCTTGTGGGTCCCACGACCAGCCAGCGACGCGCAGGCCTCCGGTGTACCAGACCTGCGAAGCAACGGCAGCGGCTTCTTTGCTGGGCTTGCAGGGCAACAGCACTTGCCCGTCCAGGGCATAGGCCTGATTAGCGATAAGCGCCGAGATCACTCGGGCTTCGGCTAGCCAGCTTGGGCGCAACTGCACGGTGAAGCCATGAAACTCATCGCCCATGGGCGCGAGTGGTTCGTACTGGTCGGCTCGCACCAAAGCCACACTGGCACCGTCGATGCACACTTCCACCACCGGACGTTGCTCCGGTTGCGCGGTGTTCATGGCCCAGCCGTGCAGTACGTCACCTTGCAGGCCCAGGATGGCGCCACTGAAGGATTGCAAAGCGACGGGGGGCTGGCCCACCTGGGGCTTTTGCAGCAGGTCTTGGGTCATCAGGCTTGGCTCAGGGTAAAGGGTAAAGACGTCAAGGCGATCGCGCCCACTTCATTTGCTACCGGGCCAGGGCAAGCGAACAACGGCAAACCCAGCTCAGCCGCCAGCGCCGGTGCGTGCCAGCCGGCGCCGGGTTCGTCGTCCAGGCTGAGTACGGCGTCGCATCCCGCGGCTTTGGCGCATTCGGCAAGGCTGAAGCCATAGAGCGTCGGTAGTGAGTGGATGATGCCGGGTATTTGCAGCGTCTTGAGCCACGGGCTGTCGTCGCTGGCCAGCAGTACCATTGGCAACTGGTCACGTACTATCTGCCTGGATAGAGCCAGCCAGCGTTGGGCACAGCGCGGGTGGTTCAGGGCGTCGCCAATCAGCAGAACGCGGGGCGTGCCACTGGCGCTGGCCGGTTGCGCCAGCGACGCAGGCGGCTGCCATTGGGCTTCGGGGTGGGCGCTGGCATAGGTTGCGAGCAGGGCGTTCCACGGCAAGCGAACGCTTGCAGCGTCGCGGACGAAGCTTTGCCAATCGCGAGGGTCGGCCGAATTCAGCAGGCTGTCGTCCCGGCAGTCGATTTGATAGGGCAGAGCTAGTTCACCGGGCAGCTTGCACAGGGCGGCTGGGCAGCGAGCTAGATGCGTGTAGGCCAAGCCGGTTAGGGGCAAAACGCGCAGCGCTTGTAGCAAGGCATCGAATTCGTTCGGCAGGTCAAAGTCCAGGTACAGGGGCAGCGGTTGCAGCGGTGCCCGCAA
Source organism: Pseudomonas sp. 51_B (assembly GCF_017491595.1). Taxonomy (NCBI): domain Bacteria; kingdom Pseudomonadati; phylum Pseudomonadota; class Gammaproteobacteria; order Pseudomonadales; family Pseudomonadaceae; genus Pseudomonas; species Pseudomonas sp. 51_B. The sequence continues at coordinate 48,528 of NZ_JAFGYW010000004.1, forward strand.
CGTGACCCAATTGCGGTGGCTTTCTCGGTGCCAGGCCAGGCTGAATCCGGTCACCTCGCAGGCGCCATCGTGCAGGTACAAGGTCGTGTCGCCCTGAGCCGGCCAGCAGTTGCCGCGGGCATTGGCCGGCAGGCGCGCCAGCCGGGCCAGGCGGGCTCGCTGCAAGGCGTCGCGGGCCGGCTTGATTGGGTCGCGCAGGGTGAAGGCGTTGTAACGAGCCGAAGCGTCCGGATAGCGTTGGCGCAAGATGGCGTTATTCTGGGCCACGCGGAGGGTCTTTTCGGCACCGAACGAAATGCCACCCTGGTGGGCGACGAACACACTGGGCGCGCCCATGTGCCGCCAGCCTAAGGTGCGCGCACGCAAGCACCAGTCGGTTTCTTCGCCATAGCCGCGGGCGAGGTGCTCTTCGTCCAGGTAGCCGACTTCATCCAGCGCTGCGCGCTTGATATACAGGCAGAACCCGCAACCAGTTTCGATTTCCATGGGGGCGCTGGCGGTTTGCTTGGCCAGGTCATCCAGCTCGGCCTGTTCTTTGGCGCTGGGCATGGCGTGGCTGGCCTGGCTCTGCGGGAAACTCATCAGCTCGCCGTTGTTGGTGAATGGCGTCACGGAGGCGATGCGGGCTTCGCTATAGGCCACCTCGCGCAAGCGGTCGAGCCAGGCGCCGTGCACTCGGGTGTCGGCGTTCAGCCAGACCACGTCCTTGTTCGGGCTCAGCGCCATTGCGCGGTTCATGCTGCGAATGAAGCCCAGGTTCACCGCGTTTTGCACTAGAGTGATCTTGCCCTTGCCGGCCAGCACCTTTAGGGCTTTGGCCAGCATGGGCAGCGGTGTCTTGTCTTCGATGACCACCAGCCGGTGCGGGGTTCGGTTGAGCTTGCGGGCCTCAAGCGCGCTATTGATGCACTCGAGAGTTTCGTCGAGGCCGTCGTACACCGGGATCAGCACATCCACCGGTTGCTGCTCGCCACGCTTACTCGCGCTCTCAGGTGGGACGAATACCGGCATGGCATACACCGGGCTGCCAAGCAAAGGTGTGCCGTTGATGAATTGCAGGTGCACCGCCAAGAGCGGGCTCGGCACGCTTATCCGCAGGCCTCCATGGGTGCTGGACAGCCCGGCGGCGCTGAGCAACGGGTGCGCTGCGCTAGCCTGAGTGTCGAACGTCGAGCCGTTGGCCTCAACCCGCAGTGCCGCAGGGGCCTGCAGATTGGCCAGGTCGATGGCCCACCCCTGGATTTCCTTTTTCTCAGGCAGATAGCGGACCACACCGACGGTGCGCGGGGTATCGGCTAGACTGGCGAGCAATTTCAGCACGTGCGCCAGCTCTTTGCCTGTGTGGATCTCGGGCAGATGGGCGAGGATCATCCGCTGCAGGTCGGCCGGATTTTGCGAGCGGCTACGGGCATCCCACAGAGTCAGGCGCAGGGCTAGGTCGTTGGGTTGGCTTTTCCACGCTGTGGTCAGGTAGCGGGTGGCCAGTTCGACGTGGTTTTGCGCCAGTAGGCTACGGCCAATCAGGGCGTGAACATCCGCCCGATCCGGCAGTGCCTTGGCGGCATTGGCAAAAAACAAAAACGCCAGCTCAGGCGATTGCGGCAGGGCCGCGATACCTTTCCATACCAGAGCTTCCGGCCGGTACTCGGCGATCTGTAAGGCGCGCTCGAGTGCGGCGGCCGCCTGGCCTTGCTCGTTGGCTTGGCGGTGGCGGTGGAAAATGTCCATGAGCGTTTCTCGCCCATGGTCGAGGAGTCTGGACATAAGCTTTGGCTTGGCTACATAAAATAAAAAGAGGGGCGACCCGAAAGTCGCCCCTTTTTGCATATGCCTGGCCTTGCGGCCAAGCATACGCTTCGCTACGGCAGGGCTAGTTAGACTTGGCCGTGCAGCACAACGACGTTGTCGATGTGAGCAACAGCTTCGTCGGAACCAACGATGCCCAGGGCGACGTCAGCGTGGGTGCCGCCGTTGGCCAGCAGGCCCAGCCAGTCGGCTTTACCGTCAGCATCGGCAGCGCGGCCCAGAGCGGACTGGTACAGGCCATCGATGAAGTCGCTGTCGGACTTGGTGCCGGCTTCAGCGGAACCAACAATGGCAGCAGCCACTTCAGCACGGCTTGCGCCGTTGAACAGCTGACCTACCCAAGCGTTCAGGCCTTCTTCTTCTGCAGGGCGACCCAGTACGTTTTCGTACAGTGCGCTCACGAACTCGGCGTTCGACTGGTCGGCAGCGATCGCTTCCTGCGAGGTAGCGATGGCAGCAGCAACGTCGCTCAGCGACAGGTTGCCGTTGGCCAGCTGGCCAGCCCAGGCGGCCGAACCGTCTGCATCAGCGTCGCGACCCAGCAGAGCTTGGTACAGCTCGTTGATGTCGGTAGCGTTATTGGCGCCAGCGAACTCGGTGGAGTTCAGGAACAGGTTGGCGATGTCGGACAGCGAAGTGCCGCCGTTGACAGCGCCTACGAACGCCTTGGCACCGTCCAGGTCAGCGTCGCGGCCCAGGATACCTTGGTACAGACGCAGCGCGCTGGCTTCGTCATCACTGTGAGCCAGGGCGACGGTTTCGGTGGTGTCACCGTTTACGAAGGTCAGGAACTCAGCGTTGCTGATGGCGGCAGTCTGGTTGCCGGTCAGGGTAACGTTGAAGTTGTTGCCGACATTGAATTCGTAGTCAGCACGCGAGCCGTCCAGCTGCACGACGTCGTAGCCTGCACCAGTGTCGACCACGTCAGAGTGGTTGCTGCCGCTCAGAACGACGGTGTCGTTGCCGCTGCCAGTGGTCACGACGTTGTTGCCAGCGCCAGCGATCACAGTGTTGTTACCGTTGCCGGTAGTGATGACATCGTTGCCGTCGCCAGCGTCGATCAGAGTGTTCTGGTCACCTTTGACGGTGATGATGTCAGAGCCGTTACCAGTGGCGACTACCAATTGAATGGCGGAGTCGTCAGCGGTTACAGCTACGTCGGCAGCCAGGGCAGCGAAGGTCTGAACTGCTGGAGCAGCAGAGTCGCCTTGCAGGTTGACAACCAGGTTAGCATTGCTTTCCAGGACGTAGGCGCTGGCACCAGCAGCTTCTGCTTTAGACAGGTCCAGGGTGATCTGGTCGCCTTGGGCACCGGCGACGACACCAGTAACAATGTCGATCGCGCCGGAGGTCGGCACTTGCAGATTCACGCCGTCGAAGCTGGCTACGTTGACGGTAGCACCTTCGTTGCCCAAGCCCAGCAGGGAGCTGATAGCGTCTACGGTGCTGGTCGACAGGGTGGAAGCGTCCAGGTGTGCCTGGAGCTGATCGGCCGATACGGGATTATCGTATTGCATTGTATATTCCTGTTACTTCAAGCCGGTTGGCTTGCTGCAATGATATTCTGCTGATAGGCAGAGTTTTCCCACGGAGACTTAAAGCGGGCAGCGTTCATCTTCGTAACGGGTGTAATGGTGATATGCAGCGCCACCAAAGGCTCAGTGCCGGTGGGGCCATGCATCATCTGATTGGTGACAAGGCGTTGTGGCTCGGCGTTGCCGAATACAATGTGCCCTATGAGTTCGTAGTGTTTGCGATGTGGCCCGACCAGGCTGAAACCTGCGCAGATCAGCGGCAGGCCTTCGCCGCGTAAACCTACGAAGTTGCCGGTGGACACATTGCGGCTCGGGCCAGAGCCGGCCACCATGCAGGTGTACAAAAGGTCTACGCCGGCGGGCTTGTTAGGCCAGTCGATGGCGAAGCCTTCGATGAATTCATCACTCCCCGGAGCGCCAGCCCACCCTTCGCTGGACACGACTTCGCCGTGCTGCTGCAGGTGCACGGTGAGTTGCAGCGGGAAGGGGGCGGTTTCGGATGAAATGGCTGGTGCCGAGTCGCTGCTCACCACGGCGAACGTGCGCATGATGGCGGGGGAATTATCGATGCGGTCGATGCGCAGGTCGACGGGCTCGATGGCATCGTCGAACATGTGGTATTCAGTGATCAGTACGGTGGTCACGCCACCTTTGACCCGGGCGATAACCGTATCGCCGAGCTTGGTCAGCATGTTCTTGCTGACCCCTTCAGCGGGGAAGAAATCGATCGAGCCTTTGCCCAGGGGTGCTTGTTGCAGCGCAATGCACACGGGCTTGTCTGCAGGCGGGTTGGAGGCATACCGGAAGATGTACATGCCCGGCTCGAGCAGGATTACCCGGGAGCTGATTTTCAAACCGTCAAGCGGCTGCGAGGGCATAGACATGGCTTTGTTAAGCTCCTTTTAATCAAAACACTGGTAGCTAACTTGCTCAAACCCGTGCATACACAAAATCTGGCCAGTGACGGCTCCCTGCGAGGGGCGAAGATGAAGGCATGTGAAATTCTTGTCAACTCGCAATGATAAAAAAAATTTCATTTTTTGATTGAACTATCCGTGTTGTGGATCAGTCGCAGTGCCGCTTACGGGCGCGATGGAAATCAGCCTTTTCCTATTTTTTTTTCAATAAAATCAATAGCTTGGTCGATTCGAATTCGGGTGCGTCAAATAACTTTCACCGTTTACGTCGCGCTTAGCGTGGCCCCAGGGCCACATGCCGTCGGTCGCTTTGAGAGGTGCAGGGGTGGCAACGTGATGTGCAACTAGCTCTTGTCCTGTTATTGACGTCCGTCATTGTTTTTTCATAAAAACGTGTCCTTTCGGACGTGCACACGCGCCGCTGGGTAATCAAGCAGGCTGCGTTCATCCCGGGGGGTGTTACACTGCCGGCCGTTTCAGCCTTTCTCAGTATGGATACCATGCGTTCACTATCCGAAAACAACCTGCAGTCCGCCCTCAAAGCCTGTAAAAGCAGCTTCCTTTCGGTCGGTTTCTTCAGCCTGTTCGTCAATACGCTGATGCTCGTGCCAACCTTCTACATGATTCAGGTCTCTGGCCGGGTCATCCCTTCCAGCAGTACCTCGACACTGTTGATGCTCACGCTGATCCTGACGGTGCTGGTTGCGACGATGGGGTCGCTGGAGTGGGTGCGCTCCCGGATCATGGTCCGCATCAGCAATCGCCTGGACGTGATGCTGAGCCGAGATGTCTACCGGGCAAGTTTCAAACGAGCATTGAGCAGCGGCGGTTCAGACGCCACTGCGCAGTCGCTGAATGACCTGACCGCTCTACGTCAGTTCTTCACCGGCTCTGGCCTGTTCGCGTTTTTCGATGCGCCATGGTTCCCGATCTACACCATCGTCATGTTTTTGTTTCATCCTTGGTTCGGCTTCATGACCCTGGCATGCGGAGTGGTGTTGAGCATGCTGGCCGTGGTCAACCACCGCATGACCGCCAACACGCTGGCCGTTGCGAACAAAGAGAACGTGGCTTCGAACCTTGTCACCTCAAAAACCTTGCGCAATGCCGAAGTGATTGAATCGATGGGGATGCTCGAAACCCTGATGAATCGCTGGGCAAAGCGTCAGCGTCGTATCATGCTCTTGCAGTCTGAAGCCAGCGATAAGGGCGGCATCGTCAGCTCGGTTTCGAAAACTTTCCGCACCTGGTCGCAGTCGATCATGCTGGCCATTGGTGCTTATCTTGTAGTGACGCACCAGATCAACCCGGGCCTGCTGATGGCCGGCTCCCTGTTGCTTGGTCGCGCGCTGGCACCGATCGACCAGATGATCAGCAGTTGGAAAGGCTTCGTTGCCGCCAAGGTGCAATACGACCGCCTGAGTAAGGTGCTGGAAGATCTTAGCAGCGAGCCGGAGCGCATGCCGCTGCCGGCACCTGAAGGCCATATACAGGTGGAAAATCTGGTGGTGGCCCCGCCTGGTGCAAAAGCGCCGGTCATCCGTAACATCAGTTTCGTTGCGCCTGCAGGCTCCATCGTTGGTATCGTCGGGCCGAGTGCAGCCGGCAAATCCACCTTGGTACGTGCGTTGATGGGCATCTGGCCGCCGCAGCATGGTGTAGTACGCTTGGACGGCGCCGATATCTCCAGCTGGGACAAACAAGCTCTGGGCAAGTATGTCGGTTACTTGCCCCAGGATATCGAGCTGTTCGAAGGCACCATCAGCGAGAACATCGCCCGCTTCGAGAAGGTTGACCCAGAAAAGGTTGTGCAGGCGGCACAGATTGCCGGTGTGCACGAAATGATCCTGATGTTGCCCGATGGTTACGACACTGTCATTGGCAGTGATGGAGTTAATCTGTCCGGTGGTCAGCGCCAGCGGGTCGGCCTGGCCCGGGCAATCTATGGCAGCCCGCGTTTGATTGTGCTCGATGAGCCCAACTCCAACCTCGATGACGTCGGTGAGCGTGCCCTGGGCGTGGCCCTGCAAAAGCTCAAGGAGACAGGCGCCACGGTGTTCATTGTGTCTCACCGCCCAAATATTCTCACCCGCCTGGATCGTATTTTGGTCATGGCCGGCGGCACCATTTCGCTGTATGGCGAGCGTGATCGGGTCATCGCCGAACTGGCTGCGCAACAAGCCAAGGCACAGCAGCGCGTCGCCCAGCCCGCCGCTGCGCACCCTCCTGCGGCAGCGCCAGCTGCACCTCACCCCGCTGCCCCCGCTGCCCCCGCGGCACCTGGTGCAGCATCCGCCAGCCCGACCAGCACTGGCGCGTAAAAGGATTTATCGATGAGCAGTAAAGCGATTACCTCTTTCGACCACAATTTCGACGACATGCCCACCTCCGACCGCGGCATTCGTCGTGTCGGCCTGACCATCGTGCTCGTCACCTTCGGCATTTTCGGTACCTGGGCGGCGTTTGCGCCTTTGAGCAATGCCGTGCATGGTTCAGGTGTGGTCACAGTGCAGAACTACCGCAAGACTGTGCAGCACCTGGAAGGCGGCATCGTGAAGGAATTGCACGCCCGCGATGGTGACCGGGTGAAGAAGGGTGACCCGCTGATCGTGCTGGACGAGAGTCAGTTGAGCGCAGAGTACGAGTCCACTCGTAACCAGCTGATCGTGGCCCGGTACAAAGAGGCGCGCCTGCGCGCCGAGCGCGATGGCCTGCCAGCGATTCCGGTCGTGACCATGGAAGGTACTGATTCGGATCGCGCCACCGAGGCGTTGGGCGGCGAGCAACAAGTCTTCAAGGCGCGTCGGGACTCGCTGCAAGGCGAGATTTCGGTCAACCGCGAACGCATCGAGCAAATGAAGCAGCAGATCGTCGGCCTCAAGGATATGATCCGCACCAAGACCGGGCTCGAGAAGTCCTACAGCGGCGAGATCAAGCAATTGAAAGAGCTGCTTGCCGAGGGCTTTGTCGACAACCAGCGCCTGCTCGAGCAGGAGCGCAAGCTCGATATGCTGAAGACTGAGGTCGCCGACCACGAATCAGCCATCACCAAGACCAAGCTGCAGATTGGCGAAACTGAGCTGCAGATCGTGCAGTTGAAGAAGAAATTCGACGCTGATGTGGCAAATGAACTTTCCGACGTGCAGGCCCAGGTTTTCGACCTTCAAGAAAAAGAAGCGGCGCTGCGTGACCGCCTTTCGAGGGTAGTCATCCGTGCGCCAGAAAGCGGCATGGTATTGGACATGAAGGTGCACACCATTGGTGGTGTGGTGAGCCCCGCTACGCCATTGTTGGACATTGTGCCGGCCTCGTCCGAGCTGGTCGTCGAAGCTAAGGTCTCGACTAGGGATATCGACCGCCTGGAGTTGGGCAAGACTGCCGATATCCGGTTTAGTGCGTTCAACCAAGCAACCACACCGGTCATCGAAGGTACTCTGACCCGCATCTCGGCGGACAGTCTCACCGAGGAGCGTACCGGCGACCAGTACTACCTGGTACGCGTCAAGGTCACTGACGATGGTATGAAAAAACTCGGCAACCGCAAGCTGCAGCCCGGCATGCCGGCTGACGTCCTCATCAACGCAGGCGACCGAACCATGTTGCAGTACCTGTTGAAACCGGCGCGCAACATGTTTGCCGAATCGCTGATCGAGGAATGATTGTGTTGCGTTTGCTATCAGGTGTACTGATTTGCGTGGCCGCGTGGCAGGCCATGGCGGATGAACCAAGCGCGGCGAGCCCTGCACCGGCAAAAGGAATTTCGGCGTCTACCTATGCCCTGGATCTGGCCGGCCTGTACCGCGAAGCGCGCCTGGAGGACCCACGCGTTCTAGCCGCTTACGCCCAAGCCCGTGCGGCTGCCGAGAGGCAGCGCGAGGCGATGGGCCAACTGCTGCCGCAGGTATCGGCCAATGCCAACTCCAGCCGCGTGTTGCGCAAGAACGAAATCACCCGAGACATCTACAACAACGAGTCCTACTCTCTGAGCCTGACCCAGTATCTCTACAACAAGCCGGCCTGGGAGCGCTATCAGAAGTCGAAGAGTGTCAATGTGCAAAAAGGCCAGCAAGCTGAAGACACCCTGGCCGAGGCAACCGTTGACCTAGCTAAGCGTTACTTCGTCGCCCTGGCCGCCGATGATGAGCTGGCCTTGGTGCAGGCCGAGCGCCGTGCCACCGAAAAGAACCTTGACCGCGTCAGCATGATGTTCGACCGACAGATGGCCAAGATCACCGACAAGCTCGACATGCAGGCGCGGGTCGATGCCTTGGCGGCGCAAGAAGTGGATGCGCGCAACCAAGTGCAGGTCAGTCGTGAGGCATTGGCTGAGATCATCGGTCGGCCGATCACCGAGCCGTTGAGCCGGGTGCGTAACGATGTCACCTTGCAGGCCCCAACCCGGCCTCTGCAGAGCTGGATCACTCAGGCCGTCGAAATTAACCCGATGCTCAAGGCCTCGCAAAGTAACGCAGAGGCCGCTAATGCGGCGGTGCGTGAAGCTAAGGGCGAGCATTACCCGCAGTTGGCGCTGAGCCTCAGTGCGCAGCAGAGCGATCAGGGCTATGACAACACCCAGGCGCCGCGCAGCGACAGTTATGTGGCTACGCTGGGAGTGAAAATACCCATCTACAGCGGTGGCTCCACATCTGCGCGGGTGCGCGGCTTGTACGACGATCAGCTTGCAGCTGAGGTGCAGGCCGAAGGTATCCGTCGGCAAGTGGTGAAAGAAATCACCACTGCTTACCTCACGGCCCAGTCCAGCGTCGATAAGATTCGCGCCAACCGTAATGCTTTGTCCTCGGCGCAGCAGTCGAGCGTGGCGGCGCAAAAGGCTTTCAGCTTCGGCGTGGTGAACGCAGTGGATGTGCTGACTGCAGTGCAGAACGAATTCAAGGCGCGCCGCGATCTGCTGAAGTCTCAGTATGACTTCATCACAAACCTGTTCCTGCTTAACCGGTGGGCGGGTGAGCTTAATCAGGACAGCGTCGACCATGTGAACGTCTGGCTCAGCCCAGTCCCCGAAACAGGCCTGCCCGGCGGTGACGTGGCGAGCCTGAAAGCAAGTCGATGAGACCCTTTGCAGCGCGGTGGTAGTCGTTGTCGAGCGTAATGCCCAACATCGGTATACTGCCTGACTGAACTCTCACCGGCGTTGCTGCCGGTGAAGGTTCGTAAGTAGGTTGTCGAGCAGTTTTCATGGAACGAGCCATTCTTGTCACCGGTGCCAGCGGGTTCGTTGGCAGCGCACTCTGTCGCACCTTGGTCGCACAAGGCGGCTTGGCCGTGCGTGGCGCCGTGCGCAGGCCCGGGTTACCAATGCCTGCGAATGTGTCGACCTTCACTGTGGGCGAGCTAGATACTAGTACCGACTGGGCAGCGGCACTGGCTGGGGTGGAGGTGCTGGTGCACGCCGCTGCACGAGTGCATGTAATGCATGAGACCGCTAGCGACAGCCTGGCCGCGTTTCGTCGGGTCAATGTCGATGGCACCTTGCATTTGGCCAGGCAAGCCGCCGCAGCAGGTGTGCGACGTTTTGTCTTCATAAGCTCGATCAAGGTCAACGGTGAAGCTAGCCAGCCGGGGCGGCCGCTATGCGCGGACGACGTACCGGCGCCAAGCGATGCCTATGGTATCTCTAAGCATGAGGCTGAACAGGGTCTGTTTCAGCTGGCGGCCACCACGGGCATGGAGGTGGTGGTGGTGCGGCCGGTGCTGGTCTATGGTCCGGGCGTCAAGGCCAACTTCCACACTATGATGCGATGGGTGGCGAAAGGTTTGCCACTGCCCTTCGGAGCGGTCGACAATCGCCGCAGCTTGGTCTCGTTGGGCAATTTGGTCGACCTGATCATCACTTGCATGAAGCATCCCCAAGCCGTTGGTCAGGTGTTCATCGCCAGTGATGGTGATGATGTGTCGCTGCCGCGCCTTTTGCGGGGCCTGGGTCGGGAGATAGGGCGGCCCGCCCGTTTGCTGCCAGTGCCCCCCGCACTGTTGCAACTGGCTGCTGGTCTGCTGGGCCGGCGGGACCTCGCCCAGCGCCTGCTGGGGTCGTTGGAGGTGGATATCTCCAAGAACCGCCAAGTGCTGGGTTGGGTGCCGCCGTTCACCCTCGACCAGGGCCTGCGCACCACGGCGCACTCTTTTCTGGAAAACCGACACTGATGATCTGGCTTCTTCTGGCCGCAGGCCTTAGCTCGCTGTTGTTGACTGCGGCACTTCGCCGCTACGCGCTAGCGCGCAGCCTACTGGATATTCCCAATGCCCGTAGCTCGCACACCCTACCAACTCCGCGCGGGGGAGGGCTGGCGTTCGTGTTGGTTTACTTGTTCGCTGTTGTTGGTTTGGCCGCGGTGGGTGTAATTGCCACAGCGCCGCTGCTCGGGCTGCTGGGGGCCGGTGGTGGGGTGGCACTAATTGGCTTTATGGATGACCACGGGCATATCGCGGCCCGCTGGCGCCTACTCGGGCATTTTGCCGCTGCTGGCTGGGGCCTTTATTGGCTCGGTGGCCTGCCGCCGCTCGTAGTCTTCGGTTTACACGTGAGCGCGCCCTGGCTGAGCACGATCTTTGGCATTCTGTTCCTGGTGTGGTTGCTCAACCTTTACAATTTCATGGATGGCATCGACGGTATCGCCAGCATTGAAGCGATCTGCGTGTGCCTTGGCGGCACATTGTTGTACTGGCTGAGCGGTCAGGCAGATGCCATTTGGCTGCCTATGCTTCTGGCAGTCACGGTAGCTGGTTTCCTGTACTGGAATTTTCCTCCCGCCCGCATATTCATGGGTGATGCCGGGAGCGGCTTTCTCGGAATGGTACTCGGGCTGCTGGCATTGCAGGCAGCTTGGATAAACCCGCTATTATTCTGGGCGTGGATAATACTTTTGGGCGTATTTGTGGTCGATGCCACGTACACGCTTGTACGGCGTCTGCTGCGTGGGGAGCGGGTTTACGAGGCTCACCGCAGTCACGCTTATCAGGTTGCCTCGCGTTGGCACGGCAGCCACCTGCCGGTCAGCCTGGCAGTAGCAGCCATTAACCTGTTTTGGTTATTGCCGATCGCGGTGGCGGTGCTGGCCCTGGGCCTCGACGGCGCAACAGGAACATTGCTGGCTTATGCGCCTCTAACGATGCTCGCGGTCAAGTACCGGGCGGGTGAACAGGAATAAGATGCTTGAATGTACTGAACATCGCGCAACTCAGGTGTATGTGCGGATTGGCTGGCAGGGCCCCAAGGTGGGTGAGCGAGGCTCCATGACACTGAGGAGAGCGGGATGAGCGGCAGCGACAGAGAAGGGTTCCGCCAGTTTCTGGTGAACCTGTCACGGCGGCAGAAGCGCCTGATACAAGTCTGCACCGATGTATTGCTGATCTGGATGGCGCTGTGGTTGTCGTTCATCGTGCGCTTGGGTGTCGATGAAATGTACAACCCAATCTTGGAGCACACTTGGCTGTTCCTGGCCGCTCCGATGGTGGCGGTGCCTTTATTCATCCGTTTCGGCATGTACCGTGCGGTGATGCGTTACTTCGGCAACGACGCGCTGATCACCATCATCAAGGCTGTCACCCTCTCGTCGTTGATTCTTGCCGTAGTGGTGTACTGGTACAGCAACCACAAAGTGGTGGTTCCCCGCTCGATCATCTTCAACTACTGGTGGCTGAGCCTGGTCATCATCGGTGGCTTGCGCCTGGTGATGCGGCAGTTCTTCCTCGGCGACTGGTTCACCGGCAACCACCAGATTCCTTTCACCAACCGCGACGATGGCCAGATCAAGGTCGCCATCTACGGTGCTGGTACGGCCGGTAACCAATTGCTGGCTGCGCTGCGCATGGGCCGGGTGATGCGGCCGGTGGCCTTCATCGATGACGATGGTGACCTCGCCAACCGAGTCATTTCCGGGCTTCAGGTCTACAAGCCCAAGCACTTACAGCAGATGATCAAGGAAACCGGTGCCCAGGAAATCCTCCTGGCTTTGCCCCGCGCTTCCCGTGCGCGGCGCAAGGAAATCCTGGCTTTCCTCGAGCCTTACCCGCTGCACGTGCGAAGCGTACCTGCGTTTGCCGACTTGGCCAGTGGTCGGGTCAAGGTCGATGACATTCAGGACGTCGATATCGCCGACTTGCTCGGGCGTGACCCAGTGCCAGCTCAGGATGAACTGCTCGAGCGGTGCATCAAGAAGCAGACAGTGCTGGTCACTGGCGCAGGGGGCTCGATCGGCTCGGAGCTGTGCCGACAAATCATCGGCCTGGGCCCCAAGACCTTGCTGCTGTTCGATCACAGCGAGTTCAACCTTTACAGCATCCTCAGTGAGCTGGAACGACACGCCGCTCGTGAGTCGCTCTCGGTTCGCTTGCTGCCGATTCTGGGCTCGGTGCGCAATCAGCAGCACCTGGCCGATATCATGAGCACCTGGCGGGTGGACACTGTCTACCATGCAGCTGCCTACAAGCACGTGCCGATGGTCGAGCACAATATGGGCGAAGGCGTGCTTAACAATGTGTTCGGTACTCTATGCACCGCGCAAGCTGCCTTGCAGTCGGGAGTGGCCAACTTCGTGTTGATCTCCACCGACAAAGCGGTGCGGCCTACCAATGTGATGGGCAGTACCAAGCGCCTGTCCGAACTGATCCTGCAGGCTCTGAGCCGGGAAGCTGCGCCAGTGATGTATGGCGACAGCGGCAAAATTTCACGGGTGAACAAAACCCGTTTCACCATGGTGCGCTTCGGTAACGTGCTGGGCTCTTCGGGCTCGGTGATACCGTTGTTCCACCAGCAGATCAAGGCCGGTGGGCCGCTCACCGTTACCCACCCGAAGATCACGCGGTACTTCATGACCATCCCCGAGGCTGCCCAACTGGTGTTGCAGGCCGGGGCCATGGGGCAGGGGGGCGACGTCTTCGTCCTGGACATGGGCGAGCCAGTCAAAATCGTCGAGCTGGCCGAAAAAATGATTCACCTTTCGGGCCTGAGCGTGCGTAGCCCAGGCAACCCCACTGGCGACATCGCCATTGAATTCTCAGGCTTGCGGCCGGGTGAAAAGTTGTATGAAGAGCTGCTGATCGGTGATGACGTATCGCCCACTGTGCACCCCATGATCATGACGGCCAAGGAAGACTTCCTGGCGTGGGATGTATTGCGCGAGCGCTTGGCAGCGCTGCTCAAAGCGGTTGCAGAAGATGATTTCAGCCGCATCAGGCACCTGCTGCGCGAGTTGGTCAGCGGCTATTCGCCGGAGGGCGATATCGTCGATTGGCTGTACTTGCAGCAGCATCAAGATCGATAAAGCGGCTTCCTACAGTACAAGGGGATTAGCCCCCTTCGCGGGCACTTTGGGGATCGATAATCTGGCCTGGCAGCCAAGGAAACGCTGCCTCGCCAATTACTCCAAGGAGTGCTTCTATGCGTAATACCGTGCTTTCGTACCTTCTGCTGCCCCTGTTCGCGGGCCTTGCGTTTTCGGTTAACGCCGCACCTGCCGAGGGGCCAATGACTCAGCCGGTAGCGGCGATGAGCCAGAAGAGCACCGGGCCCGCACTTGTAAACTTGAACCAGGCCGACGCTGCTACTTTGCAGAAAGAACTCACTGGCATTGGCAAGGCCAAGGCTGAGGCCATCGTAGCGTACCGCGAGGCTAACGGGCCGTTTGCGACGGTTGACGAGTTACTGGAAATCAAGGGCATTGGCAATGCATTGCTGGAGCGTAACCGCGATAAGTTAAGCGTTGAATGACTACGCTCATCGGGCTCATCGCAGTCAGTTAAATCAATTGGGCCGCAAAGCGGCCCAATTGATAAGTATGAAACCTTAATTTCAGGCATCAGCCAAACAGCTTTCAGCATGATTGCCAGCCGCCGTCACGCTTAAGTCCGCGTTATCTGTCCTGCGCGTCCTTGGCATCGGCTTGTGCATTGCGTTCATGCACTTTGCGCAGTTGTTCATCAGTCAATGGGAGTTTTTTGGCCGTATCGCGCAGCATCATCAACCCGCCGACGATAGAACCCAAGGCTACGATGAGTATCAGCCAGGCGTACCAGGGCATTTGTATTCTCCTGTCAGCACCATGGGGCAATGCTTGTACTCATATCGAGCATCACCCGGTTGGGTTGGTTCAATTATAGGCAGCGCCCACCTCTGGGCCAATCCGATGACCTGCGGCCCCCAAAGCCTGCGCCACTTCGTTTACAATGCGCGCCGTTTACGACTTGCCAAGAGACCCCGACCATGTCCGCCTGCCAGACGCCCCTGATCGTCGCCCTGGATTTTCCCACCCGTGACGCTGCCCTGAAGCTGGCTGACCAGCTCGACCCCTCCCTGTGCCGGGTCAAAGTTGGCAAAGAACTGTTCACCAGCAGCGCCTCGGGAATTGTGGAAACGCTCTGCGCGAAAGGCTTCGAAGTATTCCTGGATTTGAAGTTCCATGACATCCCCAATACTACGGCCATGGCTGTGAAGGCTGCTGCCGAGATGGGGGTATGGATGGTCAACGTGCACTGCTCCGGTGGCCTGCGGATGATGGCCGCCTGCCGCGAAGCGCTGGCAAAGCGCACGGGCCCGCAACCACTGCTGATCGGTGTGACCGTGTTGACCAGCATGGAGCGTGAGGACTTGGCGGGCATCGGCCTGGATGTGGACCCGCAGCAGCAAGTGCTGCGTTTGGCCGCGCTGGCCGAGAAGGCGGGTATGGACGGCCTGGTGTGCTCGGCGCTGGAAGCACCCGCGCTCAAAGCCGCGCACCCGGCACTGCAACTGGTCACTCCAGGCATTCGTCCTGCTGGCAGCGCCCTGGACGACCAGCGCCGTATCCTAACCCCGCGCGAGGCATTGGATGCAGGCTCCGATTACCTGGTAATCGGCCGCCCTATCAGCAAAGCAGCCGACCCCGCGCAGGCACTGGCCGCGGTGGTGGCCGAGATTCGCGGCTGAACTGGCAACCGGGCTACCGTCGGGTAGCCCATTGCTTCAATGGGCAATATCCATGGTGCTGGCTTGGGTTGCACGTATGAGGGCGACGTCCACATGGTAGGTGGCGAAGTCGCTGGAACGCACGGTGGTGCCCAAGGTGGCGCTCAAGACCACATCGTGGTGGCGCTTGATGTCCTGCAAGGTGCTGGCGAACTGATGTTCATGCGTTATTATCAGCAGAGCGCAATCTGCGCCTTGGGCAAAAGCCTGTTGTAACTCTTTGGCATTGAACGCCAACGCTACCCCACGCTGATAGGCTTCGACCAGCTCGTGGGTGGCGGTCACATTCAGGTTCAGGCCCCCTTGCGGTGTATGGCGCTGGGCTATCTTCGCCTGGGTCATCACATGGGCGCAGGCCTGCAGAAACAACGATTCGTACCACTCCACAATGTTCTCCTCATGAAAGCGCGCACATCGATACCTGAGTTTGAGCGTGAGCGCCACGGGCATTGCCCATATTCACAGGCGAAATGAAAAAGGGCCGACCTGCAATGTGCAGGTCGGCCCTTTTCTCATTGCTTTCGAATCAGGCGATGACCAACGGGGCGAAGCCTTTGACCAGGTCATCCAGGGCTTTGATCTGCGCCAGGAACGGCTCCAGCTTGTCCAGCGGCAGAGCGCTCGGGCCGTCGCACTTGGCTTGGTCTGGGTTAGGGTGGGCCTCCAGGAACAGCCCAGCCAGGCCCACCGCCATACCAGCGCGGGCCAGGTCCACGACCTGCTCGCGACGGCCACCGGAAGCCGCGCCAGATGGGTCGCGATTCTGCAGCGCGTGGGTGACGTCGAAGATTACCGGCAGGTCTTCGCAGGTACGTTTCATTACCCCGAAGCCCAGCATGTCGACGACCAGGTTGTCGTAACCCATGCAGGTGCCACGGTCGCACAGGATCAGTTGGTCGTTACCGGCTTCCTTGAACTTGTGCACGATGTTCTGCATCTGCGAAGGGCTGAGGAACTGCGGCTTTTTGATGTTGACTGGCTTGCCGGTCTTGGCCAGGGCTACCACCAGGTCGGTCTGGCGGGCCAGGAAGGCGGGCAGCTGTAGCACGTCGACCACTTCGGCAACTGGGGCGCATTGGTGAATTTCATGCACGTCGGTGATGATCGGTACGCCGAATTCGGCTTTTACCTTTTCGAAGATACGCAGGCCTTCTTCCATACCGGGGCCGCGGTAGGAGTGGATCGAGGAGCGGTTAGCCTTGTCGAAGCTGGCCTTGAACACGTAAGGGATGCCCAGTTTCTCGGTAACCCGAACGTACTCGGCACAGGCGGTCAGGGCGAGGTCCTCGGACTCGAGTACGTTGACGCCGCCAAAGAGGACGAACGGGGCGGTGTTGGAGCACTCGATGGTGGGGGTGATCTTGATCATGGTCATCTCTACAAATCCCTTGTCACTGGTTTCAGTGGCGAGGGGCAATCTTACAAGATCTGTGCTGCCTGTGCCGGCCCTTTAAGGGGGCGCGGCACAGTCCAGGGCTACACCCGCGTCACACCTTCAACACCAACTTGCCGAAGTTTTCCCCGTTGAACAGCTTGAGCAATGTTTCTGGGAACGTCTCCAGCCCCTCGACCACATCCTCCTTGCTCTTGACCTTGCCGCTGGCCAGCCAACCGGCCATCTCCTGCGCGGCCTTGCCATAGTCCTTGACGTGGTCCATCACCACGAAGCCTTCCATGCGTGCGCGGTTCACCAGCAGCGCCAGGTAGTTGGCCGGGCCTTTGACCGCTTCTTTGTTGTTGTACTGGCTGATGGCGCCGCAAATCACGATGCGTGCTTTGAAGTTGATGCGGGTGAGGACCGCGTCGAGGATTTCGCCGCCGACGTTATCGAAGTACACATCGACCCCTTTCGGGCATTCGCGCTTCAGGCCGGCCAGCACGTCCTCGGCTTTGTAGTCGATCACGCCGTCGAAGCCCAGTTCGTCTTTCAGGTATTGGCATTTCTGCGCACCACCGGCAATGCCGACCACATGGCAGCCTTTGAGCTTGGCGATCTGCCCGACGATGCTGCCCACCGCACCGGCTGCGCCAGAAATGACCACGGTGTCACCGGCCTTGGGCTGGCCGACTTCGAGCAGGGCGAAGTAGGCGGTCATGCCGGTCATGCCCAGGGCCGACAGGTAGCGGGGCAGCGGGGCGAGATTGGGGTCGATCTTGTGCAGGCCCTGGGGCTCGCCGGTGAAGTAGTCCTGCACACCGAGGGCGCCGCTGACGTGGTCGCCGGGCTTGTAGTCCGGATGGTTGGAAGCCACCACCTCGCCAACGCCCAGGGCACGCATCACCTGGCCCAGGGCAACGGGTGGGATGTAAGACTTGCCTTCGTTCATCCAGCCGCGCATGGCTGGGTCCAGGGACAGGTACAGGTTGCGCACCTGGATCTGCCCTTCGGCAGGCGCCTGGGCGGGCACGGTCTCGAAGGTGAAGTCGTCACGGCGCACGGCGCCGGCCGGGCGTTTGGCAAGCAGGAAGCGGCGGTTGGTCTGGGTCATGGCAGGTCCTTGTGATGGAATGAGGCTCAGCGGTCAATTTAACCTGCTGATGCTGGTTGGTCCGCAAAATCACTGGTAAGCATGGTAGCTCAACCGCTGCCCTGATGATGCTGCCCAGCCCGGTGGTAGGCTGACTAGACTCTCAGCCCATCCATTCCCCTTCTGGAGCAGACGATGAGCATGACCTTTTCCGGCCAGGTAGCCCTGGTCACTGGCGCTGGCGCGGGGATCGGCCGGGCTACGGCGCTGGCCTTTGCCCGCCAAGGCCTGAAGGTGGTGGTAGCCGATCTTGACCCGGTCGCAGGCCAGTCTACCGTCGACCTGCTGCATCAAGCGGGGGGCGAGGCGTTGTTCGTGGCCTGTGACGTGACCAAGGACGCCGAGGTACGGCAACTGCACGAGCGGGTCATCGAGGTGTATGGGCGCTTGGACTACGCCTTCAACAACGCAGGCATCGAAATTGAAAAAGGGCGTTTGGCCGAGGGCAGTGAGGCCGAGTTCGACGCCATCATGGGCGTCAATGTCAAAGGCGTATGGCTGTGCATGAAGTACCAGTTGCCGCTGCTAGTGGCTCAAGGCGGCGGGGCGATCGTCAATACCGCCTCGGTGGCGGGCCTGGGCGCAGCACCGAAGATGAGCATTTATGCCGCCTCCAAGCATGCGGTGATCGGCCTGACCAAGTCGGCGGCCATCGAATATGCCAAGAAGCGTATCCGGGTTAACGCGGTGTGCCCGGCGGTGATCGATACCGATATGTTCCGCCGTGCCTATGAAGCTGACCCGCGCAAAGCTGAATTTGCCGCTGCCATGCATCCGGTGGGGCGTATCGGCAAGGTCGACGAAGTGGCCAGTGCCGTCTTGTACCTGTGCAGCGATGGGGCGGCCTTCACCACGGGGCACAGCCTTGCTGTGGACGGCGGAGCCACGGCTATTTGAGCCGGCCCCGATCAGCCCTGCAATTTCCCCTGCAGGGCGACCCTTAGTTAGCTGATAACGACAGTACATAGCTATTTGACACCATTTTTCTGTCGCCCCCTTGTTTGCAGGCCAAGAACGTTGCAACGCTTAGCCTTCGGCAAACCTTGCACGGTGAAGAGGATCGGCGATGGCGGCGAGCAGGCGCGGTGTTCTGGCTAACCTGGGCATGGCCCGCAAACTGGGCCTTGGCTTTGCCCTGGTGTTGCTGCTGACCGTGGCGGTGGCGGCCATCGGTGTAGCCGCGCTGCATGGCGTCGGCCAGCGTTTCGACGGGCTGCGTGAGCTAGGCCAGTTCAATACCGACCTGCTGCGGTTGCGCCAGCGCGAGCAGGCGTTTGCTTTGCGTTCGGATATCAAGGAAGCCGAGGCTTTGCGCAGCGGGTTGCAGAACCTCGCCGAGCGCGCCCGCACCCTGCCGGCAATGAGCGCGGCCGAGGCTGACCTGGCGGCGTACGGCCAGGCCTTTGAAGCCTTCGTCGAAGCGGTGCAGGCCAAGGAGCTGGCGCTGGACATGGCCAGTTGGTCGGTGTCCAGCGTGGCCAATAACCTCGATGTGCTGCAATCGGGCTTGGCCGATGATGCCACTTACACCCTTAAACAATCCCAAGGCCAACAAGGTGGCGAGTTCCTCGAACAGGCCGGGCAGGTGGCGCAAGTTTCGCGGTTGATGCTGCAGGCCATGGAAGAGGCGCGGGTGCGCTTGGACAAAAGCCGCAAGGGCGAAGAAGTCGAGCAAGGGCGCATCGCCCAGACTGTCGACGCAGCGCAGTTGGTCGAGCAGCTCAAGGCCAGTGTCAGTGACCCCGGCTACCAAAGTGTGCTGGGTGAAGTGGCTGGGCACATTGCCAGTTTCTCCGACAAACTCAACGAATACACCGATCTGCTGGGTAAAGAACAGGGCATCAAGGCACAGTTGCAAGCCAGTGCCGAGCAGGTCACCAGCCGGGTCGACCAGGCCTATGTGGCCGACCAGCAAGCCATGCAGGCGGAACTTGCGCGTAATAGCCTGGCGATCGCCTTGGCCACTGGCCTTGCGCTGCTGGTGGGCATTCTCGCTGCCTGGCTGATTCCCCGCGCGGTGATCGGCCCACTCAAACGCGTAATCAGCCGTGCCCAGCGCATCGCTGCCGGGGAATTGAGCCTGGAGCACGAAGCGCCGCGCAGCGACGAAGTGGGCCAGTTGATGCAGGCCATGCAGCAGATGGCTGCCGGGCTGTCGGGCGTGGTCAGTGGTCTGCAGCAGGGCATCGAGCAGTTGGCAGGTAGCGCCCAGGCACTGTCAGCTGTGACCGAGCAGACCAACCGTGAAGTTGGCAGCCAGAAGGAAGAGACCGAGCAGGTGGCGACTGCCATGCAGCAGATGACTGCCACCGTGCACGATGTGGCGCGTAACGCCGAGCAAGCCGCACAGGCGGCACAGGCGGCCGACGAGAAGGTCGACGCTGGCCAGCGTGTGGTGCGCGAAAGCATGCAGCGCATCGAGCAATTGGCCAGCGCCGCAGACACCGCCAGCGCGGGTATCGATAGCTTGAGCGCCGAGATCCACACCATTGGCGATGTGCTGGAGGTGATCAAAAGCGTGGCCGAGCAGACCAACCTGCTGGCGCTGAACGCGGCTATCGAGGCGGCGCGGGCCGGTGAGCAGGGGCGTGGCTTCGCCGTGGTGGCTGATGAGGTGCGCGCCCTGGCCCGGCGTACCCGGCAGTCGACCGAGGAAATCGAACGGCTGGTGGCCAGTCTGCGGGGCAACGCCCAGCAGTCGGTGACGCAGATCCGTGGCAGTACCGAGCTGGTCCGCCTGGCCGTAGCCGATGCGCTACAGACCGAAAGCGCGCTGGGCAGCATTGCCGCGGCGGTGTCCTTGATTCAGCAGATGAACCAGCAGATTGCTGCGGCAGCCGAGCAGCAGAGTTCGGTAGCCGAAGAGATCAGCCGCAGCGTGACGCAGATCCGCGGCAGTGCCGACCAGGCGGCGCTGGCGATGCAGGACAATGCCCGTTCCAGTGTCGAATTGGCGCAATTGGGCAGTGATCTCAAAGGCATGGTCGGGCATTTTAGGCTGTGAGTGGCTGGCGGTGGATTTTAGTGGGGTTCGAGATCGAGCGCCGCGCGGGCGGCGCTCGATCTCAACCGCAACACTGAACTACCGCCGAGCCCCCTGAGCGTTCAGAATCAACAAGGTCAAAACCCCCGCCACAATCCCCCAGAACGCCGAACCAATCGAGAACAGCGTCAACCCCGATGCCGTGACCATGAAGGTGATCAAGGCCGCTTCCCGCTCGCGTGCCTCGGCCATGGCCACGGTCAGCCCATTCATGATCGAACCAAACAGTGCCAGGGCGGCAATCGACAGCACCAGCTCCTTGGGCAGCGCGGCGAACAACGCCGCCAGGGTTGCGCCGAACGTACCGGCTATGCCATAGAAAATCCCGCACCAAACCGCCGCCGTGTAGCGTTTTTGCGGGTCTTCATGGGCATGCGGCCCGGTGCAGATCGCCGCACTGATCGCCGCCAGATTCACCCCGTGGGAGCCGAAAGGGGCCAGCAGCAGCGAGGCAAAGCCAGTGGCAGAAATCAGCGGCGATGCAGGTACTTGGTAGCCGTCGGCCCTTAGCACAGCCACGCCCGGCATGTTCTGTGAGGTCATGGCCACCACGAACAGCGGTATGCCGATGCTGATGGTCGCGGCCAGAGAGAAGCTCGGCGTGGTCCAGACCGGTGCCGCTACCTCCAGCTTGAAGCCGCTGAAGTCCAGCAGGCCAAGGGCGCCGGACAGCGCGGTGCCCACCAGCAAGGCAGCCAGCACGCAATACCGCGGCGATAGCCGCTTGACCAACAGATAACTAAAGAACATGCCCAATACCAACAAGGTACGGTGCTGGGCGGCCACGAAGATTTCGCTGCCGATCTTGAACAGGATCCCCGCCAGCAGCGCCGAGGCCAATGACGCGGGAATACGCTTGACCAGGCGTTCGAAGCTGCCGGTCACGCCGCAGATCACCACCAGCAGTGCACAGGTAATGTAAGCGCCGATGGCTTCGCCGTAGCTGACACCGCCCAGGCTGGTAATCAACAGCGCTGCACCGGGGGTAGACCAGGCCACGGTGATAGGCGTGCGGTAGCGCAGTGACAGGCCGATGCTGCACACCGCCATGCCGATCGACAAGGCCCAGATCCACGAAGAAATCTGTGCACTGGTCAGCCCGGCAGCTTGCCCTGCCTGGAACATCAATACCAGGGAGCTGGTGTAACCGGTGAGCATGGCGATGAAGCCGGCGACCACGGCCGACGGGGAGCTGTCTGCCAGGGGCCTCAGGCGCGCGGAGGTGGCATCGGTCATTGGAGGGATCCTTGTCCATGTATAAGCTGTTTTTGCAGCCTAACGCGGCGGTGATTGATCCTTGCCATACAGCAGGCATTGCTTTTGGCCGTACAGTCGCCAACTATTGAGCAAATCTGCGTAACTGCATGGGAGGGGAGGGGCGATGTACAAGGTGTATGGTGACTACCAGTCGGGCAACTGCTACAAGGTCAAGCTGATGCTCAGCCTGCTGGACCGCCCGTATCAATGGCAAGCGGTGGACATCCTCAAGGGCGAAACCGAAACCCCAGAGTTCCTGGCCATGAACCCCAATGGCAAGGTGCCGGTTCTGCAGCTCGAGGACGGTACCTGCCTTTGGGAGTCGAACGCCATCCTCAACTACCTGGCCGATGGCAGCGCGTTTCTGCCCAGCGAACCGCGCCTGCGCACGCAGGTTCTGCAGTGGCAGTTTTTCGAGCAATACAGCCATGAGCCGTACATTGCCGTGGCCAGGTTCATTCAGTTCTACCTGGGCTTGCCGGATGAGCGTGTGGACGAATACCGCAAGCTGCACAAAGGCGGGTACAAGGCGCTGAAGGTGATGGAGCGGCAGTTGCAGATGACGCCGTACCTGGTTGGGGACCAGTACTCGATCGCCGACGTCGCGTTATACGCCTACACCCACGTGGCGCATCAGGGCGGTTTCGATCTGGCCGACTATCCGGCAGTGCGTGCCTGGCTTAAGCGGGTGGCGAGCCACCCAAAGCATGTGCCGATGGTTGAGTAAGGCGAGTTCGGCCTATTCGCGGGTGAACCTGCTTTCACCCGCTTGCCACAGGGTTCGCGCACTGCGTGATCCCTGTGGGCGTTCACTGGCGATAAAGCCGACGCTTATGCCTCAGGCTGACGCGAAACGCTTGTCCAGGTAATCAATGATGGCCTTGGACTCATACATCCAGGTCACGTTGCCCTGTTCTTCGATGCGCAGGCACGGCACTTTGACCCGGCCACCCCCTTCGAGCAGCGCCTGGCGGTGCTCTTGGTCGTTCTTGGCATCACGCAGCGCAACTGGCACGTTCAAACGATGCAGGGTACGGCGGGTTTTCACGCAGAACGGGCAGGCATGGAACTGATAGAGCGCGAGGCTCTTGGCCTGCTGCTCGACACGCGACTGGGCCGCCGCGTCACGCTTCTGCTTGGCCGGGCGGCTGATCCAGTCGCCGAACACGATAAGCTGGCCAAGGCCAACCCGCAGGGCTTTGACGATCATGGGCTACTCCTGAAAGTAAAAAGCCGACCCCTGGGGGCCGGCTCGGGATAGGCACCGATCACTTGATCAGGCTGAGGAACTCGCTGCGGGTGGCGGCGTTTTCACGGAATTCACCCAGCATCACCGAGGTGAGCATGGTCGAATTCTGCTTTTCCACACCGCGCATCATCATGCACATGTGCTTGGCTTCGATCACCACGGCCACGCCGGCAGCCCCGGTAACCTGCTGCACGGCCTCGGCGATCTGGCGGCTGAGGTTTTCCTGGATTTGCAGGCGGCGGGCGAACATGTCGACGATGCGGGCGACCTTCGACAAGCCCAGGACCTTGCCCTTGGGCAGGTAAGCCACGTGAGCCTTGCCGATGAAAGGCAGCATGTGGTGTTCGCACATCGAATACAGCTCGATGTCCCGGACCAGCACCATCTCACTGTTGTCGGAGGTGAACAGCGCGCCGTTGGTGACTTCTTCCAGCGTCTGCTCATAACCGCGGCAAAGGTACTTCATGGCCTTTGCAGCCCGTTTGGGCGTGTCGAGCAGGCCCTCACGGGAGACGTCCTCGCCGAGTTGGCTGAGGATCTCGGTGTAGTTCTGTTCCAGGGACATGTATCTACCTGTGGGTAAAAAATCGCAAAAAGGAAGGTTACGGCGGCGCGGGCGGCGCTGCAAGCACGGCGTTACTCGTCGCGCCCTTCCATCATGGTTCGCTTGAGCATCACATACACAGCGCCGGTGCCGCCATGGCGGGCCTGGCACGAGGTGAAACCGAGCACTTGCGGGTGCTGGCGCAGCCAGGTGTTGACGTGGCTCTTGATCATCGGGCGCTTGCCGTCCAGGCGTGCAGCCTTGCCGTGGGTCACCCGTACACAGCGCACTTCGAGCTGGGTAGCTTCGGCGATGAAGGCCCACAAGGTTTCGCGGGCTTTTTCAACGCTCATGCCATGCAGGTCGAGGCTGCCCTCGAAGGCGATCTGGCCAAGCTTGAGCTTGCGGATCTGGCCTTCCTGCACCCCGTCGCGGCGCCACATGAGCTCGTCTTCGGCGCCCACGTCGATGACGAACTGGTCCGACAGGCCATCGATTACCAAGGTCTGGTCGCTGCGCACGGTCGCGGCCTGGCGCAGGCCGGCCAGTTGCTTGCGGTCGGTTTTCGGCTTGCCCACATCGGCGCGGTCGTGCTTGATCGGCTTGACGCCGCGCACCTCTGCGCTGAACAGGGAAAAATCGTCGTCTTGCATGGTGCCTCCACGTGGGAGGCGTAGTTTACGCCATCAGCCTTGTGGCGTCAGTACTGCCCCTTCGCAGGTTCACCCGCGAATAGGCCCGCAGCACAAACCGCTAATCGTGCTTCTTCATCAAGTGCGGTGACATGTTCAGTTCGCGCCCGCGGCGCAGGCGGATGCGGCTACGACGCCAGAGGCGCACGCCCAGATACAGCAGCAACAGCCCAACCAGCGCCACGATGCTGGCCAGCGGGCGGTTTGTGTTGAGGTCGGCCAGGGCCGCGTAGTTGCCAAGTAGCCCGGACACGCCTGCCATGGCTAGCAACACACCCAAGGTAGCGATCAGGGCCGACAGGCCGGCGGCAATGCGCGCGCCCCAGTTGCGCGGTTCTCGCGGGCGCAGACGCTTGGCGTCGAAACTGCCTTTAAGCTTCATTCCAGTCACCTCTGTGGACATCCGGAATTCGACCTGGCCCTGGTACAAGGGTTCCGCGCGGCTGCCGGGCGGTCATCGCAACACCGGCTCAGATCAGGCTGGCGGTGGGTGCGACACAGGCGAAGTTATCGGCCATCACGGCCATTTCGCACGCGTGGATCTGCGCGGCGGGGATCACCTGATCCTTCAGCGCCAGGTCGCGGGTGGCTGAAGCATCTTCTACCAGGGTGCAACGATAACCATAGTCCTTGGCACGGCGCACGGTGGTGCTGACGCTGGAGTGGCTCATGAAACCGCACACGATCAGGTCCAGATGCCCAAGAGCCTGCAAGGTGTCATGCAGTTGGGTGTTTTTGAACGCGTTGGGCATGCGTTTTTCGATGACGATTTCACCTTCGTGCGGCTCCAAGCCCGGAATGAACTGGCCGGCCGGGCCTTGCGGGTCGAAGCGCCCGCCAACGGTGCCGAGGTGGCGAACGTGGATGATCGGACGGCCTGCCTTGCGGGCAGCGTCGAGCAACCGGGCGATGTTGGCCACGGCCTCGTCCATGCCCGACAGCTGCAGAGGCCCGCTCAGGTACTCTTTCTGCGCATCGATGATGATCAAGCTGGCTTGGCTCAGCTTGGCCGGCGGATAGTCGCGGCCCGTGAGGCGGAACATCGTGGGTGGAACTGACATCAAGGGCTCCTCGGGTAGGGCTTTTGTATACCTATTCTCCCTTGCCTTGGCGCCAATGGGAATGGTTGACATCGCAAGCGGCATGGATACTGGCCTGTGGCTTGCCATCAGGGCATGGTGACGAACAATTGTGCCGGTAGGGCTGTTAGACTTTTGTACGGTCTGAATAGGAGTTTCCCGTGATCACATCTCGTCTGCGCACGCTGCGCGACTACATCCGCTGGGCGGTCAGCCGCTTCCACGAGCATGAGTTGTTCTTTGGCCATGGTGCCGACAATGCCTGGGACGAGGCCCGTCTGCTGGTGCTGGGCGCCGTGCACCTGCCCTGGGAGATTGCCGACAGTTACCTGGACTGCCAGCTCGAGGACGACGAGCGGGTGCGCCTGCAGCATCTGCTCAAGCGCCGTATCGAAGACCGCGTGCCGACGGCTTACCTGCTGGGCGAGGCGTGGTTCTGCGGCATGTCGTTCATCGTCGACGAGCGCGTGCTGGTACCTCGCTCGCCGATTGGCGAGCTGATCGAAAAACGCTTCGAGCCATGGCTGGCGGCCGAGCCCGCCCGCATTCTGGACCTGTGCACGGGTTCTGGCTGCATTGGCATAGTGGCCGCCGAGGTGTTCCCCGAGGCCGAAGTGGTGCTGGCCGACTTGTCGTTCGATGCACTGGAAGTGGCTAATCAGAACATCGAACGCCACGGTTTGGACGAGCGAGTGTTTACCGTGCAGGGTGACGGCTTCGCTGGCCTGCCTGGGCAGCGCTTCGACCTGATCCTGTCCAACCCGCCGTATGTCGATGCCGAAGACTTTGGCGACATGCCGGCCGAATACCACCACGAGCCGGAAATGGGCCTGGCCTGCGGCAACGATGGCCTGGACTTGGTCCGGCGAATGCTCGCCGAGGCGGCTGATCACCTGACTGAAAAGGGGTTGTTGATCGTCGAGGTCGGCAACAGCCAGGTGCATGTCGAAGCCCTTTACCCTGAAGTGGACTTCGCTTGGCTGGAATTCGAACGTGGCGGGCACGGCGTGTTCATGCTCACCGCCGAGCAATGCCGTCAGCACCAGGCGCTGTTCAAGTCGCGCGTCTGAGGCCGGGCAGGGTGGGCCGCACGACGGCCCCGCAGCTCACCGGGTAGCGATCCAGATCAGCAGCCCGGCCTGGAACACCGCGAACGCCACCAGGCAAGTGATGGTAAAGCGCAGCCCGCTGTCTTCGCGTCGATATTTGGCCACCCGCTCGTCGCGTTCGCGCAGCTGCCCCTCTTTCTCCTGCAGTTGCTGCTCGGCCTGCTGCAGCATGCCGGCTGCATCGAGCATGCTCACCTGCTGCACTTTTTCGGTGTTCCAGCCGCCTTTGAGCTGGTTCACGGTGGTATCCAGGGTGCGGCCTTTGAGGTGCTGCGGGTCGGCGTATTCCACTTCCAGGCCCGTGGCGGTGATGAACCGGTCGCGGCGCAGGCGGGTGTCTTCGTTCAGCGCATCCTTGTTCGGCAGCGCCATGCCTTCGACCCGGTAGTTCGACCAGCGCCGCTGCAGCCACTGCACCGCCTGGGCCAGCATGAAGCGGCCGACCCCGCGGTTCAGCGGCTCCAGTTGCAACCCGCTGTCACTGCCCAGGGTCACCCGCCGCTCGCCGTGGTCCACCCGCACATCCAGTTGGTTCTGCTCCTTGCGAACTTTCTGCCCTGGCAGGCGGATTTCCATGCGCAGCAGGCTGTGGGCCTTGTCATGGCGTTCGGCGTAAGCGAACTCGACGAAGCGCAAGGGCCGTGCGCCGCTGTTGCGGTCGATGGGCAGGGGCGCCAGGCGCAGCAGTTGGAAGTGTTCAACAGCAAGGTCTGCCCAAGGCAGGGCGGCTGGCTCCGGGGCGGGCGGCTCTTGGCCGGGCTCTACGGCAGCGGGGGCATCGGTCATTGGGGCATTTCCTCGGGGACGGGCAGGTAGCGAACTGGGCTGCATGCCGCCCAGATCACTGCCGATACCGCTTTATCGGCAGGGATTGCCGATGTTTGAGGGTCAGGCCGATGGCAACTGGTGAATGAAGCTGACCAGTCGTTCGCCAAGCTCCCGCGCCAGGGGCAGCTCTGGATTGAGGTAGCTGTCACGCTGCAGGTGCATGTCTTTCGGGCTGATGCGCAGCATGTGGTTCATGCCGTCGATCAACACCAGCTGAGCATCCGGCTTGGCTGCCTTGAGGCGTTCAGCGTCGGCTACATCGACCTGCACATCGTTGCGTCCTTGTACGATCAGAGCAGGCATCGGCAAGCGCGCGAAAGCCTGGGCTGGGTTCTGCTGCAGCAGGGTGATCAGGTAAGGCTGCACGCTTGGGCGAAACACCTGGCGTAGCGGGGCAGGTATGTCCAGGCTGGTCTGCCCAGCTTGCAGGCGGTCGAGCAGGGCGCTGCCCTGAGCCACCTGCGCAGGTGGCAGGCGTTGAGCCAATTGCTCACGCAACACGTCCGCCAAGGGGCGGCCCATGCCGGCCAGGGTGACCACTGCACTGGCACCGGCGCGTTCGGCGGCAAGGGTGGCGATCAGCGCCCCTTCACTGTGGCCCACAAGGATCAGCGGGCCAAACCTTGGGTCGGCCTTGAGCTTTTGGCTCCACGCCACGACATCGTCGACGTAACGCTGCACGCTCAGGTTGCGCTCGTCAGGCGTGGCTGGCTGGCTGGCGGCCACGCCGCGTTTGTCGTAGCGCACGCTGGCTATGTGTTCGTTGGCCAGCACCAGGGCCAGGCGTTTGAGGTTGTCGACACGGCCTGAGGCTGGGTTGTTACCGTCTCGATCAGTGGGGCCGGAGCCGGCAATGATCAACACCACTGGCGGCGGGGTGGCTTGTTGCGGCAACAGCAGGCTGCCGTGGAGCACACCTTGGCCGGTATCGAGGTCGATAGGGCGTTGCAGTACGGTAGGGGCGGCGGCCTGGGCCAGGCCGGTACACAGCAAAAGGAACAGAGCGACCAGGCGCGACATCTTGGGTTACTACATAGGGAGATGAACGTATGACTCGATGCTGGAGGGAAGGTTCGCAGCCTCGATAAGCACCGTGCAGGCGGGCCGGGGGCTGGTTAACCACCAACAGGCCAGCACAGCCCCTTCATCCATCTGTATACTGCCGGCTTTCGTTCACCTCAGGCAGATTTCGCGGAGCGTCCATGTCCGGCAATACCTACGGCAAGCTGTTCACTGTCACCACCGCTGGCGAAAGCCATGGCCCGGCGTTGGTCGCCATTGTCGATGGATGCCCACCTGGCCTGGAGATCTCCCTCGCCGACCTGCAGCACGACCTTGACCGGCGCAAGCCTGGCACCAGCCGGCATACTACCCAGCGCCAGGAAGCCGACGAGGTTGAAATCCTCTCTGGCGTCTTCGAAGGCCGCACCACCGGCTGCTCGATTGGCCTGCTGATCCGTAATACCGACCAGAAGTCCAAGGACTACTCGGCGATCAAGGACCTGTTCCGCCCCGCCCACGCCGACTACACCTACCACCACAAATACGGTACTCGCGACTACCGTGGTGGCGGGCGCAGCTCGGCGCGCGAAACGGCCATGCGTGTGGCTGCTGGCGCCATCGCCAAGAAGTACCTGGCTACCCAGGGCATTCAGGTGCGTGGCTACATGAGCCAATTGGGCCCGATCGAAATCCCCTTCAAGGGCTGGGAATCGGTTGAAGAAAACGCCTTCTTCAGCCCTGACCCCAGCAAGGTGCCGGAGCTCGAGGCCTACATGGACCAACTGCGCCGCGACCAGGATTCGGTTGGGGCGAAGATCACCGTAGTGGCCGAGGGCGTCATGCCAGGGCTGGGCGAGCCGATTTTCGACCGTCTCGATGCGGAACTGGCCCACGCGCTGATGAGCATCAACGCGGTTAAAGGCGTTGAAATCGGTGCGGGTTTCGCCAGCGTTGCCCAGCGCGGCACCGAACACCGTGACGAGCTGACCCCTGCAGGTTTTCTCAGCAATAACGCAGGCGGCATCCTCGGTGGCATCAGCTCCGGTCAGCCGATCGTCGCCCACCTGGCGCTCAAGCCGACGTCCAGCATCACCACGCCAGGCCGTTCGATCGATGTCGATGGCAACCCTGTCGACGTCATCACCAAAGGCCGCCATGACCCGTGCGTGGGTATCCGTGCCACACCGATCGCCGAAGCGATGATGGCGATCGTGCTGATGGACCATTTGTTGCGCCATCGTGCGCAGAATGCCGAGGTGAAGGTGAACACACCGGTATTAGGCCAGCTCTGATCCAGCCTGTGTCGGCCGCTTCGCCGGTGAACCCGCTCCTACAGCGATAGCACTGAATCTGTGGGAGGGGGTTGGCCTTGAAAGGGCCGATACAGGTCCCTAGAGGGCCACTCCATGCACCCGATTCCTTATTGGCGCCTGTCCAGCTTCTACCTGTTCTACTTCGCCCTGCTGGGCTCCACTGCGCCGTTTCTGGCGCTGTATTTCGACCACCTGGATTTCCCCCCGGCGCGCATCGGCGAGTTGGTGGCCATCCCCATGCTGATGCGCTGCGTCGCGCCTAACATGTGGGGCTGGCTGGGTGACCGCAGCGGGCAGCGCCTGCTCATCGTGCGCCTGGGGGCCTTGTGCACCCTGGCGACCTTCTCGCTGATCTTCTTCGGCAAGAGCTATGCCTGGCTGGCATTGGTGATGGCGCTGCATGCGTTCTTCTGGCATGCGGTGCTCCCGCAGTTCGAAGTCATCACCCTGGCTCACCTGCATGGCCAGACCGCGCGCTACAGCCAGGTACGCCTGTGGGGCTCGATCGGCTTCATTCTCACTGTGGTTGGGCTGGGCCGGCTGTTCGAATGGTTGAGCCTGGACATCTACCCCATAGCCCTGGTGACCATCATGGCCGGTATCGTTGCCGCCAGCCTGTGGGTGCCTAATGCACAGCCGGTAGAGCAGGGCGAGCGCGCTGGTGCGGGTGGTTTCCTGCGCCAGCTGAGTGCTCCGGGGGTGATCGCCTTCTACCTGTGCGTAGCGTTGATGCAACTCAGCCACGGCCCTTACTACACATTTCTCACCCTGCACCTTGAGCACCTTGGCTACAGCCGTGGCGCCATTGGCTTGCTGTGGGCACTGGGCGTGGTGGCCGAAGTTTTGATGTTCATGGGCATGAGCCGCCTGTTCGCCCGCTTCAGCGTGCAGCGAGTGTTGCTGGCCAGCTTCCTGTTGGCCGCGCTGCGGTGGCTGCTGCTGGGTAATCTGGCAGGTGAACCAGGGGTGTTGATTTTCGCTCAGCTGCTGCATGCTGCCACCTTCGGCTGCTTCCATGCCGCGAGCATCGCCTTCGTGCAGGCCAGCTTCGGCGCCCGGCAGCAGGGCCAGGGCCAGGCGTTGTACGCCGCGCTGTCGGGTACGGGTGGGGCTTTGGGCGCTTTGTATTCGGGCTACAGCTGGAAATTGCTGGGGCCGAGCTTCACCTTTGGTATGGCCAGCGCCGCAGCGCTGGCTGCAGCCGTTATCATTGCCACTCGTTCGCAATCGACCAGGACCAGCCGCCGATGAGCATCCTCTGTGTTTTCCACCCGTCCAACCCTGGCTTGCCGCACAAGGTGCTGACCCACCACGACGATATCGTCACCACCCTCGCTGAGCAGGGTGTGCGCTTGACCCATAACCCGCTGGCGCTGCGGGTGCGCCCTGGCAGCAGCCAGGCTGAGGTGCTGGAGGTTTGCCGAGAACACTTGGACCACCTGATGACAGCCCACGGTAGTGCGGCGTTCACCCTGCTCAACCGTGACGGCCCCGCGCCGACGCAGGTCGACGTGCGCGATGAACATGTGCACAACAGCGAAGAGGTGTTTGCCGTAGTTACAGGGCGTGCGCAGCTCGGCCTGCGCCTAGGCGAATACGTTTATGCCGTATTGTGTGAAAAAGGTGATGAGTTGGTCGTACCAGAAGGTACGCGGCGGTGGGTGGAGTTGGGTGGAAACCCGTTCTGCTTGGCGTTGCGCCTGTTCGGTAGCGAACGGGATGTCGAGCCAGACTTCACCGGCGATGTGAGTGCGCGGGCGTTTCTGGGTATCGACGAGTTGTAATGCCTGCCCTGGCCTTTTCGCGGTTAGAGCCGCTACCACAAGCACCCCGCCATCCCTAAGGGCAATGCAGTACTAGCGGTGGCAACTTGGCCGCGAAAGGGCCAGTACAGACAAATCTCAGCGGTAAGTCGGCAGCGCGAAACGCTGCTGGCTTTGCAACATCGAAATTACTGGCAGCTCGCTGGCCTGCTCGGCCAAGTCGCGGCGAATGGCACTGATCGCCCAGGACAGCTGTTCGGCACTGTGCAGTTGGCCGTAGGTCAGCACTCGGCGAGTGACCTTGCCATCAGCAGCGCGCAGGGTCAGCAATACGCCACCATCAGGACGGGACTGGGTGGCAACCTGATAGGCCGGGAAGACCGAAACGAATTTTTCCTGGATGAGGTCCATATCAACTCCTGACTGATGTGTTGGCAGACGTGAGTTGAATATTGCAGTGACCGTGCCAGGTTTTGGCTTAATGAAAAAGCCAGTAAATTCAGTAGGTTAGAGCGGAATTCGAGAAGTGATATCGTGCAGCCTGCATGGTCATGCATTTTGCACAGTGCATTTTGCACGGATCGGGATTTGCCTATAGCCGCAATAGAATCTGAACCTTTGACCCCATGGCATGCCTGATTAAGACTAGGGCAACGAATTATGCCAGGAGGTTCCCGATGTCCGCTCAACCCGCCGCATCTGCGATGACCAATGATGAAGCCGCTGCTTTCGCCGAGCAGGTGTTCGACTGCGCCCGCCAGGGCGATGCGCAAATGCTCGAGCGCCTGCTAGCCAGTGGCTTGCCTGCGAACCTTCGCAATCATAAAGGTGACACCTTGCTGATGCTGGCCAGCTACCACGGTCAGCACGACGCAGTCAGGGTGCTTCTGGCCAACGGTGCCGACCCGCTGATCGCCAATGATAACGGCCAGTTGCCCATCGCCGGGGCGGCGTTCAAGGGTGACCTGGCAATGATCCGCCTGCTGCTCGACAGCGGTGTGCCGGTGGATGCTGCTGCCCAGGACGGGCGCACGGCGTTGATGCTGGCGGCCATGTTCAATCGCATCGAGATCCTCGACCACCTGCTAGCGCAAGGCGCTGATCCTGCACGGCGCGATGCTAGAGGCGCTACGGCACTGATGGCTGCGCAGACCATGGGCGCACAGGACGCTGCCGCGCGGCTGCAAGCACTGGCCAGCTAACGGTTCGGGGGCATTTGCGGCTATCCTTGGCGCCTTTGACCTGCCGCAGGCCCCCCTCATGAAAAACCAGTTGCTCGAATTCATCAGCCTGATTGGCGCCGGCTGCATGCGCGCTGAGGAAATCGAGCGCATCGCCGATGAGGCCGCCCAGGCCTACGCCGACCCCGCCGCCTTCCTGGCCGCCAACCCGGACATCAACTACGACGACAGCTTCCCGATTCCGCTCGGCGAATGGGTAGTGCTTGGCAGCCTGCCGGATACGGTGGTGTTCCAGGCCGACAGTTATCAAGCGCTGTTCCAGCAAATCAGTGATTCGTTCGACCAGAGCGTGCCGTTCACCCTCAAGCCCAAGCAACTGGCGCGCACCGAACCGCTGACAGCCCTGAATCGTATCCAGGTGCAGATGGGCGCATTGAACAAAGAGGCCGGGGGGTATGTGTTGCTGAACTTCAGCCAGTTGCTTGATGACGAGCTGCAAATGGTGATGGTTGGCCAACAGGACCTGGCGCGGGTCCTGGAGCTGGGCGCAGCGCTCAACATCAAGGTGGAGCCGGCGCTGGAGGCCCTGAAGGTCGCCGTTCACGTCTGATTTCACGTTCTGCCTGTTCGCGGAAGGCCGCGAACAGGGCAGTACAGGCAAACGGTAACTCAGCCCAATGCGGTATCGAGAAACATCATCACCGCGAACCCACCCATCAGCCCAAGGGTGGCTGACGTCTGATGCCCATTACGATGGGTTTCCGGTATCACCTCATGAGACACCACGAAAATCATCGCTCCCGCCGCCAGCCCCATGCTGATCGGGTAGGCCAAGGCGAAGCCGGTGGAAATCCCCAGGCCAATCACCGCGCCCAATGGCTCCATCAACCCGGAGCCGATCGCCACCAGCGCAGCCTTCATGTTCGACAGGCCCGTCGCCCGCAAAGCCAGGGCCACGGCTAGGCCCTCGGGGATGTCCTGAATAGCGATGGCACTGGTCAGTGGCAGGCCAATGTTCAAATCGCCATTGGCAAAGCTCACCCCGATCGCCATACCCTCTGGCAGGTTATGCAGGGTGATCGCCAACACGAACAGCCATACCCGGTTGATGCGTTCAGCCTGCGGGCCACAGGGGCCGGTGCTCTCGTGCTCATGTGGGGTGAAGCGGTCCAGGCCCAGCATCAGCAGCACACCCAACCCCATGCCCAGCACAACGGTGAAAGCCGCAGCAGGGCCATTGCCGGTGATTTCGCGAGCTGCGTCCAGGCCGGGCAAAATCAGCGAAAACGAACTGGCGGCGAGCATCATGCCGGCGGCAAAACCCAGCATCACATCCTGGGTGCGGGTGCTGACATCGCGCAGTACCACCGCTAGCACTGCTCCCAGTGCCGTGGCTGCGAAGCCGGACAGCCCGCCGATAGCTGCCAGGTGCAGGTTTTCGGCATGGTCACCGGTGAAGGCGTTCCAGAAGCTGGCCGCCAGCAACACGATGACTGCCAGCAAGCTCAACGCCAAGCCTGCGCTTAGCCACGGAGCGTCGTGGGCTTGCTGGCGCCAGGCGTTGATCATAGAGAGCGGGGTGGCGCTGTGGCTGTGAGCGGGTGGCATAGAAACCTCGAAATCCATCAGTACTGGCAGTCTAAGCAGTGACCTGTGCAGCTGGCCAAGGATTCCCTTCTATCGTTGCGATAGAAGGCTATGCTCAGCAACAGCCTTTCAAGGAGAACGTAACATGGGCTCTACTTTCAATGGCCTGGTCGGCCTGATCATCCTCGCTCTGGACATCTGGGCGATCCTCAACGTCATCAAAAGCAGCAGTGAAGTGGGCGCCAAGGTCCTGTGGATTCTGCTGATCGCCTTGCTCCCGGTGGTGGGCCTGGTGATCTGGGCGATCGCCGGGCCGCGGGGGAACGTGCGTTTATGAAACCTGCTTGGCAGACAAAATCTGCAATAGTGGCGTGACAAAATTTTCACACTGGTTTAAACAGAATCCGCACCCGCACAACGCAGCGTTGGGCACCCCCCAACGCCACCTTCGCAAACCGCAATCCTAGGACATTCCCATTCATGGCTAACACGGATGCCTTGAAGCAACAGGGCGCGCGAGCCTATACGCCGACCTTGAAATCGCACCTGGCCTACACGCTGCTCAGCGCCCTGGT
Source organism: Pseudomonas sp. 51_B (assembly GCF_017491595.1). Lineage (NCBI taxonomy): Bacteria > Pseudomonadati > Pseudomonadota > Gammaproteobacteria > Pseudomonadales > Pseudomonadaceae > Pseudomonas > Pseudomonas sp. 51_B. The sequence goes on from NZ_JAFGYW010000004.1 coordinate 83,496, forward strand.
GATCATGTTGATGCTCAGCCTGGTACGCCTCGCGCTGCTGGTCTACAACAGCGACATGATCGGCGACACCCCTTACTCGACCGTCGCCGAAGGCTTCCTCAATGGTTTGCGCTTCGACCTGCGCGTGGTGGTCTACCTGAGCATCCCGCTGCTGCTGGCGATGCTCAGCCCCTGGCTGATGGCCCGGCGTGGGCTGTTCCGTTTCTGGCTGACCCTCACCTCCAGCGTGGTGATGTTTCTCGGCTTGATGGAGATGGACTTCTACCGTGAGTTCCACCAGCGCCTCAATGGCCTGGTGTTCCAGTACATCAAGGAAGACCCCAAGACCGTGCTCAGCATGCTCTGGTATGGCTTCCCGGTCGTGCGCTATCTGTTGGCCTGGGCCTTCGGCACCTGGCTGCTGAGCCTGCTGTTCAAGGGCATCGATCGCTTGACCCGGGGTACCGGGCAACAGCGCGTGGCGCCTTGGTACAACCGCCTGGCGGTGTTCATGGTGGTCTTGCTGGTAGCGGTGGTCGCTGCCCGTGGCACCCTGCGCCAGGGCCCGCCGATGCGTTGGGGTGACGCCTTCACTACCGATTCCAACTTCGTCAACCAGTTGGGCCTCAATGGCACCCTTACCCTGATCGACGCTGCCAAAAGCCGCTTCGGCGAAGACCGCGCCAATATTTGGAAGCCCGTATTGAAGCAAGAGCTGGCTACCGAAACCGTGCGCAAGCAACTGCTGACCGCCCATGACACCCTGGTCGATGCCGACGAGGCTGCCGTGCGCCGTGACTTCCTGCCACCGGCCGACCGCACCCTGCCGATCAAGAACGTCGTAGTTATCCTCATGGAAAGCTTCGCCGGCCATTCTGTCGGCGCCCTGGGCAGCCCGAACAACATCACCCCGTATTTCGACAAGTTGGCCAAAGAGGGCCTGCTGTTCGACCGCTTCTTCTCCAACGGCACCCACACCCACCAGGGCATGTTCGCCACCATGGCCTGCTTCCCCAACCTGCCAGGCTTCGAATACCTGATGCAGACCCCGGAGGGTGGCCACAAGCTGTCGGGCCTGCCGGCGCTGCTCGGTGCCCGTGACTACGATGACGTGTATGTCTACAACGGTGATTTCGCCTGGGATAACCAGTCCGGGTTCTTCGGCAATCAGGGCATGACCACCTTCATTGGCCGTAACGACTTCGTCAACCCAGTGTTCTCCGACCCCACCTGGGGCGTGTCCGACCAGGACATGTTCGACCGTGGTAACGAGGAGCTGGCCAAGCACGATGGCAAGAAGCCGATCTATGCTCTGCTGCAAACCCTTTCCAACCACACGCCTTACGCGCTGCCTGCCAACCTGCCGGTTGAGAAAGTCACAGGCCAGGGCCGCCTGGACGAGCACCTGACCGCCATGCGCTACTCCGACTGGGCACTGGGCCAGTTCTTCGAGAAAGCGCGTAAAGAGCCTTACTTCAAGGACACCCTGTTCGTCATCGTCGGCGACCACGGGTTCGGCAACCAGCAGCAGGTCACCGAGCTGGACCTGGGGCGCTTCAACGTGCCGCTGCTGCTGATTGCGCCGGGCATCCAGGAGAAGTTCGGTGCGGTCAACCACACCGTCGGTACCCAGGTCGACATCGTGCCGACCATCATGGGCCGCCTGGGTGGCCAGACCCGCCACCAGTGCTGGGGGCGCGATCTGCTCAACCTGCCTGAGGGCGACCCGGGCATTGGCATGATCAAGCCGTCGGGCAGTGAACAGATCGTAGGCCTGGTCAAGGGCGACCACCTGCTGATCGAATCCAAGGACATGAGCCCTCGCATGTACCGCTACCAGCTGGGCAAGGAGTTCAAGGCCGAGCTGATCGAAAGCCCGGAGCAGACGCAAATGCTGCAGCAGCTTGAAGCCTTCATCCAGACCGCTACCAAGAGCTTGCTGGACAACACTGCCGGTGTGGTCCACGGCACTCCAAAGAAATAAGCCGCAACCCTGGCGCTGAACCCAAAGGGCCGCATAGCGGCCCTTTTTTTGCCTGAACGAATGCCCTGGCCCAGGGTCTGCTTCTACAGGCGCTACACACCAGGCGCTGTACGATCCAGAGGGCTATTCAATGAAAGAGTGGGAAGTCATCTTTGCCGATCAGAAGGGCGAGCCAACCACCTTGCTGATGCACGGTGAGCAACGCCCTAGCGAGGAAGAGGCCGCACGCGCCATCCGTTCGCATCTGTTTCCGATCATGGATGAATTGGACCTCAACGACTTCCAGGACCGCGCTACATCACCAACGGCACGCTGGCTCAAGGAGCAGAACGGCGTGATCATCACCAGCATCCAAGAAGCCCCTTGAATCAACGGTTGGCGTGGTGCCTGTGCAGGCACTACGCTGTTTGAAGGTGCCGGTCTTTTCTGCAGGCCTGCACCTGCGTCAATTCGCGTCTCTCATCAGCTCGATCTGCCGGCGGTGCCTGCAGGTGCGTAGTGCACGGAAAGTCTATCCATCGCTTTACTCGGGAGGACGATTCATGAGCAGCCTGAACGACGATATCAGCAGCAACGTTTTGCGCCAGATGAAAGCTGGCGGTTTCGATTTCACTCGCATTCACCCCATCGAGTTCTACGCGGTATTTCCAGATGAAGCAGGGGCCCGCCGCGCGGCCAGGCAGTTTCGGGGCGAGTCGCTTAACGCCCAGGTGCATGAGCGCGACGATGGTGCGTGGCACTTGGAGCTGAGCAAGGTCATGTATGCCACATACTGCGGGATTGGTGACTTCGAGGAGGCCTTCGAGCAATTGGTTTCACCCTACGGCGGCGAAGTCGAAGGGTGGGGCGTCAAGCACGAAAGGCAGACTGCCTAAGGTTATGGGGCTGCTTGGCAGCCCCGCACATTCAATGCTTCTTGCGCTCAGCCATGTGCGCAAGATACGCCAGCACAGCATCGAGCTCCTGTTCATTCAATACATTCTCCGCGAAGCCCGGCATGCGCGCCTGAGGCCATTGCCTAAGGCGCTGTGGGTCGCGAATGTACATACGTAGGTATTGCGGCTGGAAATATTCAGTGGGATTGTGCGGCAGATTGAGGTCTGGCCCGAACTGCGCATCGCCCGCACCATTGAGCCGGTGGCAGGCCAGGCAGTTCTGCTGAAATAGCGCGAACCCTCGGCGTACCGGGTCATTGGCCGGTAACCGCGGGTCAGGCAGCAGCGCGGGAAAACGTTGTTCTACCGGAGCAAGGCTGCGGATGGTGCCGATCTGAAAGGGCCACTGTTCGGGGCGGATACCGCTTGCCTGCGGATTGGTCCACACCAAGTAGAACGGCCCTGCGCTGGGTTTGCCCTTGCCAAGGGGTGGCCAGGGTTTGGCTGGGTCTTGCACCGCGAGCCACGCCTGTGCGGGGCCTTTTTGGAGCAGCGGGGCGGCGGGCATTTCCGCGGCGAACCCGTCCAGTGCAACGGCCTGCAGATGGTCCTCTGGCTTGACCCCTTGCAGCAGTAACGCCACGGGTATGGCGCGATAACGCATGGGGCGTTTGTAGGCCACATCCTGGTCGACATTGATGTCGCGCGCCTGTGGGTGCTGCAGCAATTGCTCACTGGACCACTGCACGCTTTGGTCGCCCAATTCAAGGTGCAACTGCGCCGCCGATAACGGCAGGCTCAACGATAGGGCAAGCGCGGCGAGACATTGACGCATGGGTGCTCTCCAGTCCTAAACACGGGAGATTAACCCAAGCAAGGCACTTGGCGCTCTCAGCCGAACAAGCGTGTAAGGTTGGGGAGAATCAACAGCAATGTCGTAGCGAACAATATCAGCCCAGCTTGGCGAAGCTTCGAATGTCTGAACATGGCGGACCGCCTTTTTGTTGTTATTCCTGATTACCCGGTGGCTTCCTTGTCGGGTCTGCTTGTGTCGTATAGGTGGATATAAACCACCCACAGAACTAGCGTTACCCTCACTTGAGAACCCTTTATGCTAAAAGACTGCATCTTTAGCGCTGGTGGCTATGAAGCATTGGGCCATACCGCTGACAGCTGCTGCGTAGACACCCGCAAATACCTTCACCCTCGTCCGACAGAATGTGACCGTTCGTCAGTGCAGCCTACTTGCTTGTACGTGGCTTTCGCGGCAGTCTCTACAGCTGATTTCCACCCATGTCGTTCAGGACTATCCCTATGTCGTTACGCATCTGCATCCTTGAAACCGATGTCCTGCGACCGGAGTTGACCGCGCAGTACGAGGGCTACGGAAGGATGTTCGAGCAGCTCTTTTCGCGTCAGCCCATCGCAGCCGAGTTTTGCGTGTACAACGTAATGAACGGCGATTACCCGCCCGATGGCGAGCGCTTCGATGCTTATCTAGTGACCGGCAGCAAGGCCGATTCGTTCGGTAGCGATCCGTGGATTCAAACTCTCAAGGCGTACCTGCTCAAGCTATACCAGCGCGGCGAGAAGCTGCTGGGCGTGTGCTTTGGCCACCAGTTACTGGCGCTGACTCTGGGCGGCAAGGCCGAACGTGCCGATCAGGGCTGGGGCGTAGGGATCCACCGCTATTCGCTGGCGGCCCACGCGCCGTGGATGGACCCAGAGGTTTGCGAACTGTCCCTGCTGATCAGCCATCAGGACCAGGTCACCGAGCTGCCTGAAGGCGCTACGGTCATTGCCTCGAGCGACTTCTGCCCGAACGCCGCTTATCACATCGGTGACCAGGTGCTGTGCTTCCAGGGGCATCCGGAATTCGTCCATGACTACTCACGGGCGCTGCTCGATGCGCGTCAGCAGTACTTGGGCGATGAGGTCTATCACAAAGCTGTCGCCAGCTTGGCCGCCGAGCACCAGGGTGACTTGGTGGGTGAGTGGATGATGCGGTTCATCCAGCAGCCGACCAAAGCCCGCGACAGCGCTGCATGATCGACCCTGGGTAGCAGCGCAGCGTAGGGAAGGGGCCCGCCTAGGGCCCTACAACCAGCCAGACTTCTTGAAGCTGGCGAACAGGCCGGTACAGCCCAGTACTATCACGCCTAATACCCCGTAGTAGCCGTAGTGCCAGCTTAGCTCTGGCATGTTCTGGAAGTTCATCCCGTAGATCCCCGCAATCGCCGTGGGGAAGGCAAGAATCGCCGCCCAGGCGGCGAATTTGCGCTGCACAATGCTTTGCCGTGAGGCTTCCAGCAGCATGCCGATTTCGATGGTCTGGCTGGCGATGTCGCGGATTCCTGCCAGGTCCTCCAGTTGACGTGTGACGTGGATCTGCACATCACGGAAGTACGGGCGCATGTTTTTGTCGATGAACGGGAAGCTCAGGCGCTGCAGTTCTTCACCGATCTCCACCATCGGCGCCACGTAGCGGCGCAGGCGCAGAATGTCGCGGCGCAAGCTGTGCAGGCGCTGAATGTCCGATTCGCGCAGCGAGTTGCTCAACACGCTCTGCTCCAGCGCTTCGATCTCGCCATGGATGGCCTCGCTGACCGGCTGGTAGTTTTCCGTGACGAAGTCGAGCAGGGCGTAGAGCACGAAGTCCTCGCCGTGCTCGAGCAGCAGCGGGCGTGCCTCACAGCGCTGGCGCACCAGGGCGTAGGATTTGGAGTGGCCGTTGCGGCAGGTGATGATGTAGCCGTTGCCGGCGAAGATATGAGTTTCGATGAACTCCAGCTTGCCCTCGTGGCGTACCGGCGAGTAAGTGACGATGAACAGCGCGTCACCGAAGGTTTCCAGTTTGGGCCGGCTGTGTTTTTCCAGCGCATCCTCGATAGCCAGTTCGTGCAGATTGAACTGGCACTGCAGGTTGGCCAGTTCCTCGGCGTTGGGCTCTTCGAGGCCGATCCACACGAAGTGCCCAGGCTTGCGCGCCCACTCGCTGCCTTCGTCGATACTGATATTGGTGACCTTTCTGCCTGCGGCATACACCGCCGATGCCACGACTCGACCCATGGTTGTCCACTTATCCGGTTGCACACAATTTACAGCTTGGGCTGTAGTTGAGCGTAGAGCAACCTAAAGGCCGGCCAGTTCATTTTCCATGTGGTCGATGCACTGCTGCATCTGGGTGCGGCACTGTTCGATCAATGCTGGCAGGTCCTGCTGGCTGAGGCCGCTGGTAGCGATCGGCGGCAGTGATCGCACGATCACGCTACGCCGCCGCCAGCTGTTCAAGCCAAGGCGCCGGGCATAGCGGCTGACGCACACTGGCACGATCGGCACCCCGGCTTCGACAGCCATATGAAATGCCCCTTTCTTGAATGCCAGCAACTGATCCGTGGGGTTGCGGGTGCCTTCAGGAAAGATCCAGATCGAGGTGTCTTCACGCAGGATGCGGGTGGTGGTCTGCATCGCCTTGCGCGCCTGGTAGGCGTTCTTGCGGTCGACCAGCACATTGCCGCCCAGCCAGAACAGCTGGCCGAACAGTGGAATCCAGCCCAGGCTTTTCTTGCCGATGGCAACGGTGCGCTGCGGCACCACATGGCCGAGGATGAACAGGTCGAAGTTGGACTGGTGATTGGCGACGATCACACAGCCGGGCGGCTGGTCCCATAGTGGGCCAACTTCGGCCTTGACCCTGATGCGCAGCAGCCAGGTGGCCGGCAGGCTGTAGAGGCGAGCGAAGATGCGGCTGTTGTCACGGTTGAAGGGGCGCAGCAAGCCGATCAGCAAGCCAACGGCGCCCACCAGCAGAAAATGCAGCCCCAGCAGGAGCATGCGAAGGGAGTAGAGCATGGTACGACTCACACCAGACAGTCGTGGCGCAGTGTACGACCGTGCACTGGCCGGGGCAAACCGGTGTGAGCCGCAGGCAGTCAGCCCATATGGCCCTGGTCCAGCAGAATCGCCTCGTCCAGGGCGTCCAGCAGCGCCTTGCGCACTTTCAGCTTGGTGTTCTTGTGCGCCAACATGTTCAGCTTTTTCAGCTCATGGGCTACGCCTTGTGCGGTTTCCAGCAGCTGCTCAGCTGGCACCAGGCGGTCGAGGAAGCCGGCGTCCACCGCGTCTTTGGGCTCGAACATCTCGGCATTGATCACCGCGCGGTGGAAGGCCGAACGGCGCAGGCGGTCGCGAGCCAGCTCAATGCCGGCGTGGTGCATGGTCATGCCGATCTGTACTTCGTTCAGGCCGATCTTGTACGGGCCTTCGACGCCGATGCGGTAATCCCCCGACAACAGCAGGAAGGCACCTTTGGCCACGGCATGGCCGGAGCAGGCGACGATCACCGGGAACGGGTGCGATAGCAGGCGCCGCGCCAAAGTGGAGCCTGCGGTGACCAAGGCCACAGCTTCCTTTGGGCCGCAGGTCATCACTTTGAGGTCGTAACCGCCGGAAAGGATGCCCGGCTGACCGGTGATGATCACCACGGCGCGCTCTTGGGTGGCACGGTCAAGGGCAGCGTTGAAGGCCGCAATGACGTCGGGGGAGATGGCATTGACCTTGCCGTTGTTCAGGGTCAATGTAGCGACGCCGTCTTCGGCGTGGTAGTTGATCAGCTCGCTCATGGCGCAGTCCTTGAATTGGCGTGGCGATGACGTTACCCAGCGCGGTGAGCCAGGTAAAGCGCAAAGGCTGACTGGGCAGTCAGCGTCAGGGCGCAAGCCCTTGCCGGGCCAGGAATGCGCGCCCCAGCCTTGGAAAAGCGCTGGCCAGATTGGCAGCTATGCCCTGGCTGCGAAGGTTTTTCTGTGGGTTGGCTTAAATACATGAAAAAATTGAAAAAAATGCTTGCCAAAGAAAAGATCTTCTACTAAATTAGCGCGCCTCGACGGGGTGAAAGCCTTGGAGAGAAAACGGTGAAGTGTCCGAGTGGTCGAAGGAGCACGCCTGGAAAGTGTGTATACGAGAAATCGTATCAAGGGTTCAAATCCCTTCTTCACCGCCACATTCCGAAAAGCCCCCGAGCTGAAAAGCCGGGGGCTTTTTGCATTGCGGCCAAAGCCGCTCCTACAGGTTGGGACTTATCCCACGGCCTGCGCGAGCCGCGTGGGGACTCAATCAGGCGCTTTGACAGGGCGGTGCTGGCGCCAAGTGTCGTCGATCTTCGACCAGGTCTTGCCGTCGGTGATGGCCATCAGTTTGCGGCCATCTTTGAAGGTGGCCAGGAAGGTGGCTTCTTCCTCTTTGCCGCCCAGCCAAAGCCCGGCCAGCAGGCCCACCGGGCCGGCCACCAGCGCACCGGCCACGCCCCAGCCCAAGGCGCTGCCCAGGCTGCGGTTGGATTCAAGGCTCGCCAGGCGCAGGTCAGCGATACGCGCCAATGAAATTCGCTCGCCGGGTGAAGGGCTGCGCGAAGTCTTGAGTGTGAGCGATCCATTGCGAAACTCGCCTTCACCTTGCAAGAAATCGCCGGATTGCACCGTGAGTCTTGTCATTGCTTCATCCTGTCAGTGAAAGGTCCTTGGCCTGCGTCTACTCAGCGCCACCGGGGCAGGCAAGTCAACGAGCAAGCGACAGAGGGTAATGCGGCGCGATGTCGCGACCTACGCTGGCTCAAGCCAACTGCGCAGCTGCCTTGCGCTGCGCCATGCCCCATGTCGCCAAGGCCAGGGTGCCTATCACCAGTCCTGCTACCACGATGCCCATCCACCCTTGCCGCTGGAACAGCTGCGTGCCCAGCAACGAGCCTAGCGCACCACCGATGAAGTAGCAGGTGATGTAGCCGGCATTGAGCCGAGTTCGTGCTTCAGGTCGCAAAGCGATCACCGCGTTCTGGTTGCTCACATGCACCAGTTGCACGGCCAGGTCCAGCAGCAGCACGCCGACCAGCAACGCCAGCAGCGAGTGTTCGGCAAAGCCCAGCGGCACCCACGATACCAGCAGCAGCACCAGGCCAACGGTGGTCCCGAGCGAACCCTTGCCACGGTCGGCCAGGCGCCCAGCCCAGTTGGCAGCCAATGCCCCCGCCGCCCCGGCCAGGCCGAACAGGCCGATGGCGGCGTCTGAATAGTGATAAGGCTCGCGCGCCAGCAGAAAGGCCAGCGGCGTCCAGAACAAGGCAAACAGGCTGAATGCCAACAACCCCAGTAACGAGCGCAGACGTAGCACCGGCTCTTCGATGAATAGGCGGAACACCGAGCCAATCAGCGCTGGGTATTTGAGCCCTGCATGGCTGTTGTGCTCTGGCAGGCTGCGGTACAGAGCCAGTGCAGTCAGCGCCATCAGTACTGCAGCCAGCACATAAATGCTGCGCCAGCCCCCCAGTTCTGCCATGAACCCCGCCGCGGTACGTGCCAGCAAGATGCCCAGCAACAGCCCGCTCATCAGCGTACCTACCACGCGCCCACGCAGGTCAGGCTCGCTCAACGCGGCGGCCATCGGCACGAGTATCTGCGCGACCACCGAGAATAGGCCGGTCAGGGCGGTGCCTAGCAGCAGCCAGGGCAGGCTGGGCGAGCAGGCACTGATGACCAGGCCCAAAGCGGACAGGGCTGTCATGAACACGATCAACCGCCGTTGCTCGAACAGATCCCCCAGTGGCGCCAGCAGCAGCAGGCCGGCGCCATAGCTGAGCTGTGCAGCGATGACGATACTCCCTGCACTGGCAGTGCTCAGCCCCAATTGCTCGGCAATGCTGTGTAGAAGCGGTTGCGCGTAGTAGTTGCTGGCCACGGCCAGGCCGGTGGCGGTCGCCATCAGCAGGATCAGCGCGCGGCTGAGGGTTGGCGATTTCATGCGTCTCTCATATTCAAAGGTGAATCCGGGGGCGTAAGGCCCCCGGTTCATCAGGCGGCGAACCCACCATCGGCGGTCAGGCTGGCGCCGGTGATGTAGCCGGCCTCAGGTCCGGCCAGGTAGGCGACGAAGCTGGCGATTTCATCGGCCTGCCCATAGCGCCCGATCGCCATCAGCGGGATCAGGCTATCGGCGAACTCGCCACTGGCGGGGTTCATGTCGGTATCCACCGGCCCAGGCTGCACATTGTTTACGGTGATCCCCTGGGGCCCCAAGTCTCGCGCCATGCCTTTGGTCAGGCCAACCAGCGCCGATTTGCTCATGGCATATGGAGCGCCCCCGGCAAAGGGCATGCGTTCGGCATTGGTGCTGCCGATGTTGATGATGCGCCCGCCGGGGCCCATGTAGCGCGCGGCTGCCTGGCTGGCGACGAACACACTGCGCACATTGACCGCGAGCATGCGGTCGAATTCTGCCAGGTCGAACTCGGCCACCGGTGCCACTGCCAGCACGCCTGCGTTGTTCACCAGGATATCGAGGCGGCCGAAGGCCTTCACGGTATCGTCGACCGCCAGCTGCAGTGCAGCGGCTTCGGCGCTGTCGGCACGCAAAGCCAGGGCTTTTCCGCCGCTGACCTGGATCTCTTCGACCAGTGCTTGCGCAGGGCCAGCGGAGCTGACGTAGGTGAAGGCAACCTGCGCACCGTCGCGGGCCAGTCGCCGTACGATGGCCGCGCCTATACCGCGCGAGCCGCCTTGAACGAAGGCGACTTTGCCTTCCAGGGTAAGTTGCTGGGACATGCTGATCTCCTGCTCGAATAGCAAGGCCGAATGCCTTGGATGCACGCAGTATCGACCGATGATTACCTGCTGATAAGATGGCAATCACTATCATCAGAGTAAACCTTTGGTTGGCAATCATGGCCATGGAATCTTTCAACGCCCTCGAGTGCTTCATCCGCAGCGCCGAGGTGGGCAGTTTCGCCGAGGCGGCGCGACGCCTGAGCATCACGCCTGCGGCGGTCGGCAAGCATGTGGCTCAACTGGAGGCGCGTCTTGGCGTGCGGCTGTTTCAGCGTAGTACGCGCAGGCTGACATTGACCGAGGCGGGGCAACGTTTTCTGGGTGAGGTCAGCGACAGTTTTCGTACCATCCAGTACGCGGTGGCCAACCTCGCCAGCGCCGAGGGCCAGCCTGCCGGGTTGTTGAGGGTCAGTATGGGCACTGTGTTCGGGCGCCTGTACGTGCTGCCGTTGCTGGGTGATTTTTTGCGTCGCTACCCGGCAATCACCCCGGACTGGCATTTTGACAACCGCCAGGTCGACCTTATCGGCCAGGGCTTCGATGCCGCTATTGGTGGCGGTTTCGAGCTGCCATTGGGAGTAGTGGCGCGCAGGTTGACCCCGGCACATCGGGTGTTGGTGGCAGCGCCCGGTTACCTGCGCCAGCATGCCGATATCGATGGCGCTGAGGCATTGCAGGGCCACGACGGGGTTCTCATCCGCTCGCCACAGACCGGGCGCGTTCGCTCCTGGCCATTGACCAGCCGCTGGGGAGAACAGCAGCCGTTAATGCTACGTCAAGCGATGACCATGAGCGACTCGGATGCCGCTTGTGCGGTTGCGCAGCAGGGCCTGGGCATCGCCTTGGTAAGCTTGCCGTTCGCCGTGCCCTATCTGCAGGCGGGGCAGCTTCAAAGGGTGCTCCCGGACTGGTATGTAGATGACGGGGCGATAAGCCTGTACTACGCCGAGCACAAACTGTTGCCCGGCAAGACCCGAGCGTTCATCGACTTTGTGGTGGAGCAGTTTGCCGAAAGGCGGTTGGCAGAGCGCTTCGATGCCTTGGCCTAGAAGGCTATCGCTAGCGCTGGCCGTTTCGCAGCGCCTGCAAGCACGGGTAGGCGTGAGCCTCAAGCAGCGGGCGCGGCGTTTGCCGCGAAGAGGCCAGTTCCGGTAACTCAGAAAGTTGTTCTTGTCATTTCATGGGTCAGGCAGCACCGATGATGAAGAACACCTGAGCCCCGAGATTCACTTCATCCTCGACCTTCTTGCCCAGCAGTTGCTGGCCCAAGGGCGAGCGCGAGGTGATCACGGTCACCTGCTCATCACCTTCGCCAATCTTCAGCCCCGCTGCCTCTGGCCCGAGGAACAACAAGCGCTGCTCACCCTGTTCATCCTCAAGGGTCACCAGATTGCTCACCTGCACCCCGAGAGAGTCGTCGTAATCACGCAACAACAGCTGTTGGTAAGTCAGCAGCGCCTGGCGGATTTCGGCTGTACGTCGCGCTTGGCCTGTGGCCAGATACGACGCCTCAAGCCCCAAAGTGTCGTACTTGTTCTCGGCGATGTTTTCTTCGGCGGTTGCCGCCTCATAGGCGGCCTGCGCTGCGCGGCGTAGCACCTGCATGTCGTTTTCCAGGGTTTGCACAATGCATGTGAGCAGGGTGGCCTTGTTCATGATCAGTAGCAGAACTCAAGCACGTTGGCCTGGCTTTTGTCGGTTGGCGCGGTGCGATTCTGCGCAAGCCAGAACTGACACTTGGGGCTGTTGAGATTGCGCGGGTTGCCCTGGGCGGCTTCAGCAGCCTGCTGAGCTTCCTGTTTGTGCAGGATGTCCTTGTAGCGCTCGAACATCTCGGTTTGTGCATCGGCCGGTTGCTTGGGCGCCGCCGCAGGAGTTGGCTCGCGATAGGCAGATGGCGGTAACTCCGGGTCGAGCTGCTCGGGCCACAGATGCAAGGCCAGCGCCGCACTCAGGCCGATCGCCACGGCGCCAAGCCATAAGCCCAGGGCTATGCACAAAACCAGTTGCAGCGGTTTGAGGGTGATTGTCAGTTCACGGTGGCGCGGCATGGGGCCTCCTGGCGGAGCGGGGTGGTGGGGCATTGTCGCATGGGTTGGGCTTTTTTCCGCGCTGTGCTTTTGTAAGTGGCCATTTATCCGCAAAATGCGCGTTTTTTGCGCGGCACAAGGCAGGCACATGAAAACCACCTGGGATATTTTCTGCTCCGTCGTCGACAACTATGGCGACATCGGGGTGACCTGGCGCCTGGCCCGGCAATTGGTCGCCGAACATGGTGTCGCGGTGCGCTTGTGGGTAGATGACCTGCGGGCCTTCGTGCCGCTGTGCCCGCAAGCCGATGCCGATGCGCTGCAGCAATGGCAGCAGGGGGTCGAGGTACGCGCCTGGCCTGCGCAATGGCAGCCAGTGGTGCCTGCCGACGTGGTGATCGGCGCCTTTGCCTGCCAGTTGCCCGCAGCCTACGTCGATGCGATGCACTCACGCCCTCAGCCGGTATTGTGGTTGAACCTTGAATACCTGAGCGCCGAGGATTGGGTAGAAGGCTGTCATGGCTTACCTTCGCCCCAGCCCAATGGCCTGCGCAAGCTATTTTTCTTTCCAGGGTTCACGGCCAAGACAGGTGGCCTGTTGCGTGAAGCTAACTTGCTGCACCGCAGGCAGGCTTTCGAGGGATCGGCCGAGGCACGTGCGGGCTTTCTCAAGGGGCTGGGTGTACAGCCGCAGCCGGATGCTTTGCTGGTGTCGCTGTTCGCCTACGAAAATCAGCGGCTGGGCGGTTGGCTCGATGCGCTGCGCGCAGACACACAGCCGGTTCACCTACTGGTCCCGCAAGGGCGCATTCTCGGTCAGCTGGGTGCCTGGCTGGGTGAGCCGCACTTGCAAGTTGGGCAGGTGTATCAGTGCGCCAGCCTGACGGTACAGATTCTGCCATTCGTCAGCCAGGACGATTATGATCGCCTGCTTTGGAGCTGTGATTTCAACGCCGTTCGCGGTGAAGATTCGTTCGTACGTGCCCAATGGGCTGGCCGGCCGATGCTATGGCACATCTATGTCCAGGATGAAAATGCCCACTGGGACAAGCTCGAAGCCTTCCTCGCCTTGTACCGACAAGGCTTGTCAGCCCCCGCGGCCGACGCACTGATGGCGTTATGGCGCGCTTGGAACATGGATCGCGACATGCACGCGGCCTGGCAGACTGCCCGTAAATACTGGGCAGAACTGCAGCAGCACGCCCGTGATTGGGCCACGGCCCAGGCCGCTCGGCCGGACCTTGCCAAGGCGCTGGTACAGTTTTACCGAAATTGGCTATGATATGCGGCCTCGATTTTTATAAATCCATCCAGATTCGGATACTTCGTAATGAAAACTGGTAAAGAACTGAAACCCGGCACCGTACTGCGGATCGACAATGACCCGTGGCTGGTTCAAAAAGCCGAGTTCACCAAGTCGGGTCGCAACAGCGCGATCATGAAGACCAAGCTGAAAAACCTGCTGACCGGCTACAAGACCGAAACCGTATACGGTGCAGACGACAAGCTGGACGACGTGATCCTGGATCGCAAAGAAGCGACCCTGTCGTTCATCAACGGTGACGAATACACCTTCATGGACACCACCGACTACACCATGTACGAGCTGAACGCCGAGGACATCGAAGCCGTTCTGCCGTACATCGAAGAAGGCATGGAAGACGTCTGTGAAGCGGTGTTCTTCGAAGGCCGCCTGGTATCGGTTGAACTGCCGACCACCATCAGCCGTCAGGTTGTCTACACCGAGAACGCTGCACGTGGCGATACCTCGGGCAAGGTAATGAAGCCTGCCAAACTGAAGAACGGTACCGAGATCTCGGTCGCTGACTTCATCCAGATCGACGAGTGGATCGACATCGACACTCGCGACAACAGCTTCAAAGGTCGCTCCAAGAAGTAATTTCTTGAGTAACGCAAAAAAACCCGGCCTTGGCCGGGTTTTTTTTGCCTGCGATTTATACGGTCACATGCAGCCGTACATCGACGTTGCCGCGGGTAGCGTTGGAGTATGGGCAAACCTGGTGCGCCTTTTCCACCAGTGCCTGGGCGTCAGCCTGTGCCAGGCCCGGCAGATCAATGTGCAGGTCGATGTCCAGGCCGAAGCCTCCAGGTATCTGGCCGATACCGACCTTGGCAGTGATGGAGGTTTCGCCGGGCAGGGCCTTCTTATCCTGGCTGGCGACGAACTTCAGTGCGCCGATGAAGCAGGCCGAATAACCAGCGGCAAACAACTGCTCGGGGTTGGTGCCGTCACCGCCCGCGCCGCCGAGCTCTTTGGGGGTGCTCAGCTTGACCTGCAACTTACCGTCGCTGGACTGGGATTTGCCGTCGCGACCGCCGGTGGAAGTAGCTTGTGCGATGTACAGCGCAGTGACCTTTTGCATTTTGAGCCTCGCTAGGTGAGCTTGCGCCCCTGGGCATCCTGGGGCATCGGGTGAACACAGGGTTTAAATTAGCGCGCAATTATTTAGCGTGCAAGATAAAAACCTGCCATTCATCGGAATGCCCGACACACAGCCTAGCCGTCAGAGGTTTTTCTGCAGGCTTTCGCGCAGCTCGAGCAGCTCGGTTTGCAGTTGTTGGAGGCGCTCCAGGCTGCGGCCGCTGGCCTTGAGGATGCACTGTGGTACTTCCCGTGCCTGTTGTTGCAACGCCCGGCCTTTATCCGTCAGTTGCACCAGCACTACCCGTTCATCCTCGCGGCTGCGGTTGCGCTGCAGCAGGCCTTCGCTTTCCAGGCGTTTGAGCAACGGGGTGAGTGACCCTGGGTCGGTCAAAAGCCGCTGGCTGATTTCTCCGACGGTCAGGCCATCCTGTTCCCACAGAACGAGCATGGCCAGATATTGCGGGTAGGTCAGACCCAACGCTTGTAGCAGAGGTTTGTACACCTTGGTCATCAGCAACGAGGTGGAGTGCAGGGCGAAACAGACCTGGTTGTCCAGCAGCAGCTCGTCACAAGAGGCTTGGTTGTTGGCGTTCATGCAGGTCCTTGAATGTCATCAATTGGGGAATCTACCACGCTCAAGGTAGGGGCGCTCATTGCCAGCGCAGCTCGCTGCGCAGCGCCAGGTCCCAGGGTGGAATGGGGCTGAAGCGGCTCTTGAGAAATTCGAGCAGCAAACGGCTGCGAGAGTTCGTTTCATGTTCAAGGCGCAGCGCATAAATGCCACTGTTCTCGGCTGCTGGCAGCCCCGCTTCGCAGAACAGAGGCAACAGTTCGCCACGCAGCAGGTACTCGCTGATCAGCCAAGTAGGTAGGTGGGCGATGCCCAAGCCTGCCAGCGCGCCGAATAACAATGTCTCGGCATTGTTGGCCGCCATGCGCATGCGCGCCGGGCGGTAGAGGCGCACTTGGCCGTCTACTGCGAAGCGCCAGGCGAACGGTGGTGCCAGGCCATCCCAGTCGAGGCCGTCGTGGCCGGGCAGCTCGCTGGGGCAAGCGGGCAAGCCGCGGCTGGCCAGATAGCCCGGGCTGGCACAAGCTATGCGCACCATCGGTGCCAGGGTTGTTGCGACCAGCCGGGTATCCGCCAGTGGGCCGGCGCGCAGCACCAGGTCGACTTCGCCCAGATGGCTGCCATGCAGGTCGACGAAGCTGTCTATCAGCCGCAGTTGTACGTCCAAACCCGGATAGGCCACCAGAAAGTCGGCGATCGCCGGTGCCAGGTGGCGGCGCCCGAAGGCGGCTGGGGCGTCGATGCGGATCAACCCTTCGGGGGCGCTGCTCAGCGACACTGCCTCGGCGCGTGCCAGGCGTAACTCCTCGATGATGCGCCGGGCACGCTCGGCGAACGCATTGCCGGCAGGGGTCGGGCGTACGGCATGGGTGCTGCGGGTGAACAGGCGGCTGCCGACAGCGTTTTCCAGGCTGTCGATGCGCCGGGCAACGGCGGAGGGAGTCAACGGGTGGCGGCGTGCGGCTGCTGAAAAACTGCCGGTTTCCAACACGTCGAGGAACAGGCTCAATTGGTCGGTCAGAATATCGGGGCTCATGATCTCGATGCTTTTGCGAAGAACGCACAGCCATTGTGCGTGGCTGTGCGTTTCCCTGCCAGCACGCAGTCGTTAGCATGCTCATATTGATAACCGGCGGGTGAGGCCCTGATGATCGAGTGGTTGATGTATATCGTGCTGGGCGCAGCCCTTGGCACCATGGGGGGATTGTTCGGCATTGGGGGTGGCTTGATCGCCATTCCGGCGCTGGGCGTTCTGTTTGGCCTTGATCAGCAACTGGCCCAAGGCACGGCGTTGGTGATGGTGGTGCCGAACGTGCTGCTGGCACTGTGGCGCTACCATCAGCGCAACCGCATCGAAGTGCGCCACGCGTTGCCGCTTTCTCTATGCAGCTTTTTGTTCGCCTGGCTGGGCTCGATCTGGGCGGTGGGTATCGATGCCCATTCCATGCGCTTGGGTTTTGTCGGTTTTCTGGTCGCGCTGGCGGTGTGGAACGTGCTGCGAATGTTCCTCAAGGTCGCACCGCCCAGCACTGAGTTGCGCTATCCATGGCCGTGGCTGGCAGTACTGGGCAGCTTCGCCGGCACCATGGGCGGGCTGTTCGGCGTAGGCGGCGCGGTGGTGGCCACGCCCATCCTGACCAGCGTGTTCGGTACTACCCAAGTGGTGGCTCAAGGCTTGTCGCTGGCGTTGGCGGCCCCGAGCACGCTGGTTACCCTGGTGACCTATGGGGTGCACCACAGTGTGGACTGGCAGGTGGGCATCCCTTTGGCGATTGGTGGCCTGCTGAGCATCAGCTGGGGGGTCAAGCTGGCCCATGCATTGCCCGAGAAGGTGCTGCGGGGGATGTTCTGTGTGTTTCTGGTGGTTTGTGCGGTGATGCTGGGCTTCGAGCTGTAGGGCTTACATGAACCCTTCGATGATGTAGTCGGCCATGCAATCGGTGATTGGCGATTGGCTCTGGCTGTTGCGCAGCAACATCACGTTGGCCATGGGCAGTTGGGGTAGCCCCTCGCTTTCGCCCAGAATGCGCATGTTGCCGCCAATCAGGCTCTGCAGTTGCGCCGTCACCGCCAGGCCGGCGGTGACGATGGCAAAAATCGCGGCAAGGCTGGGGCTGGTGTAGGCGATGCGGTAGTCGATGCCTTGGGCTTCCAGAGCATTGCAGGTCCAGGCGCGGCAGAAACAGTCGGTGTTGAACAGTGCCAAGGGGATCGGCCGCTGCTCCTGGGGGTAAAACCCCTCGGCAGCGGCCCACACCAGCCGCTCCTGACGCAGCAATTGGCCGACCTCGTTGCCTGGCTCGCGGGTGACGATGGTCAAATCCAGGTCCTGGCGCAGCAGCAGTTGCCGGGACGAGTCGCAATGCACCTCTACCTGAACCAGTGGGTATGCCTGGGCGAAGCTGGAGAGAATGGTTGGCAGAAAGCGCATGGCGTAGTCATCGGGTGTGCCGATGCGCACCAGGCCGACCATGTGCGGCATACGTAATGTGTTGAACACCTCACCGTGCAGTTTCAGAATGCGCCGGGCATAGCCCAGCAATACCTGCCCCTCGGCAGTCAGGCGCACCTGGCGGCCATCGCGCTCGAACAACTGGCGCTGAAGAATGTCCTCCTCCAGGCGTTTCATCTGCATGCTGACCGCCGATTGGGTGCGGTTGACCACCTCACCGGCGCGGGTGAACCCACCTTGCTCGGCAATCGCAACGAAGGTGCGCAGTACATCAGCGTCGAGGCTCTGGTATTGGGACATTGCATCAATCTCCGAGATGCATTGCATCAGAAACATTCGTTGGATTGATCTTAAGCCTGAGCCGAGACTGAAGCCATCAACACGGAGGGCTTCACGATGAAAGGTCATGTCAGCAATATTCAGCAACCTGCCTTTACCCTGACCCACCTATGGCATGTGGCCATTGAGCGTCCGGCCAGGTGGGTGCAGCTTTACCGCCAGCGCCAGGAGCTTGCGAGCCTGAGTGACGCGACACTGCATGACCTGGGCTTGAGCCGAGCGGACATCCAGCAAGAGTCCGAGCGGCATTTCTGGGATGACCCGCTGCGCAAATAGGCCAAGGCTGCAATGGGCAATTCGCCGGTGAGCCCGCTCCTACTAGCGCTGCGCACGCTTTGCGGCGAGCGCTAATCGGTAGGAGCGGCTTGAGCGGCGAGGCAACTGCACAGCTTGCGCTTAGCGCCGCACTTGCTTGAGGGTCTCTGCGATCAGGAAGGCCAGCTCCAGCGACTGATCGGCGTTCATACGCGGGTCGCAGTGGGTGTGATAGCGGTCGGACAAGGCGTCCTCGGTGATCGGACGAGCACCGCCGATGCACTCGGTGACGTTCTGCCCAGTCATCTCGATGTGGATGCCGCCGGCATGGCTGCCTTCGGCCTGGTGCACCTGGAAGAACTGCTTCACCTCATCGAGGATCTGCGCAAAGTCCCGAGTCTTGTAGCCGCTGCTGGCCTTGATGGTATTGCCGTGCATCGGGTCGCAGCTCCACAGCACCTTGCGCCCCTCGCGCTCGACGGTGCGGATCAGCCCAGGCAAGTGCGCGCCTACCTTGCCCGCGCCCATGCGCACGATCAGGTTGAGGCGACCAGGGTCGTTGGCCGGGTTGAGGGTGTCGATCAGGCGGATGAGCTCTTCGGGGTTCATGCTGGGGCCAACCTTGACCCCGATCGGGTTGTGCACGCCACGCAGAAACTCGACGTGGGCCCCGTCCAGCTGGCGGGTGCGGTCGCCAATCCAGAGCATGTGCGCGGAGCAGTCGTAGTAGTCGCCGGTCAGGCTGTCCTGGCGTACGAAAGCTTCCTCATAATTGAGCAGCAAGGCTTCGTGGGCTGTGAAGAAACTGGTTTCGCGAAGCTGCGGCGCGCTGTCCAGGCCGCAGGCGCGCATGAAAGCCAGGGTTTCATCGATACGGTTGGCCAACTGGTGGTACTTGTCGGCCAGCGCCGAGTTGGCGATGAAGTCCAGGTTCCATTTATGCACCTGATGCAGGTCGGCAAAACCACCCTGGGCGAAGGCGCGCAGCAAGTTCAGGCTGGCGGTGGCCTGGTGGTAAGCCTGCAGCAGGCGCTCCGGGTCCGGCACGCGGCTTTTTTCATCAAAGCCGATGCCGTTGACGATATCGCCACGGTAGGCGGGCAGGGTGACGTTGCCAATGGTTTCATCACCGGCTGAGCGCGGCTTGGCGAACTGCCCGGCCATGCGGCCGACCTTGACCACCGGGCAGCCAGCAGCGAACGTCATCACGATGGCCATCTGCAGCAGCACCTTGAAGGTGTCGCGGATCTTGGCCGCCGAGAATTCGGCAAAGCTTTCGGCGCAGTCGCCGCCCTGCAACAGGAAAGCGCGGCCTTCGGTGACCTCTGTGAACTGCCGGCGCAACTCGCGGGCCTCGCCAGCGAATACCAGCGGTGGGTAGCTGGCCAGGGTCTGCTCGACCCGCAGCAGGTGCGCGGCATCGGGATAGGTCGGTTGCTGCTGGATCGGCAGGGCACGCCAGCTGTCAGGGCTCCACGGTCGGTTCATCACAGGCTCGGTTATTGGCTGTTTGGGCTGACTGCCATGGTAACAGTTGGCACCGCGCTTGTTGCATCCGGGGTGTTGGCGGACAATGCGCGTTTTTGCGCGGGTGAGTGGCAGGTAAATGGCGACGGAGCGGGAAGAAAAGCTGCTGGCCCGGGTGGAGGATGCGTTCGGTGTGATCAGCGTGTACGAGGTGGACGATTACCGCTTCCTCGAGTTTGGTGACGCCATCGAGCAAAGCTGTGTGTTCACCGCAGACCCGAGCTGGCTCGAATACGACTACACCCGCGCCATGCTGGTGGGCGCGCTATGTCATGAGCAGCCGGAAAGCGCGCTGTTTCTTGGTCTGGGCGCTGGCACCTTGACTCAAGCGTGTATGAAATTTCTGCCGCTGGAGGACATCGAGGCCATCGAGTTGCGTGCAGACGTGCCGCGCCTGGCCATGCAATACCTGGGGCTGGACGATGACCCGCGCCTTTATGTGCGCATTGGCGATGCCGTGCAGTTACTGACCACCGCAGAGCAGGCCGACCTGCTTTTCGTCGACCTGTATACCGACCATGGGCCGGGTGTCGGGCACCTGGCGTGGAATTTTCTCGAAAACTGCCAGAAGCAGCTCAACCCGGGCGGCTGGCTGGTGATCAACCAGTGGGCCACTGACGATGGCAAGCCGCTGGGTGCCGCGTTGCTGCGAGGTTTGTACCATCGGCACTACTGGGAACTGCCGGTCAAGGAGGGCAATGTGATCTTGCTGGTGCCGGCAGACCTGGACCAAGCACTGGACATCGACGGCCTGCGGGCGCGGGCCGAGGCCTTGGCGCCGCGGTTGGGATATAGCCTGGAAGGCCTGATCCGCGAGATCCGGCCTGCCACTTGAAGGCCGTGCTGGCCTCTTCGCGGGTCAACCCGCTTCTAGCTGGCTGGGCGGACCCAATAGAACGGGTTCACCCGCGAAAAAGCCAAGGCGGTGCCTGTAGGCAAAAACGATTCAGTCAATAAGCATTGATGGCGAGATACTGGCCGAAGGGCCAGAAAAATTTCCTCACTCCCTGGTGTATTTCAGGTATAGTACGCGCCGGTCTTTTAGCGGGCCTCAAAATCAGGTGGTGCAAATCCCCCGAGTCCAGCTTCGGCTGCACGTCCGCTAGGCGGACCTTCCTAAAGTTTTCTTTTTCAATCGTTTTCGCAAATCCCCGCCGACAAAGCTGCCTGGGTGACCGTTCCGGTCTTTCAAGGCACGTGCAGCTTTGCAGCATGGGTCTTTGCGGATGCACTTAGAGGCAGACCCATGACCCAGGAAACCGGCGGCTTCGCCGCTCTCGATCTTAATCCGAACATTGTTGCTGCCGTTCTGGCTACCGGCTATGAAGAGCCGTCCGCTATTCAGCAACAATCGATCCCGATCATCCTCGCCGGTCACGACATGATCGGCCAGGCGCAGACTGGCACCGGCAAGACCGCTGCCTTCGCCCTGCCGATCCTCAACAAGATCGATGTGAGCAAGCGCGAGCCGCAAGCCCTGATCCTGGCGCCAACCCGTGAGTTGGCGCTGCAAGTAGCCACCGCTTTCGAAACCTACGCCAAGCAGATGCCGGGCGTTAATGTAGTGGCGGTATACGGTGGTGCTCCAATGGGCCCACAGCTGCGTGCCATTCGCAACGGTGCGCAAATCGTCGTCGCTACCCCAGGCCGCCTGTGCGACCACCTGCGCCGCGACGAAAAAGTCCTCTCCACCGTTCAGTACCTGGTGCTGGACGAGGCGGACGAAATGCTCAAGCTGGGCTTCATGGACGACCTCGAAGTGATCTTCGACGCCATCCCGGCCAGCCGTCAGACCGTATTGTTCTCCGCAACCCTGCCATCGTCGATCCGCTCGATCGCCGAACGCCACCTGCGTGAGCCCAAGCACGTCAAGATCCAGAGCAAGACCCAGACCGTTACCGCGATCGACCAGGCCCACCTGATGGTCCACGCTGACCAGAAGATCCCGGCTGTACTGCGTCTGCTGGAGGTCGAGGAATTCGATGCGCTGATCGCCTTCGTGCGTACCAAGCAAGCCACCCTGGACCTGGCTGCCGCCCTGGAAGCCAAAGGCTACAAGGCTGCCGCGCTGAACGGCGACATCGCCCAGAACCAGCGTGAGCGCGTGATCGACTCGCTCAAGGACGGCCGTCTGGACATCGTCGTCGCCACCGACGTCGCTGCCCGTGGCCTGGACGTACCGCGTATCACTCACGTGTTCAACGTCGACATGCCGTACGATCCAGAGTCCTACGTGCATCGTATCGGCCGTACCGGTCGTGCTGGTCGTGATGGCCGTGCGCTGCTGCTGGTCACCCCGCGCGAGCGTCGCATGCTGCAGGTGATCGAGCGTGTGACCGGGCAGAAGGTGGCCGAGGCGCGCCTGCCGAACGCTCAGGCTGTGCTCGATGCCCGCATCAAGAAACTCACCTCGAGCCTGGCGCCGCTGGTTGCCGAAGCCGAGGCCACCCATGGCGAGCTGTTCGACCGCTTGACTACCGACCTCGGTTGTAGTGCCCGTGCCCTGGCTTCGGCCCTGCTGCGCAAGGCCACCAATGGTCAGGCGCTGGACCTGGCTGCGGTAGAGCGCGAGCAACCGCTGGTGCCAAGCTTCGCACCGCGTGGCGAGCGTACCGAACGTGGCGAGCGCACTGAGCGTGGCGAGCGTGGTGACCGCGAGCGTCGTGCGCCAATGCCGCTGGCCGAAGGCCGCGTGCGCTGCCGTACCGCGTTGGGTGCCCGTGACGGTATCGCTGCCAAGAATCTGTTGGGTGCGATCCTCAACGAAGGTGGCCTGGCTCGTGATGCCATCGGCCGGATCCAGGTACGCGACAGCTTCAGCCTGATCGAGCTGCCGGAAGATGGTCTGGAGCGTCTGCTGACCAAGCTCAAGGACACTCGTGTTGCCGGTAAGCAGCTGAAGCTGCGCCGTTATCGCGAAGACTGATCCTGTCACGAAAAAAATCCCCGACATTGGTCGGGGATTTTTTTTGCCTCTGGTGTTTTCAGCGCAATGGCATTGCCGCTGGCAAGGCTCAGTCGAACCGATAGATGTCCATGCCCAGCGCCCCCAGGGTGAAGCCTTGGTGCACGATGCCGAACTTGTCTCCAGCGCCTAGCGCGAAAAACAGCGGTAGCAGATGCTCCTCGCTGGGGTGGTTGCGAGCGGCAAAAGGCGCCTGTTTGCGGTAATCCAGTAGCGCTGCCTGGTCGTTAGCCTTAAGTCGCTCTACAACCCAGTCCCGGAATGCCAGCGCCCAGGGTTCAATCACGTCGGGCCCGGCGTGCCAGTCGAGTTCACCGAGGTTGTGCGTGATGCTGCCAGAGCCAATCAGCAGAATACCTTCCTGGCGCAACTCAGCCAGCGCCTTGCCGACCTTGAGCTGAAGGTCCGGCCCCGACTGGCTGGGTAGCGATACCTGAATCACCGGGATGCTCGCATCTGGGTACATCAGTGACAGCGGCACCCATGTGCCGTGATCGAATGGTCGTTGCAGGTCCTGGCGTGCCTGTAGGCGTTCGGCCACGCGGCTGGCCAGGGCGGGCTCGCCAGGCGCCGGGTATTGCACAGCGTAAAGTGCGGGTGGAAAACCGTAGAAGTCATGCCAGGTTTCTGGCTGTGCAGCGCTGGTCACCAGCAATTCACGGCTCTCCCAGTGCGCCGAGACAACCACGACCGCCTTGGGTCTTGGCAGGGCGTTGGCCAGCGCAGCCAAGGCCGGCCCGCTGGCGCCAGGTTGCAGGGCGAGCATGGGCGAACCGTGGGAAATGAACAGGCTGGGCAGCATGGTGAGGGTCCTGAGGTTTAAGATGCAACCATCTTCGTTCAGCTATCGATCGAAATCCAAATCAAGTTTTACCGGTAAATCATCTAAATATTGGGAGTGATCATGGAGCCAGCGTTCTGGCAGCAGCGATGGGCCGACAACCAGATCGGCTTTCACCAGGCGCAGGTCAACCCGTACTTGCAACAGTACTGGCCACACCTGCAGTTAGCCCACGGCAGCCGTGTGCTGGTGCCGCTGTGCGGTAAAACTCTGGACCTGGCCTGGCTGGCAGGGCAGGGGTATCGCGTGCTGGGTGTGGAGTTGTCGCAGCGGGCGGTGGCAGCGTTTTTTCATGAGCACGGGCTTGAGCCCCAAATTGTGCAAAAGGGGGCCTTCGAGATTTGGCGCCACGGCGACGTCGAGGTGTGGTGTGGCGATTTTTTTGCCCTTCAGCCAGAGGACCTTGCTGATTGCGTGGCGCTCTATGACCGAGCGGCGCTGATTGCCCTGCCGGTGCACATGCGTTTGGCGTACGTGCAGGCCTTGTCGCGTTCGCTGCCCGACCGCTGCAGCGGGCTGTTGGTGACTTTGAATTACGACCAGGCGCTGCTGGCCGGGCCGCCATTCTCGGTAGGTGACGAAGAAGTTCGAATGGGCTTGGCCGGGTGGCAAGTCGATGAGCTCAAGGCCGTGGAGCTTATTGAGCAAAGCCCTAAGTTTTCACAGGCGGGGATTTGCAGCCTGGTGGAGCGGGTTTATCAGATCAGCAGGTAGCGATGAAAAAAAGGGCGACCGAAGTCGCCCTTGTCTGCCCGTGAAGAGTCAACCGCGGCGACGCAGAGCCTCGATACGCTCTTCCAGCGGCGGGTGGCTCATCAGCAGGCCCGCCAGGCCATGCTTGAGGCCACCGTTGATGCCGAACGCCTTCAAAGTGTCAGGCATGTGCACCGGCAGCCCTTGCTCGACACGCAGGCGCTGCAACGCACCGATCATTGCGGCGGTGCCGGCCAGCTGGGCGCCGGCTTCGTCGGCACGGTACTCGCGGCGGCGCGAGAACCACATGACGATCATGCTGGCGAGGATGCCCAGAACCAGCTCGGCAACGATGGTCGCCACGTAATAGGCGATACCCTGGCCCTCTTCGTTCTTGAAGATCACTTTATCGACGAAGTTACCGATGATACGGGCGAAGAACATCACGAAGGTGTTCACCACGCCCTGCACTAGCGCCAGGGTGACCATATCGCCGTTGGCTACGTGGCCGATCTCATGGGCCAGTACGGCACGCACTTCATCGGGCGAGAAGCGCTCGAGCAGGCCCTGGGACACCGCCACCAAGGCGTCGTTACGGTTCCAGCCGGTGGCGAAGGCATTGGCCTCGTAGGCCGGGAAAATACCCACCTCGGGCATTTTGATGCCGGCCTCGCGTGACAGCTCCTCGACGGTCTGCAGCAGCCATTGTTCATGGCGGGTGCGCGGCTGGCTGATGATCTGCGTGCCGGTGGTCATTTTCGCCATCCACTTGGAGATGAACAGCGAAATCAGCGAGCCGGCGAAGCCGAACACGGCGCAGAATACCAGCAGGCTGCTGAGGTTGAGGTCAACCCCGTTGGCGGCCATGAACCCGTTGAAGCCGAACAGGCTCAGGGTAATGCTTGCAACCAGCACCACCGCAAGGTTGGTGGCTACAAACAACAGAATGCGCATCATGGTTGTTACGTTCTCCTGACGGATGAGTCATTGCTTACTGCGGGGTATATAAGGTGCCTGCCGCCTGGATTCAATCGGGCGACTATTTCAAACTGTGTACGGCGCAGTATGGCAGAGGATTCATCGCGGGCTCTGGGATAGAGCGTTGCAGGATGTAAGAAATTTCCTTTGAGCATGGCAGGGCGGCAGTGCGGCCCATTCGCGGCAGCGCCGGCTCCCAAGCGGCTGGCGCAGTGCTTGAGGGCTGCGCTGTAAGTGGGAGCCGGTTTACCCGCGAAGAGGTTGGTGCCTACTGCGAATAAGTGCGCAGGAAATTGCCAATGCGGCCGATCGCGGCTTCCAGGTCATCCACCCGCGGCAAGGTCACCACGCGGAAATGGTCCGGCCACGGCCAGTTGAATGCAGTGCCCTGAACGATCAGCAGCTTTTCCGACAGAAGCAAATCGAGGGCGAATTTCTCGTCATTGAGGATCGGGCACACCTTCGGGTCGATACGCGGGAAGGCGTAAAGCGCGCCCATGGGCTTCACACAGCTGACACCTGGAATATCGTTGAGCAGCTCATAGGTACGGTTGCGCTGTTCCAGCAGGCGGCCCGGCGGCAGTACCAGGTCGTTGATGCTCTGATAACCCCCAAGCGCTGTCTGAATGGCGTGCTGGGCCGGTACGTTGGCGCATAGGCGCATGTTGGCCAGCATGTCGATGCCTTCGATATAGCTCTGGGCGTGATGCTTGGGCCCGGAAATGATCAGCCAGCCAGACCGGAAGCCGGCCACCCGATACGACTTGGACAGGCCGTTGAAGGTCAGGCACAGCAGATCCGGAGCCAGCGACGCGGTGCTGATGTGCACCGCTTCGTCGTAGAGGATCTTGTCGTAGATCTCGTCGGAGAACACCACCAGGTTGTGCTGACGGGCCAGCTCCAGCATGCCCAGCAGCAGCTCTTTGGAATACACAGCACCGGTCGGGTTGTTCGGGTTGATGATCACCAAGGCCTTGGTGTTCGGTGTGATTTTGGCTTTGATATCTTCAAGGTCCGGGAACCAGTCGGCCTGCTCGTCGCACAGGTAGTGCACCGGCTTACCACCGGCCAGGCTCACCGCAGCGGTCCACAGCGGGTAGTCGGGTGCCGGGATCAGAACTTCGTCGCCATTGTTGAGCAGGGCCTGCATCGACATCACGATCAGTTCGGAAACACCGTTGCCCAGGTAGATGTCCTCGATGGTGACGCCCTCGATCTCCTTCTGTTGGCAATACTGCATCACCGCTTTGCGCGCGCTGAACAGGCCTTTGGAGTCGCTGTAGCCCTGGGCGGTGGGCAGGTTGCGGATCACATCCTGAAGGATTTCGTCCGGCGCTTCGAAGCCAAACGGTGCCGGGTTACCGATGTTCAGCTTGAGGATGCGGTGGCCTTCCTCCTCCAGGCGTTTGGCGTGCTTGAGCACTGGGCCGCGAATGTCGTAGCAGACATTGGCGAGCTTGTTCGATTTGCTGAACTGCATGATGTGATCCCGATTGAGAAGACGCGCCGCCACCGCCCGCTCATCGAAAGGTTTGAAAGGGCGGCGGGCGGGTGCCAGACTTGAGGCCTTGCGCACGAAGCCAACTAATATACGTGCCACCCGCGTTACGGAAAAGACGGCGCGAGGTGAAATTCAGCCTGCCGAGGTTCACACATGCAAAAGATCGACAAGACACTTGAACAATGGCGCGAAATGCTCGACCCCGAGCAGTATCAGGTCTGCCGGCTCAAAGGTACCGAGCGGCCGTTCAGTGGCAAATACAACAGTGAGCACCGCGCGGGTATCTACCGTTGCGTGTGCTGTGACCTGCCACTGTTCGATGCGCAGACCAAATTCGATGCCGGCTGCGGCTGGCCGAGCTTTTACGCGCCCATCGAGCAAAGCGCGATGATCGAGATCCGTGACACCTCCCACGGCATGATTCGCACCGAGGTCACCTGTGCCCAGTGCGATGCTCACCTGGGCCATGTATTTCCCGATGGCCCTCCGCCAACGGGCCTGCGTTATTGCATCAACTCGGTGTGCCTGACCTTCGAACCCTGTAAAGGAGCCTGAGAATGGCCGCATCGATGCTGGACATACCCTGCGTTACCCTAGGCGGCGAGCAGAAAAAGCTCGGCGATTTCGCCGGCAAGGCGCTGCTGGTGGTCAACACCGCCAGCCAGTGCGGTTTCACCCCGCAGTACAAAGGCCTGGAGCAGCTGTGGCAGCATTATCGCGAGCGCGGGCTGGTAGTGCTGGGCTTTCCCTGCAACCAGTTCGGCAAGCAGGAGCCGGGCGATGCACGGGACATCGCGCAATTTTGTGAAGCCAACTTCGGCGTGAGTTTTCCTTTGTTCCGCAAGGTCGAGGTCAATGGCCCAGGCGCCCATCCGCTGTTCGTTGCGCTCAAGCAGCGTGCGCCAGGGCTGTTGGGCACTGAGAAGATCAAGTGGAACTTCACCAAGTTCCTCCTCGACCCAGCCACCGGCAAGGTTACCCGCTACGCACCCACCACCAAGCCGCAGGCGTTGGAAGCCGACATCGAGCGCCTGCTCAGCCGTTGAGCGGTACCCAGTGGTCGATCAGCGCCAGCAGTTCCTCGCGGCGAAACGGCTTGGCCAGGTAATCGTTCATGCCGGCCGCCCGGCAGCGTTCGCGCTCCTCCGGCATGGCATTGGCCGTCAGGGCGACGATCGGTAACTGCGGCCAGCGCCCGCTCTGGCGGATGCGCCGGCTGGCCTCATAGCCGTCCATAACCGGCATGTTGCAGTCCATCAGCACCAGGTCGAAGTCTTCTCGATCCAGCCACTCCAGTGCCTCGGCGCCTTGGGTGGCGAGTTGCACCTGGCAGCCGAGCTTGGCCAGCATGCCTTTGGCAACCAACTGATTGACCGGGTTGTCTTCCACCAACAGGATGCGTGCGCGACCCTCAGCGGCGGTCAGTAGTGGAGTGGCCAGCGGATGCTCAGGGGCATGGCCCTGCAAGGTTCGGCTCAAGGTCTGGTACAGCGCGTTGCGCGACAGAGGGCGGGCCAGTTGGTGCAGGGGCGCCAGTTGAGCCGACTGCTCGCCGGGCAAGAAGTTGCCGTAGGCGGTCACCAGCAGGATCGGCGCCTTGAGTGCCGGGCGCAGTTGCAACAACTGCTGCAGGTCGTCAGTGATCAACAGGTCGATACCATTGTCTAGCGCAGCGCTGCTGTCGTGCCGTTGGTAGTCCAGGCCCCAGCCAGGCAGCAGGCTCTGCAGCAACTCGCTCAGGCCACTGCCGGCATCGCTGAGGGCAGCTACCTTGCCGCTCAGTGCTGGCGGCTCAATGGCCTCGGTATGGGCAGGCAGTGGCAGGTCGGCACTGAAGCGGCTGCCAAAGCCAGGCTCGGAGTGAATGTGCAGATGGCCCTGCATGGCTTGGCACAGGTTGCGGGTCAGCGCCAGGCCCAGGCCGGTGCCGCCATATTGTCGGGTGATGCCGGCGCCAGCCTGGGTGAAAGGCTGGAAGATGCGTGCCTGAGCGGCCTCAGGGATGCCGATGCCAGTGTCGCTTACCTCCAAGCGAACGCCGCCGACAATCGGCGCCAGACGCACGTCCACGCGCCCGAAGCGGGTGAACTTCAGTGCGTTGGACAGCAGGTTGCTGACCACCTGACGCACCCGCGTGGGGTCGCCCAGTACCGAGCTTGGGAAATCCCCTGCGATCAGGCATGTCAGCTCGACGCTCTGTGCAGCATTCTGCGACAGCAGGTTAGCGGTGTCCTCGACCATGGCACCCATGTCGAAGGGGATACGTTCCAGTTCCAGTTGCCCGGCATCGAACTTGGAAAGGTCGAGAATATCGTTGAGCAACTCCACCAGCACTTTGCCCGAATCGTGGGCGATCGACAGTTGCTGGCGCTGCTCGCCGGCCAGCGGGCTGTCCAGGGCCAGGGCGATCATGCCGAGCATGCCGTTGAGCGGGGTACGGATCTCATGGCTCATGTTGGCCAGGAAGGCGGCCCGCGCCTGCGCCATGTCCAGGGCGCGTTGGCGGGCCGCTTCCAGCTCCTGGTTGGACTGGCTGAGGCGGCCGTTGCTGGCCTTCAGTTCCTCGGTGCGTGCCGACACGATATCTTCAAGCTCGTTGAGGTACTGGGTCAGGCGGTTTTCTGCTGTGCGCCGCTGCTGGATTTCGGTACTCATGCTGACGAACTGCTGGTTGGCTACTTTGACCAGCACGCCGATTTCGTCATATTCATGGCCTGGTGGGCAATCCACTCGGGTTTGCCCAGGCTGGCGCGGGTCGCGGCCGCTGAGGGCGCCGATTAGCGTCACCAACGGCTTGGTCAGCATCATGTAGAACAGCGCCAAAAGGATGCCGGTCAGCACCAGGCTGCGGGCGAAGCCGTTGAGTAGGGTAACCCCTGCGCGGTCCAGGAAGCGGCTGCCGAACGCATAGGTGTCAACGTCCAGGTACAGCGTGCCGAGGGTTTCATCGGGCATGTGGGTCAGGAACAGGCGCGCCTTGAGCTGGCGCTTTTCGCCGAACAGAAAGTCGCTCAGCGGCCGGTAGCGGTCCTCCAGGCGGGGGCGTTCGACATCGGCCAGGACCGTTTCGTTATTGTCTACCAGCCGCGCGCGGATCACCGCCGGTGACTGCAAAAGGCCCCGGGTCAGCTCCAGCGCAAGCTCCGAATCGATGTTGTAGGCAATGCGTGAGGCGGTATTGTGGCTGATTTGCAACAACGCCCCAACTTCGCGGTTGATGGATGCGTCTTCGCTGGCATAATCGATGCCGATCTGGATGAGACTGAGCAATGTACCCAGGATGAAGCCGACCAGGACTGTCAACCGGGCTTGCTTGTATGACAGGCGATTGGTGAACTTGATATCCATGAGTCCCGAGCCGGTTTCCCGTTCCTTGCGCTGCGCAAGCATAGCCGATCAACCTCGGCTGCTGGCGTGTCTGTCACACATTCAGCGTTAAATCTCACCTGTCTTGCAAGGAGTCCTCATGGACGCTCGCTTGAATGCTTTCCTGGAACGTGCCGAATCGGTGCTGGCGCGTCTTGAACCCTTGCTGCCAGCGCCGCGCCCGCACATCGACTGGAACACCACGCTGGCCGCACGCTGGCAGCGCGATGGGCGCAGTGGCTACCTGTTGCCACTGGACGTCAGCCTGGACATCCGCCTGAGCGACCTGATCGGCGTCGACAAGCAACGCGATCAGTTGGGTCGCAACACCCACCAATTCATCAATGGCCTGCCTGCCAACCACGCTCTGCTGTGGGGCTCGCGTGGCACCGGCAAGTCGTCGCTGGTGCGCGCCTTGCTGGCTGAGCATGCAAGTGCCGGGCTGCGCCTGATCGAGATCGAGCGCGACCACCTGGCCGATCTGCCACGTGTGGTAGAGCAACTGCACAAGCTGGCGCAACGCTTCCTCCTGTTCTGTGACGACTTGTCGTTCGAGGCCGGGGAGGGCGATTACCGGGTGCTCAAGAGCGTGCTCGATGGGTCGCTGGAGCAGGCACCGGATAACGTGCTGCTGTATGCAACGTCCAACCGTCGGCACCTGGTGCCGGAAAAACAGAGCGATAACGAAAACTGGAAGATGGTCGACGGTGAGCTTCACCCCAATGAAGCGGTGGAAGACAAGATTGCCCTGTCCGACCGCTTTGGCCTCTGGTTATCGTTCTACCCCTTCACCCAGGAGCACTTCCTCGACGTTGTCGAGCATTGGATCGGCCAACTGGCCCGGCCTGCAGGCCTTGCCTGGCAGCGTGACGAAGCCCTGGAAATTCTCGCCGTGCGCTGGGCAACCGGGCGCGGCAACCGTAATGGCCGCTGTGCCTATCAGTTCGCCCGCTACTGGGTGGGGCTGCAATTGCTGGAGCAAAAGTAAAAATGATCGACCTCAATGCCAGTGGCGCCGGCCTCGACGGCTACGACTTGCTGGCGGCGCAAGTGCAGGCGCTGTTCGCCGACGAGCGCGACTTCATCGCCAATGCCGCACAGTTTTCGGCGTTTCTCTATAACCAGGTGGATGACCTGAACTGGGCCGGGTTTTACCTCAACCGCAGCGAAGAGCTGGTGCTGGGGCCTTTCCAGGGCCAGGTGGCTTGCGTGCGCATCCCGTTCGGCAAAGGTGTGTGCGGCGCGGCTGCGGCCACCCGGCAAACCCAGCGGGTGGAGGATGTGCATGCGTTTGCTGGGCATATCGCCTGCGACAGCGCGTCCAACAGCGAGCTGGTGATTCCGCTGATCAAACAAGGGCGGTTGATTGGCGTGCTGGACCTGGACAGCCCGAAACTTGCGCGATTCAGTGAGGCCGATCAGGCTGGGTTGGAAAAGCTGGCGGCGATCTTTCTGGAACTGACCGACTGCTGAAGGCTGTGCTGGTAGTTGCGGCCTTTTTGCCGCTCCCACGAAGATCAGCGGGAGCGGCTTGAGCCGCAAAGAGGACGGACCAGGTCAGTCGTAGATCACGCGCTTTTTCCAGGTTTCGTCTTCGTCGGTCTTGAGCCCTTCGGTCAGTTCGTTCTGCTCGTTCTCGGCGGGCTCCATCTGGTCCATCACCTGAGCGTTGGCGCGCGCCAGCAGCTTTTCCAGGTAGGTCAGCTGTTCTTCGTACTGTTTAGGCTCAGGCTGCTTGCGCAGATACTGCACCCCACGCTCGAAGGCCAGCCGCGCCTGGCCAGGTTGTTCCTGTTGCAACGCCTGTTGGCCGAGGTTGTTGAAAAACTCGATGTGCAACAACACCAGGATGTGGCGGATCTCCCGTACCCACTGTTTGCCCTCGGCGCTGGGCAGGACGTTGTCCTGGGTGGCCTTGACGATCTGGGTGTGCAGCGCTTCGAGCAGAAAGCGCACATCTTTGGCCTTGGCTTCGGTCTGAATCGGGCAGGGCGGGTTGTTCACCGGGATCCGCTCGCCTTGGGCTATCAGCTCTTCGAGCTCGGCGATGCGTGCCTTGAACACTGCGTTGTGCTTGTCCAGCGCCAGTTGCCGTTGAGTGAGGTTCAGCTCCAGGCGCGCCAACAGCAGTTTCAAAGGCGCAGTCATGAACTGCCCGGGGAAGGTCTCGGTGATTTCGCCACAGCGCCGCACCCGGTCGGCAAGGTCGAGCTTGAGCCGCGCACGTTCGAGCTTGCTGTTTTCGACCACGTTGTTGAGGTAGCCGATCACGATCAGCAACGCGATACCCGCCACGATGAGCAGAGTGATCAGAAGTGGTGTCACCGTTAGCGCCTCATCAAGAAGTTGCTTAATAAGAGTGTAGTTGTAGCGGCCGGTGCCGCGAAGGATGCCGCACTCGGCCCTTGATGCAGTGTGTCGGCCGGCTGCTGCTTTCCTCGAGTGATGGCACTTTGCGACGGACGTGTCAGAAAATCAACGCCAATCCATCGCCGGGCACTCTCGGCGCCCTGTGGAAGAGCCGAAGTCATTGATTTAAATAAATTTCTATAAAAGGGTTGACGCCTGTTCGAAGGCTCCATAGAATGCGCGCCACTTGCAGCGTAAAGCACACAGCGAAACGCAGCAGGGAGTGAAAGCAGGCAGTAATGCCAGCAGCGTGTCCCCTTCGTCTAGTGGCCTAGGACACCGCCCTTTCACGGCGGTAACAGGGGTTCGAGTCCCCTAGGGGACGCCAATGCGGGAATAGCTCAGTTGGTAGAGCACGACCTTGCCAAGGTCGGGGTCGCGAGTTCGAGTCTCGTTTCCCGCTCCAGTTTCTCCGGCAACGCTTAATTGCGAGGCAGGAAAAGAAAATCCAGGGTGAATCGTGAGGTTCAAGCCTGGTGCACTGAAAAGTGTCGTGTGTCCCCTTCGTCTAGTGGCCTAGGACACCGCCCTTTCACGGCGGTAACAGGGGTTCGAGTCCCCTAGGGGACGCCAAATGCGGGAATAGCTCAGTTGGTAGAGCACGACCTTGCCAAGGTCGGGGTCGCGAGTTCGAGTCTCGTTTCCCGCTCCAGTTTAAATACTGTGGCGTCTATGCGGTGCAGTGGTGGTGAAGGTCTTCATGGCGCTTCACGCCAAAAGCGGTAAAGGTTTCACAATGCGGGAATAGCTCAGTTGGTAGAGCACGACCTTGCCAAGGTCGGGGTCGCGAGTTCGAGTCTCGTTTCCCGCTCCAATTATCGATCTTCAGAGTTCCTTGGAATTCTGTAAGTCCTTGAAAAAGACGCTTCGGCGTCTTTTTTTCGTTTCAGCGCAGTCTGCCTCAACCCAACGGCAGCCACGAACCTTGAGTGCATCTCTAAGTACAGCGATTGCGCGCAGTTGGCGTAGCGGATCGATGGCTGAGCTGGCCCTTGGGTATCGATATACACCTGCTCGACTTTACGAGCAGATGTTGTTGCGTGGGAACGCCCGCTGTTCCAATAAAACCGCCAACCTCAAAGCAGGGCTTAAGGCTGGCCGGGTCTTAGCGATAAGTGATGGTGAAATTGAGCGCGCCATTGGCGTCGCCAGCAGTGACGGTGGGGGCGGTCTGGTAATAGCGGGCCTGAAAATCCAGGGCGATGTCGCCGGGGCTGAGCGGTTTTACGGCAATGTCTTCTTCCAGCCGAAACGGGGTGATGCCGTCCGCTTGCAATACCTGGATGCCAAGGCCGGTAGCCCCCGAACCGCTGGACAGGCTGAATACGCCCTTGTCGACGTCGATCGGAGTCGAACCATTGGCTCCGTCGAGCCGAACGTAAGCCTGGGTGCCGCCAGACGCATCGCTCTCACAGTCGTTCAGCCTGATCTGGAAGGGGATCGCTTTGGTGACGTCACCGGGTTTGCCGAATGCCTTCAACTCATGTGCGCCAAGGTCGACCGGATCCGGGTTGACCGCATCAGCCCTTAGCGTGCACTGTGCGGCGGTCACCGTGCCGTGCAGGTGATAGCGCATGACTGTACCCACGTCGCTGTAGGTGCCACTGAACAGCTGCACGCCATTGAATGACTGGGGCCCGGGCGCTATGGGGCCGGTTTTGATCAGGGTAATGAATGCACGCAGGTTGCTCAACTGGATGCCGGTAGGCCCGGGATCGTGGTCAGCATAGCCTTGCCAAGGGACCGACGTCCATTTGATGTAGGTCCACGCATTGTCGGGCGAGCCACCTGCGCCGTGATAGGGGGCGTCCAGGCGCACATGAATCCCGACACCGGCGACGCCGGTCTCGATCACTCGACCGGTCAAGTCTTCGCCGTTAACCGGCGGCAGCGAACCGGTGAACAGTGGCTGGGTATTGTCCACACGGGCTGTAAGGGTCGGGCCCAGGGCTGCGAAGTTGGTACAAATTACCCGAGTGCCAGTTTCGTTAGGTAGGTTATAGCGCACGTTGGCCTGGCCGATCACGGAGCCGATAGGCGCATCGCGGGCTACATATCTGGAGCTGAGATCGAGGTTGTGCACTAATTCGCCACTAACGCCGCCCGACCAGTCGCAGGCCGCTAGTGCAAATGCTTCACCGCTGGCCAGCAATGCCAGGCACAGGGGGGGCAACGAGGCGCAGGTGGATAGTTTCATGGGTTAAGGTCCCGGGGGCTGTCTGTGGTGGGTTGCGGGCATTGCAGGGTGTTCAGGTGGTAGCCTTGCTCTTCGCGCATGCTGTGAGGGTCAATGGCCACCAAGCAGGTCTGCTCACCCCACTGCGCGCGCAACAGTTGAGGTTTGTCATCGGTGGCCACCAGCGTTTGGCCGGCTTGGCCAACGACCGCCAGCACCTGACCCTGCTCATCACTGACTCGGGCGCCGAAGGGTAGCGGCTTGCCGTTGGCCTGTAACAAGGTCAGGATCAGGCGGCTGACCTTGCGGGCAGAAAAGCTTGCCTTGACCACTGCGCCGCGGCGGGGCACTACCTGGGTGCTGCCGTTGTCGATCTGCACCTGTGGGCCGAGGTTGGCGGTTTCCAGGTGCAATGGGTTGTTGCGATAGGGGCGCAGGTGGGGTGCGATCAGAAAGCCTGCGCTGTCGGTGCTGGCGCCTGGGGCGTTTTGCACCCCCAGGCCAGGCGTCCCAGGGACCTCGACCAAGGCATTGGTTTCACCAAGCTGGCTGGCCAGGGTCAGGCCGTCTGCGTGCAGTAACAGGGCGCCGCTGGCGTTGACCGAGAGTGACTGATAGTCGTTGCCTTGAGTGTAGCCGGCACCAATGTTGGCCCTGGCACCCTGGTAACCAACCGAGAGTGCTCCGGAGGTCTGTTGTTGGGCGTCGCGGGTGGCCGACGCTGTGTATCTGAAGCGGTTGTCCAGGGCGCCGCCGCTGAGGCTGGCGCGTTGGCTCTGACGCCCATTACTGGCCTGGGTGGCGAACGTGGCACTGGCGCCGTTGAACCAGTCCAGCGGCAAGGTCATGCTCAAGCCGAACAGGCGGTCCTGGCGACTGTTGCTGGCCAGCGATTGCGAGGCAAACAGGTTGAAATTGATGTTGCGGTACTGAGTGGTGTACTGCAGCTGGTACTGCCTGCGCTGCAGGTTGCTGCCCCAGTAGTCGTCCTGGGACAGGGTCAGGCTTAGCGAGCCATGGTTTCCCAGGCTCTGGTATACCGAAGCTTCGAGGCGGCTGCGGCGGTTGCCCAGGTAACCGCTGTAGGCGTGGCGTTCACGTACAGCCTCGTCGTAGTCGCGGTAGCCCTCACTCGAGTAGCGGTAGCCGGCGAACCGCAGGTTGGTCCCGGTGCTGAAGGTCTTGCCGTAGCGGGCAGAGTAGCTTTGGCCTTGCACCTGGCCGAGCCGCTCGCCAAGGTCGGCGCTGGCCTGGGTGATATCCAGCGACACCGCGCCCAGATTCCCCAGGTCGCGGGCCATGCCGAGCAGTGCGGCGCGGTAGTAATCGCCGCCCTGCACGCCGCCATACAAAGTACCCCAGCTGCCGCCGCGGGCCAGGGTCGCCTGCCACAGCAGTGGGGTGTCGAGGTGTTCGGCGCCATTGTAGCGACCCAAGGTGGCGCTATAGCGCCACACGCCAGGACGCAGCAGGTTGGCCAGGCTCGAATACGGCTGGATGAAGCGGCGTACCTGGCCGTCGGCTTCGGTCAGCACCACTTCCAGTTCACCGCTGCCGCCACCAATACCCAGGTCGTCTATCTCATAGGGCCCAGGGGCGACGAAGGTGGTGTAGATGGGGTAACCGTTGAGCAGCACCTCCAGTTTTGCCCGGGTCTGTGCGACACCACGGATGACCGGGGCGTAGCTTTGCATCACGTCAGGCAGCATGCCCATGTCAGAGGCCACCTGCACGCCCTTGAATGGCAGGCTGCGGAAGACCTCGCCTTGGCTGAATGTTTCACCCAGGGTGAAATTGCCGTGGTTGTCAGGCAGGTCATGTTGCAAATACGTGTTGCTGCGGGTCCAGTTGCGTTCGCCTTGGCCGTCGTCGCGAAATGCCTGGCTGGTGCGCAGGCGCCAGGCGCCGAGGTTGACGCCGCTGTTGAGCAGCAAGTCATGGCTGGCCTGGCTGCCTCCACGGCGGTTGAGGGCCTGGGTAGCAACCTGGTAGTTGAGAAAGGCGGCGTTGATACCGGCGTCCCAGCGCTCGGCCGGTACCGCGTTGGCATTGCTGCGGCGCAGGGCGAACTGTGGGAGCGAAACGGCCAGTTGCAGCTTGCCAGGGTCCAGTTCGGTACTGGCATCAGGCAGCAGGCTGGCCAGGTCCTGGCAGGGCATGCTTTCATCCAGCGGCTGCTCCAAAGCCTCCTCGCGCAGGCCGAATTCGCGCAGCAGCTCAGCCGACAGGCACGCTTGCAGGCCTTGCTGGCCGAGGCCGGGCATGAAGTCCAGTTCGCGCTCGCCAAGGTAGTCCAGGTTCAGCGTGATGCCGACGCGGTAACGGCCGGGTGCTAGGGCTTCCCCATCGGCCAGTGACTGCAGCGCCAGCTGCGCGGCGTCGACCGACTCGCCGGGGGCCTGGCGCATGAAGCTGGCGTTGAACAGCGGTGCTGGCGAGCTCGCCAGCACTGGCCGGTGGGCACACAGCAGCAGGCTGGTGCCACCCAGCGCCAGCAACGGCGCAAGGCGCAAGCGGGATGGCATGCGTGAGCGTTGGGGGAAGGGGGGCATGGACGTTTACCTATCGGGGGCGACGGGCCTGGCCTTTGCGCAGGTCGGCCGTGGCAGCGGGAACGAAGGGCTGCACGATAGGAATTAATGGCGATACGGGATGTAGGTGGTTTCTTTTTGAGGTAGGGAAAAGTTTGCAGTGGCAGGGCGTCAAAAATCAGGGCCCCGTAGGGCCCTGAAGAACAGAGGTGTGTTGCTCTGTAGGTACAGTATGAAGTTATTGCGACAAGTTAAGTTTCGGACCTAAGTACGCCTTTTTTACTTCCGTAAAGAGCGGCTCCTTCCCAGTCAATTCCTGCAGTGTTATTTTCTGGATCATTTAAGGCACTTTCCAAACTTACATGCCTTAGGAGGCGACGGCGTTGCAAGATGGCAGGGAGCAGTTTCGGGTTCGGTTTCGGGTTCGGTTTCGGTTTCGGTTTCGGCGGAGGGGGTGGTGGTACCTTTTTGATAACTTCAACGTCATAATCGGGAGGTGGAATCTCTGGGTATTCTGTGGCTGTTGAGGATTGAGGGGCTGGTGAGTCTGGTCGAGCTAGTGGGGCTGATGAGACTGATGAGCGCACGCTCGCACTAGATGAAGAAGCCGCCTCGCTTGGCTGAGCACTTGTTTCCACAGGACTATTGGCAGCATCGCCAGTGGTTGGGCCATTCTGCTGAGGTGCTGTAGAAGTTTTAGCTCCACCTTTGCTGGCAAAGTTAAAGTTAAAGTTAACTTTGACCCCTTTGGAAAACCTGGTGACTACTTGGGCGAGCGACATTAACACAGCACCAATATTGGACATGATCATGCCTATTTGTTTAGCGCGATCGTTATTGGTCAATGTGCCGTAAACCGTCACACCTAGCCCAGCAAATGCAAGAGCACCACCAACGATAGCTACTCCAATGCCTAGACCAGCAGGTGGGAAGGCAATTACGAAGGCCAGGCCGACGGCAATGCCTATTGCGGCGAACAGCACGTTTTGCCACTTATCCAAGAAGGATGGCTTGGCCTGTTTAGCGATTGGATCGATGACGGGGGGGAGCGGGTCGTTGTAGCTCTCGGCGTAGTGCCCGGTGGGATCGCGCCAGTTGACCGGGTTACCCAATACGTACAGATACGGATTGACGCCCGATTGCTCAGGGGTGAGCGAGTCTGGGCTGTGGAATCGCATCAGGCCTGGGTTGTAGGCACGGTAGCCGCATCCCAGCAAATACCAGCCAAAGGCGGCTTCGCGCACCTCGCCATTGAACGCCAGTAAGCTGAACAGGTGCTTCTCTTCATCATCCTCATTGTCCAAGGTGCGCTCACCGTAGGCACTGTAGCGGGTATTGTGCAGGCCACTGTCGGCATACTCGCCAACCACGCTGCCATTGGCATTGGTCAGCAGCAGGCGTGTGTCGCCCGGTTGCCCGTCTACCTGCATGGCCGATGCGGTGTCCCCGTGATACTGATAGTGGGTGAGCACGCCATTGTCGAGAGTAGCGTCGAGGCGATTGCCCTGGTAGCGGCGCTTTACCTCGGCGGCATTGCCGTGCTTAGCCCCAAGTAAGTGGTCATGGCCATCATAGCGGTACTTGGCAAGGACCTCTTTATCATCACTGGCGCGAACTTCGATCAGGCGGCTGCTGTCATCGTAGTGCAGCATGCGGCCCCATTCATCGTTGCGCATGTTGCCATCGGCGTCGTAGCTGAAGGATTGGTCGGCCGGGTAGTCCGGCTGCAGGCTGTTGGTCACGCGCTCGAGCTGGCAGCTGCCATCGGGCTTGTAGGTAAAGCGGGCGCTGTTGGTTTCGCCGTCTTCAAAGGTGGTGTTGCAGCGGGTAAGTTGATCCCTTTCATCGAAACGCATGATCTGGCTGGTCATGGCGCGCCCGGCGGTGTTGCAGGGCAATTGCGAGCCTTTGTATTCAACACTTTCCAGGCGATCCAGGCCGTCGTATGCGAAGAGCTCTTCAAGCAGTAACACGCCGTTCTGGTGGCGGGTACGGGTGTGCAGTTGATCGTCGTCACGCCAGATCTGCTCCAGCACCTGAACCGTACCGTCGTCCAGGGTCAAGGTGCGTTGCACCTCGCGACCGAAGCTGTCGTACTGCTGTTCGCACGTGACCTTGCGTTCGCTGTGATGGTCCACGGTCTCGGTTTTTTTCAGCCGGCCATCATCGTCGTATTCAAAGCTGGCCTCGAGTTTGCCGCGCAGGGTTTTTTGCAGGCGGCCGAGTGGGTCATAGTGGTGAACGGTGCTTTGTTCGCCACTGCTGCGCTCCAAGAGGCGGCCTTGCAGTGAGTAGCGGTAATTGATGGTGTGGTCATCGTTGGTGAAGCTGTTGGCCGGGTCATCCTGCCAGCTTTCCTGCAGCAGAAAGCCCTGGTCGGTGTAGTGGTAGGTGCGTGTGCCCTCAAGGTTGGTGGCCGAGGTAATGGCAGCGTCCGGGCGCTCGAACGCAAAGATCGGGTTGTCGATGCTTGTCGTTAGTTGCCCATTTTCCTCGGTGAGGGTGGTGCTGATCTGGGTGGGCTGGATCGTGACTTCAGGTTGATAGCTGTAGGTATGGGTGCGTTTGCTACTGCGGTGATGCTGGTGCACCAGTGTACGCCCCTCCTGGTAGTCATAGCGCTCTACGCGCGGGCCTACTGCGAGTGTGCTCATGCGGCCCAGGCCATCGAAGGTGCGTGTGCAGATAGGTATCGTATCGCCTTCGAGTTCCAGCCGGGTAGTGAGTTCGTCACTGGTGAAGTCGGCAAACTTGCGCAGCAAGGCGCTCTGGTCGGGGCGTTCGTTGCGCTCCATGCGGCCCCAGACATCGTAGCTGAACTTCCAGGTATGGCGCAGAGGCGCTTTGAGCGCGGCTGGCGTACTCAGCGGGTCGCGCTGGGTACGTGTTTCCTGCACGCTACGGCCAAGGCCGTCGTACAGGTAATCGCGCCTGCCCACCTCTTGCCCGTCCAGATCAATGCGCTGTTCATAAACGGGTTTGCCAAAGCGGTTCAGTTCCGTTACCAGCCGCTGGCGTTTCACTGGTTGTTCTGGCGTACCTTCATCAGCGCGCTCTTGCCAGGTTTCGATGATGTCACCGTCTTCGCCGAAGGGTGTGCGTTGCTGACGATAAATGACGCCATCAGGCCCAATGGTCTTGCTCAGGTTGCCCCAGTCGTCGTACTCGAAGCGGGTGGTCAGTTCGAGGCGTTGATTGTCATCGAATTCGTCATGCACCGTTTCAGCGCTTTGGCGCCCTAGGCTATCGTATTGCTTGCTCGATACCTGGAATGTCTTGCGCACGGGGTTTTGTGAATCGTTGGCGGTATCAATGTTGCGCGTTTCGCCCACATTGCGGTTGAGGCCGTCGAGCAATAGTGTACTAACAACCATCTGCACGTCGGTCGCAGCCTGTGCTGGCTGGGAGCCATTTACACTCAAATGATAATCGTAGGTGCGCGATGCCTCGAACTCGGTATTGGGGGCCACGGTTTCGCGGACCAGGCGGCGCAAGGCATCGTAGTAGAGATGCTTGTACACACCGTTGCTGTCTTGATGGCGCAACAACTGGCCGGTGTATCGGGAGGTGGCACTGTACAAGACGCGTTCGATCAGGTCGTGGCCCTTGATGGTGGAGCGAAGTTGGAGCAGGCTCTGCTGGCCGTCATCGTCGTTGATCAGGCTATAGAACGATGTGCTGGTTGTGGTCCTGTCCTTCAGCGGGTCGTCGCCGTATTTCATGGTCTGGCGCACGCTGTCCTGGCGCATGTGCAGCAGGTGGTTATCCGGCTTTTCAAGGTAGGTAAGTTCGGAGTGCTGCAATAAGGTAGTGGCGGCGTTTTCGTCCGCACTGGCCAGTTGCAAGGTACGTTGATCCTTGACCACCGCTTCGCCGAAGGTTTTGCGCGCGTTAGCGAGAGGGGCTATTTCTTTGTAGCGATAATGGCTGCGCAGGATTGCCGCTTGACCATTTGCTTGGCTAGCAGGGTAGGTGGTTTTGCACTTGATTCGGCGCACGAAGTGCTGTGGGTCGGCTGGGCAGGCGACTTGCTCTTTGCCGTCGATGGTTTCATTTTCGCCTTCGATGGGGTAGTAGGTGTATGCCGTGCGGGTACCGTCGGGCTCGATCTCTTCGAGCAAGTTGCAATGCTCGTCGAAGATGGTCGTTTTGGTTTCTTCGCGGGGCCACGTCGCCCCGTCCTCGAACATCCAGCGCTGGGTCACCTTGTGCGGCAGCTGGAAATAAGCCGGCTGACGGGCGAATTCCAGCCCCTCCTGCTCGTGGTACTGGGTGTAGATTTCCTGCACGCAGCCGTTCTGCGCTTCGGTTTCGTGGGTCATCAGGTGAAAGCGATTATAGCGACGGGTAACGGTGCGCAGCACCTTGCCATCGCCTGGTGAAGTGTCACCGGCGGCCTTGAGCCAATGGCTGACGGTTGAGCCATATTCAAAATCGCGGCCGGTGAACTGGTACAGATTGTCCAGGCCATCATCGCGCCATGTGATGCCACTGGCCCCTCGGCCGAGATAGTTATTGTCGGTGTATTGGTAGGTGGTGACCATTACCGGCTGATCGAAGCGCGGGTCGACGGCAAGGCGCTTGACCCGGGGCAAGGGCGGGCGGGCGTCGTTGGGGAACCGGTGACCATTGTTTGCGACCCAGTATTCGACGGTTTCCACTGCACCAAAGGGGGTGGTGACTTTTTGCATTAGCGCCAGGTTCTGACCCAGCTCCTTATCATACTCGATGTGTTGGTAATCAAATGCCCAGCCGGCGCCTTGCTCGGCGGGTAGCAGCACCTGGCGCGCAAGCCTGAGCGCCGGGGTGCCGCGCTTCTCGAGTTTGACCTCGTAACGCGCCGCGGCCAGTGTCTTGCTGTCGACGTTCGGGTACAGGTCGAACATTACGCTGCCACTGTCGTATGTAATCTTCAGCAGCGTTTCGTTATTTCCGTCAACGATGCTGGTCAGGCAGGGTATCTGGTTGAAATCGTCATCGTAGTTCAGGGTGATGCCGTGCCCTGACGCTGCTTCGATACGAACCGGCAAGGCAACGCGCCGGTTGCTGGGGCCTTTGAGTTGGAGAAATTCCACCAGGCCATTCTTGTACTCCACACGCCAGTTCTCGTCATCTTCCTGGTGCAGGTGGAAGCTTTCCAGCTTGCGCTCGTCCATTGCAAGCCCAGTACCGTCGCCTATGTCGCTGCCGGTGACTTTCAGGGTCTCGCCGGTCTGCAGGCTGAGCAGGTTGCTGGCAGGCATATACTGGCTGAGGTTCAGGCTCCAGCCGTGGCCGAATCCCGCGTCCAGATGGTTCATTGGGTTGAAGCTAAGGCGCAGTGGCAACATAGGGCCCATCTGATCGTTACCTACCAATTCTGGCAGCACGATGGCCAAGGTGTACTGCCCGGTGCGCGGATCCACACTGTTTTGCACGAAAGTGCTGAAGTTGTAGGCGTTGGATTGTGCAGTTGAGGTCGTGGACATATCAGTGCCCTCCTTTATTGTGCGGCAGGACGAAGTGTTGCGCAGAGGTACCGGGTTTCACCTTTCTCATCATTCTTGTGCGCACGACCTATCATGATTTGGTTAGTGGGGCATGTTTCGTAAATTTTGCTGCTCTCCTCGAACTCGGGCGACCACTGTGTGGGTTCGACTAGCACAATTCGGCCATTATTCGCGTCGACCAGAGAAGCGCATTGATACCTCGTGTTCCCATTTTCATCCCCAGTGTGCTGGCGGCCAGTCATCACGGTATTGATGGGGCAAGTAAAATAGATGTAACGCTTGTCTTTGGCTG
Source organism: Pseudomonas sp. 51_B (assembly GCF_017491595.1). Taxonomy (NCBI): domain Bacteria; kingdom Pseudomonadati; phylum Pseudomonadota; class Gammaproteobacteria; order Pseudomonadales; family Pseudomonadaceae; genus Pseudomonas; species Pseudomonas sp. 51_B. The sequence goes on from NZ_JAFGYW010000004.1 coordinate 126,730, forward strand.
ACGGGGTTGCGCTAGCCTCCTCGGGGTCGAGCCCCGACTCGCGAAAACTTACAGACCATTTTCGATCGCGGATTTCGTAGTGTTCAGCCAGACGGCAGCCATAAGAGGTATTTTTAGTTTCGTCACCTGAGTGCTTTCGCTCATAGATCATCGACGACCCTAAGCAGACCCGTTCGTCGCCCCTGTGCTCTGGTCCGGCAGGTATTCCGGTGGTGTCTGCAAGTGTCAGCGAGTCCAGGGCTTCAGGCGTGTCAATGTTGCCGGATGCAGTGAATTTTACACAGCTCGTCGCATCGCGCATTCGGTCTCCGGGCGCTTGTTTTTTGTCCACAAGCTTCAGGCCGCGAAAGATGATTTGGTTCTTGGCGTAGTTTTGAAGTTCTTCAAATGAATAAATGTGAGGGGACCCTGTATTGGTGGCCGTGGTTTTGAATTTTATCCAGTATTCATTATCTTCAGCGGCTTGAGTATTACAGTCAGGGCGCGAGGAGAAGATGATTTCCATGGCTGAAGGCAGACGGTCAAATTGAACGCTGCGCGCAGTGGCGGGATAACAACTATAAGCTGGGCTGTTTGTCGCGTAATTGTACGTTAGCCCCGAGCCCTCTGCGGGTGGAATCATTTTGCAAGGCTCGTTGTTTTTGCTCATCAGTGTGACACCGCCGATCGGGTCGACCGGGTCACTGGCTAATGCCTGCATGTTCAGAGTGGCACTGAGGATGGCAAGCGTTGCGGGTATCAGGATGTTGCGTCTTGATAATTCCATCGTAATGCCCTATGGCGGAATTTGTGAGTGGTTTTTTCCATTATCGGGAAAACGCGCTATCAGCCTAAAAGGTTGTGTGGCCGCGAGCACCTGGTAAAAATGACAGGAAGGACCTGGTAAAACTGTCAGGTGCGTTTATTTCAATAGTGTGATAGGCCAAAGCCTACCTATTACTTTTACCAGTTGGTGCGGCAGTTGATTGGGCTTATAACTCAGGGAAAGTCAATCTGAGTAAGGCGATTTTTCATGCGAGCCCCCCCTATAGCAAACCGCCTAGAGTTGCTGTCTGCACCTTTCATTGAAATCCGTAATGCGTATGACGAAATCGACCTGGAGGAGTTGGGCGATGACGATTTAGAAACGTACATCCAGTACGATGGTATTGCCGAAGGCGATCAACTCAGGATTCATTGGCGGGGCGCCACGGCCTCGGGAGAAGCCCTGGATTCGGTAGGTACCGTAGTTGAAGTTGAGCAACCAGATTTTGACCCGCTCAAAAAACGCCTGCGCGTATTGATTGGCAATCGTTATGTCAGCCAGGGCGATCAAGGCTATGCCTTTTATTACTATGAGCGCATTAGCGGCAGCCCTGCCGAATCGCTGCGCACATTCAGTTTCGTTGGCGTACGGCCGCACCGCATGGAGCACATGCCCGTCACCCAAGCCGTCGAATCCCATGCCCTGCATATCGACCCCGATGCGTTGGGCAGCAGCGGTGCCACCTTCGTAGCGCCGCCCTATGCGGCGATGCAAGAAGGGGACACGGTGACATTGGTGTTTCGCGGTTACGAAGCCAGTGGTGATTTCGATGAGGAGAAGCGCTATGCGCTGAAGGTAGAGAAGGACCTTATCGGTTACAGCCTGAATTGGAAGGTGCCCAAAGGGCAGTTCAACTTCATCAAGAAGGGCAGTGCGCAAGTTCATTACCAGATTGATTTTGTCGGTAGTGCAACACCGCTCGAGGGGCCAGTCCAAACCTATTGGATTGACTCGATTCCCACTGAACCAGCGCTTCTGCCTGCCCTTGAGATCGAAGGCTACACCGGTGGATCGCTTGATCCTGAAATGTTCCCTGATGGTTTGATGGTGCGTGTGCCTGCATACCCAGGCTTGCATACCGCTGACTGGACATTGCTGCATGTCAACGATGAGCCGGGCGCTGCGGTGCTACGTGCCGACCTGACTACGCTGGCCGTTGGAGTGCAGGGTGTTCAACTGGATGCCTCGGTGCTCCAGGGTGCTACGCGCTTGGCGATGGGCTATCAGGTTGGGCGCGAAGGGTTGGGCCTGAGCGGTCAGTTGCTGGACATCGAAGTGCTGCAGCCACGCCATCTGCGGCCTGTTGTCGTGCAGGATGGGAACCTGGAAAACCCCGAACCGAACATGTGGCTTGATGCTGAGCTTGCCACTACCGGTGCCATTGTCACCGCGCCCGACCCTGGATTGCGTCCGGGTGAGCGACTGCAGCTGGCCTGGCAAGGGCGCTCTAAGGCAGGGCAATACGAACACACACTGCCGCAGGGGAGTGTCCCACCGTTTCGCTTCGCTGTTCCTGCCACTGCAGTGGCCGCCAATATGGAGGCGACGCCCAGTGCAGCGGCCAAGCGGTTTCCGGTGTTGTTCCGCGTGCTGCGCGACCACCTGCCCCCGCTGGAATCGCCGCCTGTGCAACTGCGGATCTTGCCGTTGCTGACCAATAGATACCCGATCATTCAATGCGATGAAGCGCCGGGCGGCACGACGTTATCGCTGGCTGCAGTGCCGGGGGCAGGTGCCACGCTGCGGCTGGGCGACTGGGCATTCATGGCGCCGGGGCAGCGGCTCCAGGTTCTGTACGAGGGAGTGAAAAAAAATGGCTCTGCCCTCGTGGAGTTGTTGCGCAACGAAGTCGCCAGCGACGAGGAAGTACGCAAGCGCGAAGTCGTGGTCATGCTGGATAAGCGCATTTTGAATGAGCAGAAAATCAATGATCAGTTTGACCTGAAGGTGAAAGTTAACTTTGAGAATGAGGCTGACGGAGACACCTGGGTGGATTTTCCCTCGTTAAATTTGCAGCTGATTGCGTAAATGTCTCGAAACATTGATAGAGGGCTGATGATGAAAAATAATACTGTGCACGTTGAGCCGGGTGGGCGCTTGCCACTGGAAGACTATCTGACTCTGATGGCCAGGGAGGTCGACGGGCTTGGATGGGATGCCATTCTCGTTTATGACAGGTCCAAGACAAACGTGATCCTCCTGCAGGAGTATATTCAGCGTTTCAACGGGCAGTCCTGGTTCCCGCCTGCTACTTTCGACTCAGCTACGACGCCCGGCGTGATTGAACGTGTCATCGATTACCGATTTGATAAGCCACGTTTGTCCTTTGCAAACGCCGACCTCGAGAGTTCCAAGCTCGACTTGATCATGAAAGTCGTCGGCGGTAAACAGCTTACGATCGAAAATCCGCAGAATGAAAAAATCAGGCAGCTGACCCGTATCAAGATGGCGGATGCTTTGAATGGTCCAGTCCTGCGTGCCCGTGTGAACCTGGAGGAAATCAGCGTCGGGGTAAGTGACGGGGTGGTTGGCGTAGATTTGAGCAAAGGAACGGCATACGAACTTTCCTTTGCCGATACCCCCGTCGAGGAAGCGATTGGTGGGGAGAGCGTTAAGAGAGTATTTGAAGAGTGGCTCGGCGACAAGAGAATTTTTGAACTCAGCCACCTACCGCAGACTTCGAATTTGATGAATCCTGAGACCATCGCTATACGGACCCAAGCTTCTGCGGACAGCAACGTAATGGGTGCTGCGAGCGAAGGCGATGGGGCTGTATTGATTTTTGTCAAAATGGAGGGTAATACATCAGATCTGAAATTGCCGAGCAAAACCTTCAGCTACTTCATTCCGGGTCGTCAAAGCGAATTCTCGGCTGTCATGCTTTTTTCGAAGTTGAAGATGTTCGATAGAATAGCGCCTGTACTCATAGAGAATATCAGGCGTGAGGGTATTAGTTTTGATGCGGCATATAGGGATGGAGTGATCACTGCTACAAACGGTGGTAGGTTGCAGCGTCCTGGAAATAAATATCTCGACAACGGCTATATGATGGACGCGGATGTGATAGGTGCGGTGTATTCGGATCAAAGGGCTGATAACGGTCATTTCGGAGAAATGACGTTGCGACTAGTTGGAAACGATATTCAGCTGCGATGGACGGGGCATGGGGAGACTGCTTCAAGTTTGTGGAAAGAAAAGAGGGTGGATTCGGGGGTGCTAGTATTCGACTACGAGTACAGTTGTGGGTATGACCTGTTGCCTAATGCCGATGGTATTATTAGCTTCAAAGCTAAAGATAAGTTTTACAGTTCTAGGATGGTGGCGGAAAATTGGTCAGATCAGGCCCGTGCGGCGCAGTCGCTATCGATGTCAGGCTATAAAGCTACGGTCGACTTTATACGCATTCCGGAGTTGTCGAAAGGTTTCGGTGATCTGGATACGCAAATCCATCTGTTCCTTCTGCACGGTCTGCTCTTCCGAGGAAACCAAATATTCCAATCCGAGAGCCTGCATGTTCCCGGCCCACTAGTCATGCTCGGGCAATTGAGCCCAGCCTTGACAACTTTCCAGATCGATCCGGTAGAGACCGTCATCGGCGCAGGTCGCACGTTCACGTTCAAGACCACCGGTGAACAACTGCCCGTAACCTGGTCGGTCGCCAACCTTCCGGATGGTAGTGGCGATGCTGGGGTTATCAACAGCGAGACAGGGGTATATACAGCGCCCTCCAGGGCAAATCTGCCCGACAACCAAAAGCGGGTAATCGTCACCGCAAGAGCAAAAACCGGTGGTGCTGTGAGCCAGGCATTGGTCGGCATCGTCAGCCGCGATATCGGCCTGGATCCGATCGTAATGATGGCCAACAAAGGTGCCAGTGGCTACAAGATCCGCGCCACGCCACTGGACACCACCGAAACGCTCACCCTGCGCATGTCGGCGGGCGCAATGGGCAGGTTGATCGACGACCCGAACGCCGACCCGGACGTCCCCTATTCGAAACTGTATGTCCCTCCTGCCAGCCAGGCAGGCATGCCTGCGGGGCCCCAAGCCATCCCGGCACAATGGCTGGCCTATCGCAAAACTTCGGACTGGACCCTTGAAGAAGAGCTTGCCGAATACCTGCAGGTCGAGCAGGTGATCGCAGAAGGTTCCAATGGAAGCAAACAGGAAGTCGAAGTGCTGCTGCTCTTGCAAAACATTACCAACTGGTTCGTGTTCAAGCCGTCTGGCCAAGGCATTCAGCTGGAGCACTGGAGCACCAACAAAAAGAGCGGTGATCACATCGTACCTGAAGACAAGACGTACTGGTTCAAGGTCAAGGGCTCCGGAACATTGGTTGACGGCGTATACACGCCCGATCCTTCGTCCGATGAAACCTACGCCGTCATCGTGGCCATCGAGGAGAACGACGACGTTTATAAATGGGTGCCCGCAATTGTGCCGGTCCCGTTCGTTGGCGTTGAAACCTACCTGGGAATGTTGCAAGAGGACCTGAAATGAACCTCTATTCCAAAGATGCCTTGCTCGAACGCCTGAGCAAAGGTGGTGTGATGCATGACTGGGGTGCGATCGTGGCGATCGAGGCTGCACAAATCAATCGCATGCTCGAACAACAGTTCCTAGCCGCATTCGACGACCAGCGGTTCATTCTGCCCTTCGATGATGAGTTTGCCCTGGATGAAAGCCAGACCGAATTCCTCACCCTTTCCAATGTGGTGCTCGGGCCACCGCGCCTTTCCTTCGAAGGCGCCTCCATGGCCAATGCCAAGGTCAATGTAACGCTGCCCATCCTCACCGGCAGTGTCGTTTCCAGGCTGCATTTCGCCGGCCGGCCGCCGCGGCTCAATTACAGCATGAACCTGCATGAGCGCATGGGTTATCAGTTGAGCATGACCAGCGCGTTGCACGTTCAGGCGACCGACGTTAGCAACCAAGGCCGTTTGACGCTCGACCTGGCCAAGGGCGAGGTGCCAAGCTGTAACCTTGGGTTGACCGAAAAAGCGGCCTTGCTCATAGGCCAGCGCATCAACCGAAAAATTCTGGAACACCCTTCCTATAGACAGAATACTGTAGCCGTCACCCTGGACTTCAATGATTTCGGGCCATTGTGCCCTGTGAATTTCACCGTGCGCACCCAGCCACACCCCGAAGCCCTGTTGACGAATTCGCCCCATGCTGGAAAGGGCGCAGTGGTGCTGTTTTGCAGGCTCAAGGTCGGCGGCCGGGATGGCACTTTGCCGGCCAACCCGGCTACCTTCCCTTACCTGATTCCGGATGATACCCACGTTAACGGGATGGCCAAGTTCAATACCACGGTGTTATTGAACCAGGACCTCAAAGGTCTGTTCACCCAGCACCAGTCAGGCATGTTGAGCCAATTGCTGATGCCCAACGCCCAGGCAGTGGGCGTGCTGGAGCAGCACGATCCTCTGGACCGAGTGCTGTTCGGCAGCATCGATCCAACCCCAGACACCTACGATGTCGAGCCGCTGCGCTCGCAGATGCAGGCCGGCCAGCAGCGTCAGTTGAAATTGGAGGGGAGCGCCTCTGCCGCCGACGCTACTGCGCAGAGGTGGGAGGCCGAATTGATGCAGTTTTCCACCGGCTCCAAGGACATCACCCAGGGCGGAAGCTATACCTCGCAGCCCGGTGACTTCCGCATGTCGCAGCAGGTGGTGGTGGTTTCCAACCACTTCCAGTCATCGCAGGGCGAGCAAGTACGCAACGCCCTGATCGTCGAGTCGGTCAAGGCTTTGGAGGTATCACCGCGGGTCGCCACCTGGTCGGAGGGTGACCGCGCTATCACGCTTTCGAGTTCTGAAAGCTCGGTCACCTTTGCCCTGGCAGCGGGTGAACCCGAGCTCGGTAAGCTGACGGATCAGGGAGGGGGAATTGCGATATTCGAGCCGTACACCCCTGACGCCTATATCCCCGAAGTACTGATGCAGCGCATCGTGGCCACTGGCAGTGGTGGGGATATGTCTGAAGCTGTGGTAATCATCTTTGCCTATCCCGGCACGCTTACCCTTGAGCCCGATTATGTGCCCGAGATCGATGCTTCAAAACCTATCGAGTTCAAGCTCCCTGCGCAGCAGGTGACGTTGGCCGACAGGCAGCTTCTGAGCCTGCCAGGCCCGGCTGTGGCTACCCGTTGGGCAGTGTTCGGTGAAGGCAGCATTGACCAGAATGGGGTGTACACACCGCCGGCCATGCGCTCATCGATAGCCGCTGTGGTCATGGCAGAAGTCAACGAAGACGCCAGCGGGTATGCAGTGATCGAGCTGGCCGAAAAATCGACGATTCCGCCGGTCTGGCGAAGTTTGCTGCGGTTCGAGCTGGAGGTGCGTGGCGTCGCTGAATGCTTGGCCAATGGCATGCAACAGGTGGAGGTGCTGGTCACCATCGAGACCGACAAGGTGGGCGACCTGGAGATCCCGTTGAGCCCGACCGAAATGTCGACGTTGAGATTCTACAACTACATCAGCAACGCGGAAGTGCCTTTCGTGGAGGCGGGGGCCGATGGGGTAGTGCCTGGGGAAGGTGTTGGGGATTGGTATGTCAACCTGGCCCGCAACCCGTTCAAGCGCCGGGAGGTTCCGACCCTGCAAGGTGAGGTGCAAGGGGAAGGTGCTACCAGGCGCAAGCTGTTCTACTTCCAGAGCCTCAAGGATGGCACCGAGGAATTCTACGCCAGGTTCACCAAGGACGGGGGAGGTGACGTCAATTCCTGGGAAAAGCAAAGCACACTGAAGTTGAAGAGCCTCCCCAGACCCTACTTTCCTGTATCGGACTACCGCTTCGAGCGTAAGCGGAAGTTCCAAAATCCACCCCCTCCGGCCGGCAGCACGGATGAATTCAGCTTCAGCGAAGAAACCATCGATTACTGGATCCTATCGTGCATTCACCTGTCGCTTCCGGTGCAGTTCCTGATCTGCAATCTGAAAACGGCATCTGCTGTTCGCTGGGAAAGCGAGCAAGTCAAGGAAACCTACTTCAGCTACCTGTCGTATGCATTCAATCCCCCGGGCAAACCTGCACCCACGCAACTCACGATCGACGGCCGCCTGTTGGCGATGGCTGAGGAGCTGGGATACGAAGGGCTCAAAGCCGATTTCGTCGAGAATCATGTACCTGGCAAAGGCGAGCTGATGATCTCCCTGCATCGCGTACCCGACATGCCGTACTGGCACGACAAGATGGCCAAGGGCAGCGTCCAGAAATTGTATCGTGCCGGGCTGGATCAAGGGCTCGTAGCCCGTTTGTACGATGAGGAGGGCAACATTCATGAGCTGCGGATCGACTTCCTGGAACGCACCGTGCTCGATAGCCGCAACCTCCTGCAACTCAACATAGGTGCTGAGATGGGGACTAAACCATGAGCACTCAAAAGTGGTTGCATTCCAACGCGTTCAATTTCATGAGTTTCGTGCAGAACAGCGTCGATCCTCGTACTGGCCAGTACACCTTGGGTATCGCCTTGCCCGAATTGGTGGGCAACCAGCTCATGGGCCCCTCGTTATCTCTGCGCCTGGTGTTCAACCCGTTGAGCAGCCAGGACGCAGGCTTTGGTCATGGCTGGGGTTTGAACCTGACGCAATATACGCCGGCCACCAACATGCTCGAACTGCATACTGGGGAGCGTTACAAAATCACTGGGTCGGACACCGGCGATGGCACAGGGCTAGCCATCGATGAGCGCAAGCTGGAAAGCTTCCACATCCATGAAGACACGCCGGGCACCCATTGGCGGGTGGTGCACAGTTCCGGCCTGGTGGAGTTTCTGCAGCTCAAGGGCAGCAGTGACAATACCGTTGCATTGCCGGTGCGCATCGAGGGCCCGCTGGGGCACGGGATTACCTTGGCGTACAACCATAGCTTCAATGGCGTACCTTGCCTGACCAGCGTCGAAGACGACGCAGGGCTCAAGCTGCTTGCTTTGTTGTACAGCAGTTCAGATATACACCTTGACCTGCATCCAGAAGCAGGTCGCCTGGGTGAGCCGCTGGCACGTTACACCCTGGGCCTGAGCAGTCAGGGCACACCGGCATTGCGCTTGCCGGTATCGGTGGTGTTGCCCTTCGACCAGGATGATCCGTCCGCTAACAAGGGCAGTTGGCGCCTGCAATATCAACACATCGCCTACGAACGCGATCGCAACCTTGCAGTGTTGCGTAAGGTGGACAACCCAGCAGGTGGCAGCGAAACCATCGAATACGAGCACGGTGAAAAGTTTGGCCATCGCTTCCCAGGGGATGTGCATCCGGCGTTGCCAAGGGTTAAGCGCCATCTCTTCGAGCCTGGTGCTGGCCAACCTGCCATGTTGACCACGTACGCCTACTCGGACAACAACTTCCTGGGTCGAGGGGCTGCTGGCGTTAGCTGGGTCGATAATGGCCTTGACAATCTCTACAAGTTCACGGGTTCGGAGTTCGAGTATTACACGCAGGCGACGCACTATTTGCATGCCGACTTGCCGGAGAATGCTCCAGAGCAGGTGGTGAAGACCGTTACCCAGTACTACAACCGTTTTCACCTCATGACTCGTCAGGTCAACGCGCAGAACGAGCACGTGCACGAAGTGGCCACGAAGTATCATGAGTCACCCGGCTTGCCCTTCAGCCAGCAGGTGAAGTTTTTCCAAATGCCCGACACCGTGACGCGGCGCTGGCGGGTAGGCAGCGGCGAAACATGGCCACGGGAAGAAACCGACAAGACACTTTACGACGACTACGGCAACCTGCTCGACGAGACGCTGGCCAACGGTGTGCGCACCCGATACTCGTTTTACCCAAAGGAGGGCGCGGGAACCGACTGCCCGCCGGACCCGCAGAGCTTTGTGCGCAGCCTGCGCGACACGTCGGTGATACCGGGTGCTGGCGATCAGGGTCAGCCGGTGGCCCCAATGCGCTGCACTCGCCTGACTTACCAGCACCTGCCGGCCAAGGCAGGCGCCCATGACACAGCGGGTGCGCTGGTGGTCAAGAATGAGACCTTGCTGAAACTTGCCAGTGAAAGCGACCCGGTCGGTCAGCCCTACAGTGCAACGCAATACACTTACTACAGGGCGCAACAAGACGTCATGGAATATGGCCGCCTGCAATCTCAGGTCACCACACTGGACAATAAATCGACCCAGGTTTCCTACGTCTATGAAATGTCGGACGGGATCGGTGCCAATGTATTGCAAACGGTGCAGACACATACTGGCTTTGACCACGGCACGGCACAGGAATACGGTAACCCGCATCATGCTCTAAAGGTGATTACCCTGCTTCAGGATGTGTTGATAAACCAACCGCTGCTCAACCGTGACGACAATGAAGTAGAAATTGCATACCGCTACGATGCGCTACGCCGGGTGGTCGAGGAAATTGTTTCGCCTAACGACACTGAGTTCAGAGCTTCGCGCCTTTATACCTACAGCCTGGTTACCCTGGCCGGTCAACAGGCTGAGCAAACCAGCGAGGATGTCAAGGGTGTGGTCACTCGAACTTGGGTAGACGGCCTCAACCGCGCCGTGGCGCAGGAACGCCAGGATGCCGACAACTCCGACCTATTGCGTGCCGAAGCAATGCGCGCCAGTTACAAGATGACCCATGACGGCTTTGGCAACCTCGTCGAGGAAACCGAATACGACTGGCTGGATTATGAACCGGACAAGGTCGATGCCCGGGCCATCCAGCAGGCTGGCAAGCCGGTGTCGGCCACGGCGGCAGAGACCGCCTACACCACACGCTACCTGTTCGATGATTGGGGCCAGCAGTACTGCCAGATCGGCCCGGACAAGGTCAGGCATTTCGAGCAGACCGACCCACAGGGCAATGAGCAGTGGAGGGACGGCCCAGTGCAAACCAGCTGGCGCGAATCGGAAGATGGCGAACTGCGGGACGCGAGCACGGGAGAACTGCTGGAACCTGGTGCAATGGGCCGAACCGGCAAAACTGTCAGCTGGCTTAACCTGTTCGAAAAGCCCGTGCAGGTGGAGCGGTTCACGCTCGATCAGCCTGGCCAGTCCGCTTCATCCTACAGCGTGCAGCAAAACCGTTACGATGGCTTGGGGCGGCTGACGCAAGAGATAGACCCTCGCAAGGCCAGCACACACTTCGCCTACGACCTGTTTGACAGAAAGGTAGACGAAACCCTCGCAGACGGGAGCGTGGTGCACCGCGATTATGCCTCGCACAGCGGTGAAGACTTGCCAGTGCTCATCCAAGTTGGCGACAAAGTGCTCGGTGAACAAGTGTTCGATGGCCTGGACCGCATGGTCGTGTCGATTACCGGTGGGCGCAAGCGGCAGATGTTCTACCAGCCAGGTCAGCGTCAGCCAGAAACAGTGATTACGCCAGCCGGGCAGACCATTCACTACCAGTACAACCCTAAATTGAACGCGGAGCCTGTGACGCGCAAGGTTGTCGACACGGGGCCTCAGGAGGCTGCGCAAAGTTTCGAGGCCAGCTACGAATACGACCCAAAGAATGCGCGCCTGAGCACTGCGGTAGAGGGTGGGGAGCTGCTCGAGCGCACGTACTTCAGTACTGGAGCGATCAGAACCGAAGTGCGTAACGATCATGTCATGCATTACCAGACCAGCCTGCGTGAACGTGCACTGACCTACACCGATGTGCTTGGCCAGGTTCAGCGCTATGTCTACAACGCAGCGGGCCAACTGGAGCTGACGACGTTAGGGGAATTAACGGCCCATTTCACCTATGACACCCTAGGCCGACAATTCAAGATTGATACGCGTGACGCGGAGCAGTTTCTGACAACCGAGCTGCGCTATGACGCGTTTGACAGGGAGGTATCGCGCACGTTCACGATGAGTGATACGGGGCAAAGCTTGACGCAGGAATATGATGTACGGGATGCGTTGACGTCGCGAACGTTGCACGAGGGTGAGCATTTACTGCGTAAGGAGACCTATGATTATGATGATCGAGGGCGGTTGGAAGCCTATACCAGCGACGGCGAGCTTTCACCGGTTGATCCATTTGGCAAAGTGATCCGTGAGCAGTATTTCCGTTTCGATGATATCGACAATATCACCCGGGTTTTAACGGTGTTTCCCGGTGGCAGCAATACAGCGAGATACGTATTCGACAATGCTCAGGATCCGGCGCAATTAACCGGCATCGAAAATGATCACCCTGATTATCTGGAGGGTAATGTGGCGCTGGTGTATGACGCCAACGGGTGCCTGATCAAGGACGAGGCAGGGCGTGCATTGAAGTACGACGGTTTGAACCGCCTGATCAATGTGACCGTACCTGCAAGTGACGATCTGCCCGAACAAACGAGCCGCTATGGGTATGACCCTGTGGACCGATTGGCCAGTCAAGAAAAATAGTACAAAGCGGATGCGAACCTAAATGAAAGGCCCGTGCTTGCACGGGCCTTTTTATTGGCTGCCAAGCCCGGATAAGTGTCCAGTACCTAGTAAAAATGCCAGTTGTGAGACGGCGTGATTGAGCACAGTCTTTCACCAAGACCAAGGCATCCGGGTTGTTGTTTCGGGCAGGTGCCTGAGTCGCAGCACAGTGCTTTCGCCGACTAACAGGAGATCTCGCAATGAGTGATTCATCGGGTAAACGACCTGCAGTGAAAAAGGGCCAGCCCAAGCTGCGCTCGATTCGAGTTCAATATGCTCAGCCACAAGAGTTAGCCGCTCCGGGCGTAGACGCAGCTTTGATTGCTGACCCTGCCGATAATACAGTCAAGGTCGAATACCTGGAAGATGATAGTAAGGTATTTCAGATTACCATTCCTGCCTGGGCTTCCATGGCGCCACCTACCATGTTTGACACGCTGACTGTCACACATGTGCAAACCGGCAAGACTGTTCTCGAGGAGCAGTATAACCGTGATGATGCCGCTGATTTTCCACTGTCGATCACATTTGATCGCGCGCAGCTGGACGGGTGGACAGATGGCGACAACACCTTTCGGTACGAGGTACTCACCTACAACAGTTCTCATGATGTGTCAGATGATTTGACACTTAGATTTGACCGAAAACCCCCGTACGATAAAGCCACGCCTTTGCTATTCCCGCCTATTCCCGATATCACTGATGCCAATAAAGCTTCGGTAAAGCTTACGTTGCCCGTTTATGCGGATCGGGCCGACGGCGACGAAGTGCACTGGCTCTGGCTCAAAGAAAAACCGGAACCGGGTGACGACATCACCCCTACCGGCTCCGTTGCGGTGGGGGTATTGCCGCAGGAGATATCTGTGCCTGCCAGCGTCATTGAGGGGGTAGGTGACGGCGGTGTATGGGCGCTCTACGTATTAAGCGACAAGGCGGGCAATGTCAGCCGAATTTCGCTCCCGCAGGAGGTGGGGGTTGCCATAGGCCCGTTACCTGCAAATTTGCAGCCCCCGCTGGTGGCGGCCGCTGATGATGGCGTGATCGATCAGCAGGATGTATTCGAGGGTGTCGTCGTGCAAGTGCAGGCCTTCGATAACGCCAAGCCCACCGACGAGGTGCGGGTGATTTGGGACGGCGTTGCGTCCGAATGGCGCGAAGTGGGTAACCTCAAGACATTTCCGATGGACTTTCGGATGACAGCGAAAGATGTCTGGGACAGCTACGGTGCCAGCAGCACGGGTGAGGTCGCCGTCACAGTTGGCTATGAAGTGCGCAGGGGCACCGTGCCTCAAGGGGGAATGGACATCGAGGTCATGGTCAATCTCGAGCGAGTTGGCCCTGTCGACCCTGGCCCCGGCCCTGATCCGGAATGGCCGGACCCGGTGAACCCACGACTGCCGCTTGCTGCTGTTTACGGCAAAGTTTCTGACACCGAGAACACATTGCTTCCTGAGGATGAATTTGAAGATGCGCGCTTGCTTGTGCATATCCATGATTCATTGCAGGAGGATGATCAGCTCACGTTCTATTGGGACGACGCCCATCTCGACACGTTGGACTATGAATTGGAGAGCGGTGATATCGATGATGAATTGGAGTTAGAGGTGCCATGGGCGGCCATCGCAGCCAGGGGCAACGGTACCGTTGCGGTCCACTACACGGTAACCCGACCGCGCAACCCGAACGTTGTATCGTCCCAGAGCGCCGATGTAGAAGTGACGGCCATTGACATTCACCCGGTACAACCAGAATTCCTGGGCGGCAACACCAGTGCCCCTATTGGCTGGCTAACCTGCAGTGCACTTTACGATGATGCTAATCCTAGCCCGCTTGACCCCGCAATCCGTGTTCAAGTACCAGACCTGACGGAATATGGGCTTAAAGTGGGTGACACGGTGAAGCTATGCTGGACTGCCGTTCAAGGCTTTGTGGGCGATGTCCCGGTAGATGGAGTGGATCTGGAAGAAGAAATCACCCTTACAGCGAGCAATAGCAAAGGTTTCATTTGGCGTGTTCAGCCTTATGCAGATCATATCCTGCCGATTTTTCACGCCGCACCGCCTGACCACGATGGGCGAGGGAGGGTCTGGTATGAGTTCGTGAAAGATGGTCGCACGTATAAATCGGAAGTCGAGGAGCAAGTGGTGTCAATGCACGATGCTTCAGGCTCTTGTCCGTTGAGGCCCTGAGGATTAGAGGAAGGGTCGGCCGCTTGGCGCTTGTCGACTTTTCCTACATATCCCGATGCCGTTTCTTTGTAGTTTTGCGAGCCTTCGTCCCATGCGCCGTTTTTCGCATTTCTTACAGGCAAGCCTTACTTATGAAGTCGATTCCTAGTTTCACTCTTAATGTTGTAACACGCAGCCTCAGAGCACCCTTGTTGCTACTTTGCACCGCACCGGCTTGGGCGCAAACCACAGTTGATGGCGAACTGAACATCGATGCCTCGACCGCCTCTGACAGTTACTTGGTCAATCCAGGCGGGCAACTGAATGCCACGGGCGCCACCACCCAGCGCATCAGGGCAAACACAGGCAGTGGGTTGAACCTGCAGGGCACTACTGTCGATGGCGGATCATCGGAGGGCGTGACACTCATTTCGGCGAACGGGACCATCAGCGGTAATAGCTCCATACGCGCTGACCTGTTCGGTTTGCGCCTTGCTCGCCAAGGCAGTGTGGGCTCGACGGTGACGGTCAGTGACAGCCGTATCGAGGGGGGACGTGGCGGCGCTTCGTTGAGCGCTGGCTCTAAACTGGTGCTGGAAAACAGCACGCTGGTCAGCAATGGCAGCTCAGGGGCGGTACAAATGTTCGGCGACGCTAGCCTGAGTGCTAGCGGTAGCACCATTCGAGGGGCCCGTACCGGTCTGGAGATTCTTGCCGACCCAGATGTTGCCAGTGCGGCCAAGGTTAGCCTGGTCGGAACTGAAGTCGAAGGCCTGGACGGCTCGGCCATCGTTGTGGGTGATACGTTCCTGGGGCCAGCGAGCGCCAATATCCTTGTGGGTGCGGGGTCAACCCTCAAGGGCAGTAATGGCATCCTCTTGGAGGTATTGGGCGATTCCACGGCAAACTTTAGCGTCGACAGCGCCCAGCTGGTGGGTGACATACGTGCCGAAGCGGGCTCGACTGCGAACGTGAGCCTGGACAACCATGCCAGTCTTACCGGTCGCCTGGAAAACGTTGCCACCCTGACGCTTGCCAATCAGGGCCGTTGGACCATGGTCGAGGACAGTCAGGTTGGCAAGCTGCAGATGAACGGCGGTGAGGTACGCTTTGGCGAAGCCAATCAGTATCAACGTTTGACCCTGGGGGAATTGTCGGGCAACGGCACATTCATCATGGACGCCGACTTCGCTACCGGGCAGACCGATTTCCTTGAAGTGACCGGCAATGCCACTGGTAACCATAGCTTGCTGGTCGGTAGCAGCGGTGCCGAGCCGACCGCACCGAATTCGTTGCACCTGGTTCACGTTGACAGTGGCGATGCTTCGTTCTCATTGGTCAACGGGTCAGTCGACCTTGGCGCGTTTTCCTATGCCTTGGCGCAGCGCGGCAACGATTGGTTCCTGGATGGCTCCAGCAAAGTCATCAGCCCAGGCACTGCATCGGTACTGGCGCTGTTCAATACTGCGCCGACGATCTGGTACGGTGAGTTGACCACCTTGCGTGGGCGCATGGGCGAATTGCGCCTGGACCAGCGCAAGGCTGGCGCCTGGGCCAGAGCCTACGGCAACCAGTACAACGTCAACGGCCAATCAGGTTACAAGCAGACGCAACAAGGCTTTTCCCTTGGGGCCGACACGCCTCTGCCTTGGGGTGATGGGCAGTGGCTGGCCGGTGTCATGGCCGGGCACAGTTCTTCTGACCTCAACCTGACCCGGGGCGGTTCTGCTGAAGTCAAAAGCGCCTACCTCGGCCTGTATGCCACTTGGCTGGATGCAAATAGTGGCTACTACTTCGATAGCGTGGTCAAACTCAACCGCTTCGACAACGACTCGAAAGTCACGTTGAGCGACGGCGAACGTGCCAAGGGCAGCTATGACAACCTGGGCGTCGGTGGGACTGTAGAGTTTGGCCGCCATATCGCCTTGGGTGATGGTTACTTCGTCGAGCCTTATACTCAGTGGTCGGCAGTGAGCATCGCGGGCAAGGATTACCACCTGGACAATGGCCTCAAGGCGCAGGGTGACGACACCAGGTCGTTGCTTGGCAAGGCTGGTGCCACGCTGGGGCGTACCTTCGATCTGGGACAGGGGCGTTTTGCCCAGCCCTACGTCCGCGCCGCGTATGCCCATGAGTTCGTGAGCAATAACCAGGTGAAAGTCAATGATCACCGCTTCGACAATGACCTGGCCGGTTCGCGAGGTGAACTGGGAGTTGGGATTGCGGTGGCGCTGGGCGAACGCCTGCAGATGCATGCTGATTTCGACTACAGCAATGGTCAGCAAATAGAGCAGCCGTGGGGTGCGAATATCGGCGTGAGTTATCGCTGGTGATGGGGGCCAAGGGCGAGCGAAAGCTCGCCCTTGGTGTTTTCGGTCCTGGAGGAAAGCATCATGCCAGTGGGTTCAACACGTAATGACGAAGTCCTTGACGCTCCGTCGGCACCGGTTGCGCTGCCCGACATTCCCGATGGCGAGCCGGGGTTATTGCCCGTTGCACACATCAACAAGCCCTTGCGCATAGAAGTGCCGCAGTGGCCGATATCCCGGCCGGGGCCGACACATCCAGAAACCCTCTCCCTGTACTGGGATGGCGAATTGGTCGGTGAAAAGACTTGGTATGCGGCCATTGATCCCGATGAGCGATTCATCGATGTGCCGGCCGACTCATTGCTCAAAGAGGGTGAATTCAAGGTTAGCTACTGTGTGGCAAGCTACAACGGCACGACAACCGATTCAAAGCCCCTGACCTTGACTATTGACCGCACCGCGCCTGTTCTGGGAGGAGACAGAGGGCGCCTGGAGTTTCCAGACCTGGGCTCGCAGCCGGTGACAGACAAATTTCTCAAGGATCATGACGAAGTATTGCGCGCGCAGCTACCGGACTACCGTGTGTTCATGCCGGGCGATACCATCGTGTACTACTGGGACGATGAGCCTCTGGACAACACCCAGGTAGGCGAACTTACTTTGACCAGTGTGGATGCCGGCAAGCCCGTGATCATCGAGTATGACGGCCGGGTGATCCGGGGGCGCGGTGATGGTGGCCGCTACGCGCAATATCTGGTGCGTGATCGTGCCGGAAACGAAAGTCAGACGGCCGTACCCAAGGCCGTTACTGTCGATGCCAAACCGGTGCCGCGGGCACTTCCCATGCCCGTGGTGGTGCTGGCGCCTGGTAGTCAGGAGACGGTGACTTTGATGCTTGAGGACATTGATGAGCCTCTGGAAATACGTGTACCTGAAACTGCGGTCATCTATCCGGGCGAGCCGTTCACGGTGGAGTGGGCTCCCGGGCTGTTCGGTGAGCAGTCGTTGCCAGGTGTAGAGGGGGTGAGCAGCTATCGCGTTGCCGAGCGTAATGTGGTTGCACTAAGTGGCAAGACAGTCCCGCTGCGTTATGCGGTAGAAGGAAGCGACGGCCGATGGTGGTCGGCTGTGAGGCGGGTCAAGGTAGAGCCGATACCGCCCTCGCGCTTGAGTATTCCACAGCTTTCGGGTGTGGACGGTAGAACGTTGAGTTTGAAGGATCAGGTGCGAGATCTGACAATCACTCTGGCGCCCTGGAAGTTGATCACCGAGGATCAGTGGGTCCGTATCGAAGTGAACGGGGTGTCTAGCGACGGCTCGAGTAGTAGGCTGCAGGTCATGCACAATCATGCGGTTACCCAGAGTGAATTGGCGTCCGGGCTCGGTGCAGCCGGTGATGTAACGCTGCCGCTTGCGTTCCTGCGTGGCTTGCAGCTGAATCAAGACTTCTATGTCGAGGTGAAGGTCAGTTACGACGCCGGCCGCACCTGGCCGGCGTTGCCGAATTTCGTGATTCTCGCGATCACTCTGCGGGCTTGAGCGTCAAAGGCTGCTGCATGATGGCGGTAGAGACGCCATAGTCGTTCAGGGTATTGAAGGTCACTTGAAGCCCATGCACCCTGCGTACTTGCGTCAGGCGATAGGACTGTTGGGCGAACGGCAGTGCCATGGCCATGGTGCTGGGCTTTTCAGATTCCCCTGCGCCACTGACTTCCAGTCGGTCGAACGTGAAGTGAAAGGGCGTCGGGTTATCGACCACCAGATACAGGTTGCCATCACGTTGCTGCAGGAACCAGCTCAGTTGCTCGACGCTATCCTGCGGCAGACCCTTGAGTTGGCTAGGCCGGTAGAACAGCTTGATGCGAGTGCGCATGGCGATATTCAGTTGGTTCTGTCCGGACGTTCCCTGCTGAGGGATTTCCTGTACATTGAAGAAGAACAGCGACTCACGGTCTTGCGGCAGGTCGTTGGGAAGTCGGTTGATCTGCACAAGCTGTTCTTTGCCAGGGGGCAGGCGGAACAGTACGGGAGTGGGGACCAGGGGTACGGCCGTGAGCGTATCATCTGACTGGGTGTTGACCCATGTCTGCACGGCAAAAAGCCTTTTGGTCGGGTTGGCGACCACCACTGATGAACTGCGAGCGTCGCTGGGGTGAATGATCCGGGTGGCGTTGATGGTGAGAGCGGCTTCGGCAGCTGGCAGTGAAAGGGCCAGGCACAAAGGGAGTAGGGCGCGTCGAAGGCGTTGGTATCCGGAGTTAGACATGATCTGTACAGGTGGTGTGGAGAAGGGGCCGCGCAGTGCACGGCGCGGCCTGGGTGCTATTTCAGATCGAACACGAAAGGAACCGTCGCGTTAACTGGCCCTGCGCTGACAGTGGCTGCGGTCGCGCGCAGGTTGGCGTAGAACACCATCGTGCTTTTGCCAGTGTCCGCCAGGTCATACTCCTTGGATTCAGCCCCCCAAGGGATGATTGTGCGGTTCTCGTCTTTGATTGCCAACGCTACCCCAGCGGCGCTGCCAGCGTGCAGTGCGTGCAGAGTATCGCCGGTGCCCGCAGGGCCATCGATGCCGGAAAAGGACACGACACCTTTCATGCCTGTTGGGTCGCAACTGGCGCCGGCGGTGATGCTGATGCCAAAGCGCAGAGCCCCCGACTCGTTGCCAACAGCCCCTGTGAGCTTAGAGGCATCTCCATCCGGCAGCGTGATCGGGTTCAGTATCGCACCGTTGCTAGGGTCTACAATCTCGATGGAGCAGGTGTTACCGGTGACTTTGCCGGTGAACAGGATGGTGCCGGTGTCCGGCAAGGCATGGGCGGTGCTCGCGGCCGCGGCCAGGCCGAGGGCGATCAAGGTTTTCTTCATTGGTGATACCCGATGGTCAGTTGAAGGGCGCGATCATCGTTATTGATGATGGGCTCATTTTCAGCCCTGGACAGCTGCTCAGCAGTCACAGGGACGCGTGCAGATTAGGCGCGGTGGCCCTGAGCGTCTGTAAGGCGAATCAACTTGAAGGCGGGGCTTTGCGATGGCTCGCGGCGTCGAATCGCGCCTGGAATCAGGCGCGACTGTCAAGGCGGTCAGTGGTTGGCAGAGTCATCCGGCAGGGAGAGCAGTTGCTTCTCCTGATGCCAGTCGAAAGGCTCATCGTTCTGCTCTGCCTCGTAGCGGCGTTCTTCGAGGCGTTGATAGAGGTCGAGCTCCTCGTCAGGCATGTAGTGCAAGCAGTCTCCACCAAAGAACCACAGCAGGTCGCGCGGTACCAGGTGAGCGATTTGCGGATAACGCTGGATGACCTGGCAGATCAGGTCCTGGCCCAGGTATTGGCTTTCCAATGGGTTTTGCGGCAGCAAGGTCAGCAATTCGTCGAAGCGCTCGAGGAACAGGGCGTGGCTTTCCTCCGGGACCTGCTCAGCATCGCCTAGCGCAACCAGGATAGTGCGCAGATGGTTCAGCAGTTGTAGGTGATACTCCAGGTGTGGGTTGGCCATGGGCAGTCCTCGGGGGTGATCGAAACGGGGGCGGAGTATACGCGGGTTACGCAGGGGGCCGCAAAACGCCCCCCTTGCTCAGCGCACCTTGCCAGGTTCGGGCAGCAACTGCGCCTTGTCGAAGGCGTCCACATCGATCACTGCGCGGCGGGCGTGCTCTGCCTCGTGTAACCGCTGCCCGTCATCAGGCTGCAGCGCACCGCTTTGCACCGCCGCATCGATCAGCGACTCCCCAGGTGCAGGCTGCACCCTGCCTTCTTTGACAGCCTGGTATAGCGTTTTATGCAGCGGAGCTGCCTCATTCAGCAACTCGGTGGCCCGTTGCAGTGCAGCCACTGGATCGCCATCGGCCTGCGGGCGGAAGCAGCCTGCAAGTAGTTCTTCCAGAGCCGGATCGCCCTTCCTGCGGCCAATCAGCGCCGCTACTTCGGCATCCAGTTCGTCGCTCGGCCCGGTATGACGGCGGCCGAAGGGGAATACAAGCACGCGAAGTGCACAGCCGACCAGGCGGTTGGGGAAGTTATCTAGCAGCCTATCCAAAGCCTTCTCCGCCTGCCCCAGGCTTTCTTCCAGGGCCCAACGTAGCAGAGGTTGCATGTGCTTGGGCGAGCCCAGATCGTGGTAGCGTTTGAGCGCGGCACTGGATAGGTATAGGTAGCTCAGCACATCGCCCAGGCGTGCACTCAGGCGTTCGCGGCGCTTGAGCGTGCCACCCAGCAGCAGCATCGACAGGTCGGCCAGCAGGGCAAAGGCCGCAGCCTGGCGATTGAGGGCACGGAAGTAACCTTGGCTCAAGGCATCGCCAGGAACGGCTTCCAAACGGCCGAGTCCGAGGTTGAATACTAGCGTGCTGGCCGCATTGCCAGCTGCGAACATGATATGTTCGATCAGCAGTTCGTCGAATGCTTTCAGTGCCTGCCCCTGATCCTCACGCCCGGCCAGGGCCATTTCCTTCAGCACGAACGGGTGGCAGCGGATAGCACCCTGGCCGAAGATCATCAGGTTACGCGAAAGGATATTTGCGCCTTCGACCGTGATAAAGATTGGCGCCCCTTGCCAGTTTCGGCCCAGGTAGTTGTTCGGCCCCATGATAATAGCCTTGCCGCCGTGCACGTCCATGGCATGCTGGATGCATTCCCGACCGCGTTCGGTCAGGTGGTATTTGAGGATTGCCGATAGCACCGAAGGCTTCTCGCCCAAGTCTACAGCCTTGGCGGTCAGCAGACGGGCGCTGTCCATCAGCCAGGCGTTGCCGCCGATGCGTGCCAGCGACTCCTGAATGCCTTCGAACGCGGCCAGCGGCACATTAAACTGCTCGCGGATGTTGGCATACTGGCCGGTTACCAGGCTGGTGTACTTGGCAGCGCCAGTGCCCACTGCGGGCAATGAAATAGAGCGGCCTACCGAAAGGCAGTTCATCAGCATCATCCAGCCCTTGCCGAGCATGGCCTGGCCGCCAATAAGAAAACTCAGCGGCACAAACACGTCTCTTCCGCTATTGGGCCCGTTCATGAACGCAGCGCCCAGTGGCAAGTGGCGTTTGCCAATCTCGACGCCGGGCGTGTCGGTCGGGATCAGGGCCAGGCTGATGCCCAGTTCTTCCTGGTCACCCAGCAGGTGTTGCGGGTCGTAGGCCTTGAAGGCCAGCCCCAACAGTGTAGCGACCGGGCCCAAGGTGATGTAGCGTTTTTCCCAATTCAGGCGCAGGCCCAGCACTTCTTCGCCTTCCCACAGGCCTTTGCAGATGATGCCGGTGTCAGGCATCGCGCCTGCATCGGAGCCGGCCAGTGGGCCGGTCAGGGCAAAACAGGGAATCTCGTCGCCTCGGGCCAAGCGTGGCAGGTAGTAGTTGCGCTGCTCTTCGGTGCCGTAATGCAGCAGCAGTTCGGCGGGTCCCAAGGAGTTTGGGACCATCACAGTCGAAGCCAGGTCCCCGCTGCGGGTGGCCAGTTTCATCGCCACCTGCGAGTGCGCATAGGCCGAAAAGCCTTTGCCGCCGTATTCTTTGGGGATGATCAGGGCGAAAAAACCATGCTGCTTGATGTGATCCCAGGCTTGGGGAGGCAGATCCAGGTCCTGGCCAATCTGCCAGTCGCTGACCATGGCGCACAGCTCTTGCGTGGGGCCGTCGATGAAGGCCTGCTCTTCTTCTGTCAGCTTCGGTGCCGGGTAGGCCAGCAAGGTGCGCCAGTCGGGGCGGCCGCTGAAGAGTTCGCCGTCCCACCACACGGTGCCGGCTTCGATTGCTTCGCGCTCGGTTTGCGACATGGGCGGCAGGGTGCGTTGGAACCAGCCGAACACTGGGCCGGTGAATACTTTGCGGCGCCAGTCAGGCAGCACCAGCAGGGCGAATTTCAGTGCCAGGACCACCCAGATCAAGGCCAAAAGCCAGCCTGGCACGGTGCTGAAAATGCCCATGATCAGTACATAGATCGCCATGACGCCGAGTATCTGCAACGGGGCGAGGCGCCGATGCAGCAGGTACGCCGCGCCGCCCACCAACCCTAGCAACCACAACAGCCACATAGTCTTTCCTCCATGGAACCAGGTATTCGAAACCTTTGCCAGGAGCTTAGACGGCTACCCGGCCAAAGCCTACCTGAACAGTGACAAGGTGTGGCTGGAGGAGTTCGTTTGAAAGCCAACAGGGTGAGCAGTCAGGCCTTGTTCCACTGGTCTACGAAGGCTTCGGCCGTCATCAAAGGGATCGGTAAGATGATATAGGCCCAGTACCAGTCATCTGGGTCAATCTTCTCGGCTTGGATAACGGTGTACCGACTTAACAGGCTTGGGGAGAATATCCCTTCCTGGCTGACCTTGCCTTGGCCCGCCAGGACTGTCCATTTGATCCGGTCGGCTGGCACTTCAATGTCTTGTTTAGTTTTCTTGTCGATGTAACAGAAGCGCAGTTTCACACGACCTTGACTCAGCTCGGTCTTGAAGAAGAAATTGGGCTCCATGTTCAATACTACGAAAGTTGAAATAGGGGATAGCAAGGTGTTGCCCGTGAGAACCGCTTCGATCCGTGCAGGTTCATCAAAGGACGTTTTTGTCGCAGTCGGTTCCTGGCAAACGCTGTTGTCTGATAGGTGAATTGGCGGTTGGCTGGGAGGGGTGTAATCACATACGAAGTGGCCGGGGGCGATCTTACCTTGGCCTCCGTCCGCCAATGCCCAGACAAGAGCGGTAGATACTTGCGGGCTAACAGTGATCTGTTTTGCAGTGTCGCCAGCTCTGATCGCGGCGACCAGGGGGTCGGCGTGAAGGATCAACGGCTCGGGGGCGGCAGCGGGCTCCCTGGTGTCGGAGTAGAATTTATAGGTTGCCTTGTACACCCCAGTGGCGTGGTCCTGGGAGAACGTGTCGCACCACGCATACCCCAAGGGCAATAGCAGGCCGGCGAGGTCTGTGAAGGTGTTTACATCAGTCGAGCCAGGCACGTCGTTAGCATGAATGTAGGCCGCTAGCTCGTCCTTGGGCGTGGGGTCGCGCAGGGGAAGTGGCGAGCCTGAGGTATCACCCCTGCATACTTGCAGAACGTGAGAGCCCGTCAGCGGGTGCTTGCGAATCTGGAAATTCATTTCTTTCAGTAGCCAATCTGCCTCATTGCGCGCATCGACCTCGTAAAGTTCAACAGTGCGTTGCGCGTCCGGCAGGGCATCGAAGTAGCTTCGAAAAAACCATCCCAGTTGTGTGTCGCGTGTTTCTGCGCCGTCGGCCTGCGAATAGAAAGTTGATTGTGTGCCTATTTTAAGGACTAGCGGCCTACCGGGGCCTGCGCAGTAACCTACGCAGTCATCCAGTGGAATCTCGTGATAGAGGAATTGCGGTTCGTTAGGCCAAAATGCAACGACACTGTCCAGATTAGCCCTGGGCTTGCCACCGAACACCGGATGTGTCCAGATAGCATTGACACAGGACAGGACGGGTGATTTCACCTGGATACAGTCGTCCAGGTACTTCACAGAGGGCGCGGCGAGTTTGCAATCGAGCACTTCCCGCGTGCTGCTGTGGGGCTGTTCAATATGAAAAGTTCTCTGACCAGGGGGTGGCGGTCTGGCGCTGCTGAATTCCTCGCGAATATTATTGATCTTGTGAGCGTCGAAGACGACGTGTATACGCCAACCCCGCATATCGTGATTATGCAGAATCGACGCATCAGTGCTTACTCGTGGTTGTTTCATGATTGACCCCGTGAGTTGGCGCTGTAAGGGATTTAATCAGCAGCTGCCCACGGTGGGTACTGGCAATTTTATCAGGTGCCCGAGCCACACGCGGGGGGTGTTTTTGGCTGCAACATGCAAGTAGCAGGGTTAGACTCTTGCTTCTTGTACATTCAGGGATGTCATCATGCTTAAAATCTGGGGCCGCAAGAACTCAAGCAATGTACGCAAGGCGTTGTGGATCGCCCACGAGCTGGGTCTGGCCTTCGAGTCGATCGATGCCGGCGGCGCCTTCGGCGTGGTGGACGAACCGCACTACCGGGCGCTCAACCCCAACGGTCTGGTGCCTATGCTCGAAGATGGCGACCTGACCTTGTGGGAGTCCAATACCATTGTGCGCTACCTATGTGCCGAATACGGCGGTGACCAAGGCTGGTACCTGGAAGACCCACGCCAGCGCGCCCTGGCCGACAAATGGATGGACTGGACCACCTCGTCCTTCGCCACGCCGTTCCGCCCGCTGTTTTGGGGCCTGCTGCGCACTGCGCAAGACCAGCGCGACTGGGTGGCGATCAACGCGGCGCACAAGCAGTGTGCTCAATTATTGGCAATCGCTGACCAGACCTTGGCCAAACAACCGTACCTGTCCGGTGACCAGATCGGCATGGGCGACATCCCACTGGGCAGCTTCATTTACGCCTGGTTCGAAATGCCCATCGAGCGCCCGGCCATGTATCACCTGGAAGCTTGGTATGAACGCCTCAAGCAACGGCCGGCCTACCAGGCTGCGGTGATGACCGCGCTCACCTGAACCTCCTTCGATAGTCATTATCAATAGATGTGACTGTACTTGCGCGGCATGGGCTTGCACCATGGCTGCACTCACTGCGCCAGTGACTTTACCTGGCGTACCCTTCACCTTTTCTTCGGTAAGTGGCCCGCTATGAGTTCCGCCCTGTCCATCCGGCAGCTGACCAAGACCTACGGCAACGGCTTCCAGGCCTTGAAAGGCATTGACCTCGATGTTGCCGAAGGCGATTTCTTCGCTCTGCTTGGCCCGAACGGCGCCGGCAAGTCCACCACCATCGGCATCCTGTCCACCTTGGTGAACAAGACCACTGGCACGGTAAACGTGTTCGGCCACGACCTGGACCGCGAGCCCTCCGCGCTCAAGCGCTGCCTGGGTGTGGTGCCCCAGGAATTCAACTTCAACCAATTCGAGAAAACCTTCGACATCGTCGTGACCCAGGCCGGCTACTATGGCATCCCGCCCAAGCTGGCCAAGGAGCGCGCCGAGCAGTACCTGACCCAACTGGGCCTGTG
This sequence comes from Pseudomonas sp. 51_B, assembly GCF_017491595.1. Lineage (NCBI taxonomy): Bacteria > Pseudomonadati > Pseudomonadota > Gammaproteobacteria > Pseudomonadales > Pseudomonadaceae > Pseudomonas > Pseudomonas sp. 51_B. The sequence continues at coordinate 152,360 of NZ_JAFGYW010000004.1, forward strand.
GGACAAACGCGATGTGCAGTCGCGCTCGCTGTCGGGCGGCATGAAGCGCCGCTTGATGATTGCCCGCGCATTGATCCACGAACCACGTCTGCTGATCCTCGACGAGCCGACAGCCGGGGTGGATATCGAGCTGCGTCGATCAATGTGGAGCTTCCTTACCGAGCTCAACCAGAAGGGCATCACCATCATCCTCACCACGCATTATCTGGAGGAGGCCGAGCAGCTGTGCCGTAACATCGGCATCATCGACCATGGCACCATCGTCGAGAACACCAGCATGCGCCAACTGCTGGGCAAGCTGCATGTCGAAACCTTCGTCCTCGATCTCAAGCAGGACCTGGCCTCGGCGCCAGTACTGCAGGGCTACCCGTGCCGGCTGCTGACACCGCATACCCTGGAAGTGCAAGTGGACAAGGACATCGGTATCACCGCGCTGTTCGGCCAACTGGCATTGCAGAACATCGAAGTGCAAAGCCTGCGCAACAAGACCAACCGACTTGAGGAGCTGTTCGTGTCTCTGGTGGAAAAGAACCTGTCGAAGGTGGCCGTATGAGTGTGGAACTGCGCACCAACTGGGTCGCCCTGAACACCATCGTCTATCGCGAAGTGCGGCGCTTTTTGCGCATCTGGCCGCAGACCCTGCTGCCACCGGCCATCACCATGGTGCTGTATTTCGTGATCTTCGGTAACTTGATCGGCCGGCAGATCGGCGACATGGGTGGCTTCACCTACATGCAGTACATCGTACCGGGGCTGATCATGATGTCGGTGATCACCAACTCTTATGGCAATGTGGTGTCGAGCTTCTTCGGCAGTAAGTTCCAGCGCTCCATCGAAGAACTGATGGTGTCGCCGGTATCGCCGCACACCATTTTGGTGGGCTATGTGCTGGGCGGTGTGCTGCGCGGGCTGGCAGTGGGGGTGATCGTAACCATCCTGTCGATGTTCTTCACCGACCTGCAGGTGCACCACCTGGGCGTGACCATTGTCGTGGTCTTCCTGACGGCGACCATTTTCTCGTTGCTGGGCTTCGTCAACGCCGTGTTCGCACGTAATTTCGACGACATTTCGATCATCCCGACCTTCGTGCTGACCCCACTGACCTACCTGGGCGGGGTGTTCTACTCGATCAACCTGTTGCCGCCGTTCTGGCAGACCGTGTCGTTGGCCAACCCGGTGTTGCACATGGTCAACTCGTTCCGCTACGGCATCCTAGGGGTGTCGGATATCAGTATCGGCACGGCGATCACCTTCATGCTGGTGGCCACTGCGGTGCTTTACGGGCTGTGTGTTCGCCTGCTGGTCAGCGGCCGCGGCATGCGCGCCTGATACCCGTTGCTTGCGCCGGCGCCACTGCCGGCCGATCCACCAGCGCCAGTACAGCAAGGTGGTGAGCCAGGCGACCACGCCAAGCACCACCGCGCACACCACCGAACCCAGCAAGAACGGTTGCCACACCGTTGCCAGCTGGTCGGTGATCCATTCGAACGTCAGTTCTTCAGGCAGGCTGCGCGGTGGCACCTGCATCAGCCAGGCGCCGGTCATGTAAGTGACGAAAAACACCGGTGGCATTGTCAGCGGGTTGGTCAGCCAGACCAAGCTGACCGCGATTGGCAGATTGCCGCGCACCGGGATGGCCATTGCGGCAGCCAGCAGCATTTGCATGGGAATGGGGATCAACGCCGCGAACAGGCCTACGCCCATGGCCCGTGCCACCGAGTGGCGGTTGAGGTGCCAGAGGTTTGGATCGTGCAGCAGCTTGCCGAAAAAACGTAAAGACTTGTGTTCCCGAATGCTGCTCGGGTCCGGCATGTAGCGTTTGAAAAGTCGGCGCGGCATGTAGGCTCCCGGAGCGTTGATTCGGGAAGTATGCCTCGATTCACGTGGCGCCTCTTTTAGAGTTTGTGACAATTGTTTAGCGGGCCACGCCGGCTTTTCGTCTATGCATGAGTGAGCTATTGCGCTTCTGGAGCTCTAACTCATGCGCACAGGGATGTTTGCGCTCGCCCTCGGGCTGTTATGCCTGGGCTTTCTCCCGGTATTGCCATCGGTCGGTTGGCTGTTGTTGCTAGTGCTGGCAGGGGCTTGTTGCCTGCCCACGCGGCTCTGGCCGCTGGGCTGCTTCGCGCTGGGATTAGCCTGGGCCTGCTGGTCGGCACAGCTGGCATTGAATGACCGGCTAGAGGCAGGTTTGGACGGCCGTACGCTGTGGTTGGAGGGGCGGGTGGTTGGCTTGCCCACGCGCACTGCGCAGGGCGTGCGTTTTGAGCTGCAACAGGCGCATTCGCGCCGCGCTGAACTACCGCAGCGCCTGCAATTGAGCTGGTTCGATGGCCCACCCATTCGTGCTGGCGAGTCTTGGCGTGTGGCGGCGACCTTGCAGCGCCCGGCAGGGCTGCTCAACCCCCATGGCCCTGATCGAGCGGCGCAGTTGCTGGCCCGGCGTATCGGTGCCACAGGCACGGTCAAAGCCGGTGACCTTACCCGCGCGGTGGCCCCCGACTGGCGCGACGCGCTACGTGAGCGGCTACTGAGGGTCGACGCCCATGGGCAGCAAGCGGGCTTGGCAGCCTTGGTGCTCGGTGACGGCGCGGGCCTTGCCCGGGAACAGTGGCAGGCGCTGCAGGCAACTGGCACGGTGCATCTGCTGGTGATTTCTGGGCAACACATTGGCTTGGTCGCCGGCATGCTCTATGCCTTGGTGGCAAGCCTGGCACGCTGGGGCCTGTGGCCGCGTAGTTGGCCATGGTTACCCTGGGCATGCGGCTTGGCGCTGGTGGCAGCGCTGGCCTACGGCTGGCTGGCCGGCGCCGGCGTGCCGGTGCAGCGCGCCTGTCTGATGTTGGCAGTTGTGCTGTTATGGCGATTGCGGTTTCGGCAGCTGGGGGCACTGTTGCCTTTGCTGCTGGCATTGACCTTGGTATTGCTGGTCGACCCCTTGGCTGCGTTATTGCCAGGGTTCTGGCTGTCATTCGCGGCGGTGGCGATACTCATCTACAGCTTCGCTGGCCGGCTTGGCAACTGGCGCCCCTGGCAGGCCTGGACGCGGGCGCAGTGGGTGATTGCCGTCGGTTTATTGCCGGTATTGTTGGCCACAGGGTTGCCGGTGAGTCTGACTGCGCCGATGGCGAACCTGCTGGCGGTGCCATGGGTGAGCGTGGCGGTGTTGCCCCCGGCTTTGCTCGGGACCTTGTTGTTGTCAGTGCCGGGGGTAGGGGAGGGTTTGCTATGGCTTGCGGGCGCGGCGCTGCACCTGCTGTTCGCCCTGCTTGCGTGGGTGGCCGCATGGCAACCGGCATGGGTGCCGCCAGCGCTACCGTTAGGGCCCTGGTTGCTGGTGTGCCTAGGGGCGCTGCTGCTATTGCTGCCTGGCGGCGTGCCGCTGCGCAGCCTGGGCGCGGTCATGTTACTGGCCTTGTGGGCACCGAAGCCGCCTGTGCCCCATGGGCAGGTCGAGGTCTGGCAGCTCGATGTCGGCCAAGGCCTTGCGGTTTTGCTGCGTACTCGACATCACACGTTGCTATACGACGCAGGGCCTGCCAAAGGCGATTTCGACCTGGGGGAACGAGTAGTGCTGCCCACCCTGCGTAAATTGGGTGTGGCGGGCCTGGACCTGATGCTGATCAGTCACGCGCATGCGGACCACGCCGGTGGCGCCGTGGCCATCATCAAAGGCTTGCCGGTGGCCCGCGTGATAGGTGGCGAAGCGCTGGAAGAGGTACACGTGCAGCCCTGTGCGTCCAGTGAACGGTGGACTTGGGACGGCGTGGATTTTTCGCTGTGGCGCTGGGAAAGCGGGCAAAGCAGCAATGATCGTTCCTGCGTGCTACTGGTCGAGGCGCAAGGTGAGCGTTTGCTGTTGGCCGGCGATATCGAGGCAGGCGCCGAACGCGCCTGGCTCAAGGCCCATGAAGCGCCACGCATCGACTGGCTTCAGGCCCCGCACCATGGCAGCCGCAGTTCATCCACCGAGGCGTTCATCCGTGCCACTACGCCGCATGGGGTGTTGATTTCGCGCGGGCGCAACAACAGCTTCGGGCACCCCCACGCACAAGTGGTCGAGCGGTATCGGCGCTATGGGATGGTGATGCATGACACTGCTGTGGAGGGTGCGTTGCGGCTGGTGCTCGGTGCGCAGGGTGAGGTCGAAAGTGTGGGGCGCCAGCGAAGGTTTTGGCGAGTGCAGTGAAGTGCGGTTGGCAGATCTTATGCGTTCACTACCAGCGCCTTTAAATCGGGCGCATTTCATGATGCACCGCGCAGATGGTACTCGGCGCCCCAGGCGCCAAGCATCCTGAGCCCAGTACCACTTCCCTGACCTCCGGCAGATGAGCACCCGGCGCGTGTATGTTAGAGTGGCGGCCTTTTTCCAGAGGGGCGTTTACTGTGTGGGAATTGGTCAAGTCCGGTGGTTGGATGATGCTGCCGATCATTCTGAGCTCCGTTGCCGCCATGGCGATCGTCGTCGAACGTCTGTGGACTCTGCGCGCCAGCCGCGTCACCCCGCCGCACCTGCTGGGCCAGGTGTGGATGTGGATCAAGGACAAGCAACTCACCAGTGACAAGCTCAAGGCCTTGCGCGCCGACTCGCCACTGGGCGAGATCCTCGCGGCAGGCCTTGCCAACTCGCGCCATGGCCGCGAAATCATGAAAGAGTGCATCGAGGAGGCCGCCTCGCGAGTCATTCACGAACTCGAGCGCTACATCAGTACCCTCGGCACCATTGCCGCCATGGCGCCACTGCTTGGCCTGCTGGGCACCGTGTTGGGCATGATCGACATCTTCAGCGCTTTCATGGGCTCGCAAATGACCGCAAACGCCGCTGTGCTGGCCGGGGGCATCTCCAAGGCTCTGGTTACTACCGCAGCCGGCCTGATGGTGGGGATCCCGGCGGTATTCTTCCACCGTTTCCTGCTTCGCCGCATCGATGAGCTGGTGGTGGGCATGGAGCAAGAAGCGATCAAACTGGTGGAGGTGGTCCAGGGCGACCGGGAAGTGGAAGTGGCCGGAGGCAAGGCGTGAAGTTTCGGCGCAACCGCCAGCGCGAGAACGTCGACATCAACCTCGCATCGCTGATCGATGTGGTGTTCGTGCTGCTGCTGTTTTTCGTGGTCACCACTACCTTCACCCGCGAAACCCAATTACGCGTCGAGTTGCCTGAGGCCACCACGGCCGAGCAGCCTCCGGCCGGTCAGGGCAAGCTGGTGGAGGTGACCATCAGTGCCGACGGTGTTTATTCGGTGAACAACCACCTACTGCCCAAGAGTGACCTGGCGGCTCTCACCGAGGCAATCGAGCGTGAGTCCGGTGGCGACAACACACTGCCGCTGGCTATCAGCGCCGATGGTAAAACCCCTCACCAGGCCGTGATCACTGCGATGGATGCTGCCGGCAAGCTCGGTTTCAGCCACCTGCGCATGACCACCGTCGAGGCCGCTCAGGGGACACCTTGATGGCGCTCGCCGATCGCTTGCTCGCCGCCTGGTACGCCGGGCATCCTGCCCTGGCTTTGCTGCGCCCGCTCGAAGTGCTGTACCGCCGCGTGGTGATGCGCAAGCGCGCGCGATTCCTCAATGGTGAAAGCCCAAGCTATCGGGCCCCTGTGCCAGTGGTGGTGGTGGGCAATATCACCGTCGGAGGCACCGGCAAGACCCCCATGATCCTCTGGTTGATCGAGCATTGCCGGCGCCAGGATATCAAGGTAGGCGTGGTCAGCCGTGGCTATGGTGCCAAACCGCCGCATTATCCTTGGCGCGTGAGCGCAAACCAGCCGGCTGAGCAAGCCGGTGACGAGCCCTTGCTGATCGTTCAGCGCACGGGCGTGCCGCTGGTGATTGACCCTGACCGCGCCGGCGCGGTGCAGGCGCTGTTGGCCAGCGAGCGGCTGGACCTGATCCTGTGCGATGACGGTATGCAGCACTATCGCCTGGCCCGTGACCTTGAACTGGTGCTGATCGATGCCGCGCGCGGGCTGGGCAATGGCCGCTGCCTGCCTGCTGGCCCCTTGCGCGAACCTAGAGAGCGCCTGCAAGAGGCCGATGCCGTGCTTTACAACGGCGCCGATGGCGACCGCGCCGATGGTTTTGCCTTTCAGTTGCAACCTACAGCATTGGTCAACCTGCGCAGCGGCGAACGCCGTGGGCTTGACCATTTCCCGCCAGGGCAGCGCCTGCATGCGGTGGCCGGTATCGGCAACCCGCAACGTTTCTTCAATACCCTGCTGAGGCTAAACTGGCAGCCGGTGCCGCATCCTTTTGCCGATCATGCACAGTTCAGTGCTCAAAGCCTGGCCTTCAGCCCGGCTCTGCCGCTGGTGATGACCGAAAAAGATGCGGTGAAATGCCGGGCCTTCGCTGCTGACGACTGGTGGTACCTGGCAGTCGAAGCCCAGCCCACGCCGGCCTTCACCGCCTGGTTCGACAGCCAGTTACAGCGACTGCTACCCAAGCCCTGAGCTCACTTCTGCGACTCAACCGTTTCGGCCACCTGGCCCAAAGGAACCCTTTCATGGACACCAAACTGCTCGATATTCTGGCCTGCCCGATTACCAAAGGCCCGCTCAAGCTCAGCGCCGACAAGACCGAGCTGATCAGCAAGGGCGCGGGTCTGGCCTACCCCATCCGTGACGGCATCCCGGTCATGCTGGAAAGCGAGGCCCGTACCCTGACCGACGACGAGCGTCTGGACAAATGAGTGTGGAGTTCACTGTAGTCATTCCGGCGCGGCTGCGTTCCACGCGCCTGCCGGGCAAGCCGCTGCTGGCGATCGCTGGCAAACCGATGGTCCAGCACGTATGGGAGCAGGCGCGCAAGAGTGGCGCCAGCCGTGTAGTCATCGCTACCGACGACGCCAGCATCTTCGATGCTTGTAATGCATTCGGCGCCGAAGTGCTGATGACCCGTACCGACCACGAATCGGGCACTGACCGCCTGGCCGAGGTGGCCGCTCATCTGGGGCTGCCCGCCGATGCCATCGTGGTCAACGTGCAGGGCGATGAGCCGTTGATTCCTCCGGTGATCATCGACCAGGTGGCCGATAACTTGGCAGCCCACCCGCAAGCGGGCATTGCGACCCTAGCCGAGCCGATCCATGACCCGCAGACCGTGTTCAACCCCAATGCGGTCAAGGTTGTCAGCGACAAGAATGGCCTGGCGCTGAGCTTCAGTCGCGCGCCGCTGCCCTGGGCCCGCGATGCCTTTGCAACCCAGCGCAATCTGTTGCCCGAGGGTGTGCCTTACCGCCGTCATATCGGCATGTATGCCTACCGTGTCGGCTTCCTTCAGGACTTCGTCAGTTGGGGCCCATGCTGGCTCGAGCAGACCGAGGCCCTCGAGCAACTGCGCGCCCTGTGGCACGGCGTGCGTATCCACGTCGAAGATGCCATCGAGGCACCCGCCGTGGGTGTCGATACCCCCGAAGACCTGGAGCGCGTAAGGCGCTTGCTGGAGGCGTGATGCGTGTCCTGTTCGTGTGCCTTGGCAATATCTGTCGTTCGCCCACCGCAGAAGGCGTGCTGCGCCATCAATTGCAGCAGGCGGGCCTGGCTGAACAGGTGCATGTGGCATCTGCCGGCACGGGTGACTGGCACGTGGGCAAGGCCCCGGACAGCCGCACCTGCAAGGCGGCGCTGGCACGTGGTTATGATTTGTCGCGCCAGCGCGCCCAACAAGTCAAAGCGGCGCATTTCGCCGAGTACGATTTGATCCTGGCCATGGATGAAAGCAACTTGAGCCATCTGCGCGCCATGCGCCCGCACAATGCCAATGGCGAGCTTGACCTGTTCCTGCGCCGCTACGGTGCAGCCCTGGATGAAGTGCCAGACCCTTACTACGGCGGTGCCGAGGGCTTCGAGCAGGTGCTGGATTTGATCGAAGCGGCGTGTCGCGACCTGGTGGTGGAAATCAAGGGGCGGCTATGACGGTGGTTTGGCAGGAGCATATTTCACTAAAGCCCTACAACACGTTCGGCATCGACGTTGCCGCGCGGTATTTTGCCCAGGCCCATAGCGATGACGAGGTGCGCGAGGCATTGACGCAGGCGCGCCAGCGCCAAGTGCCAGTGCAGGTGATTGGCGGTGGCAGCAACCTGCTGCTTACCCGCGATGTCGATGCACTGGTGCTGCATATTGCCAGCCGTGGGCGACGGCTGCTGAGTGACGACGGCGAGCGAGTGGTGGTGGAGGCCGAAGCGGGTGAACCTTGGCACCCATTCGTACAGTGGTCGTTGGCGCAAGGCTACTGTGGCTTGGAAAACCTCAGCCTGATCCCTGGCACGGTAGGTGCTGCGCCGATGCAGAACGTCGGTGCCTACGGTGTGGAAATCAAGGATGTCTTCGCCGGGTTGACTGCGCTGGACCGCGAAACCGGTGGGCTACGCGACTTCACGCTGCACGACTGCGCCTTTGCTTACCGCGACAGCGTCTTCAAGCGCAACCCAGGGCGCTGGCTGATCCTGCGGGTGCGTTTTGTCCTGAGTCATGCCTTGCAAGCGCACTTGGACTACGGCCCTGTGCGTCAGCGCCTGGCAGAGCAGGGCGTTGAGCAACTGACTGCCCAGGCGATCAGTGATGCCATCTGCAGTATTCGCCGCGAGAAGCTGCCGGACCCGGCCGAGCTTGGCAATGCCGGGAGCTTCTTCAAGAACCCGGTGGTGGCTGCTGAGCTGGTCGAGCGTATTCGGCAACAATATCCCGCCGTGGTGGCCTACCCGCAAGCAGACGGCCAGGTGAAGCTTGCAGCCGGTTGGCTGATCGAACAGGCGGGTTGGAAAGGCTACCGTGAGGGCGATGCTGGTGTGCACCGGCTGCAATCGCTGGTGCTGGTCAATTACGGCCAGGCGAGCGGGGCCCAGGTGTATGCCCTGGCGCAGCGTATTCAGGCCGATATCCTGGCGCGGTTCGGGGTGGCGTTGGAGATGGAGCCTAACCTCTACTGAGGTCTTACTTCAGCGGTCTTTTTAAGTCAGCGCTTGAACGCGAGGTGCAGTTCCTGAGCTCAGTTGGGCGCAATCGGCTCGTTGGCCGGTGTAGACTTGTTCGCCGCTCGCACTGATTCAACATCCACTCAGTTCGCCGGACACTCACCCGGACGCTTACGATATTGAGTCACCCACTAGCCAAGAAAAAGCCCCGCCAGTTCGCACTGGCGGGGCTTTTTCATTCAGCTTGAGCGATCAACCGTGATGTGGTTTTTGCTCATCGGCAGTTTCCAGTACAGGCTCGGCCGCTTGCTGAGCCGCCTTGGCAGCAGCCTCGGCTTCACGCTTGCGACGACGCACTTCACGTGGGTCATTCGGAGCACGGCCGTTGGGCAGCATGACGGTTGCAGGCTCGACGGCTGCCGGGGTTTGCACCGGTGCGGGCTCTGTAGGCGCTGGCGCAGCTTGCGTAGTGGCCGGCTCTGCTACAGCCACTTGCGGCTCGGCTGGGCTGATAGCAGCGGGTTGCTCGGCAACGGGTGCCTCTTTTGCCTCCAGCGGAGCTTTCTCGGCTTCACCGCCTTCGACCACTGGCGCCGCGCCGGCCACCTCGGCTTTTACCACGGGGGCTTGCACCGGTGCTTCGCTAGGTGCTTCAACGGGCTCGGCAGCAACTACCGGTTCGACCGCTGGCTGCGCCGCGACTTCGACCACTGGTTCGACGCCGGCTTCGACCACGGTGACTGGCTCGCTGACGGGTTGCTCAACGGCTGGAGCGATGACAGCTTCTTCGGCTTGGGCAGCCGGTGCGGTCGGCACGTCTGCTTGGCTGCTTTCGCTGGTGGCGGCTTCAGCGCTGGCGCGTTCGGCCTGCTGGTTGGCTTGAGCCTCAGCACTGGCGCTGATCTTGCTGCTGGCTACAGCGGCAGTTACGGCGAGGCCTGCAGCCAGATCAGCGCCAAGCTCAGTGGCCTGATGCTGCTGTGGCTGCTCCTCGCTGCCTTCTTCATCGCTACCTTCGATCAGCTCGCCATTGGCATTGCGCTGGCGCTCACGGCGGTTGCTGCGACGACGCTGGCCGCGAGAACGGCGGCGAGGACGCTCGTCGTCGGTGCCTTCCTGCTCGTCCTGCAGCAGTTCCTCATTCGGCAGTTGCTCTTCGGCCAGTGCTGCAGCCTGCTCAGCCGCCTGCTCCGCAGGGCGTGGCTGACGTTCTTCGCGGGCAGGGCGAGGCTGGCGGTCTTCACGCGGAGCGCGCTCTTCACGAGGGGCGCGTTCTTCACGTGGAGCACGCTCCTCACGAGGGGCACGCTCTTCACGCGGAGCACGCTCTTCACGAGGTGCACGTTCTTCACGCGGAGCACGCTCTTCACGAGGTGCACGTTCTTCACGCGGAGCACGCTCTTCACGCGGAGCGCGTTCTTCACGCGGAGCACGTTCTTCACGCGGAGCACGTTCTTCACGAGGTGCGCGCTCGTCACGCGGCGTACGCTCTTCGCGTTCTACGGCTGGGGCGTCCAGGGGCTCGCGCAATTCACGCACACGCTCCTCGCCACGGTTGCCGCGACGGTCTTCGCGAGGCTGACGTGGTGCACGTTCTTCACGCGGGGCGCGCTCTTCACGAGGTGCGCGCTCTTCACGTGGGGAGCGCTCGGCACGTTCTTCGCGTGGTTTGCGTTCTTCATCACGGCGGCCGTTGCGGTTACGGCTCTGCTGGCGGCCGTTGCGACGCTCTTCGTTGCGGCCATTGCGCTCGGCAGCGGGCTTCTCTGGGGCGGCTACCACTGGCGCGGCAGCAGGTGCCTCCTTACCGGCGAACAGGCTGACCAGCGATTTCACCAGGCCTTTGAACAGGCTTGGCTCAGGTGCACTCACTACAGGCGCTGCAGGTGCAGCCGACTGCGGTTGCTCTTCGCCGGCGCTCGGTACCGGTGCATTGGCACGGGCCGGCGCGGTTTTCACGGCGGCTTCCTGGCGCACCAGGGTGCGGGTAGCGGTCGGCTGCGGAGCCTCTTCGGCTTCGGCGGCGGCGATTTCGTAGCTGGACTGGTTGTTCAGCACTTCCGGGTTGTCGTCGCGCAGGCGCTGGACTTCGAAGTGCGGCGTTTCCAGGTGATCGTTCGGCAGGATGATGATGCGCGCACGGGTTCGCAGTTCGATCTTGGTGATCGAATTGCGTTTCTCGTTGAGCAGGAAGGCCGCTACCGGGATCGGTACCTGGGCGCGGACTTCGGCGGTGCGGTCCTTCAGGGCTTCTTCTTCGATCAGGCGCAGAATCGCCAGCGACAGCGACTCCACGTCACGGATGATGCCGGTGCCGGAGCAGCGTGGGCAGACGATGCCGCTGCTTTCGCCGAGTGACGGGCGCAGGCGCTGACGGGACATCTCAAGCAGGCCGAAGCGCGAAATACGGCCAACCTGCACGCGAGCACGGTCGGCTTCCAGGCATTCACGCACGCGCTCTTCAACCGCGCGCTGGTTCTTGGCCGGGGTCATGTCGATGAAGTCGATGACGATCAGGCCGCCGATATCACGCAGGCGCAACTGGCGGGCGATTTCTTCGGCCGCTTCCAGGTTGGTCTGCAGGGCGGTTTCCTCGATGTCGCTGCCCTTGGTGGCGCGCGCCGAGTTGATGTCGATAGAGACCAGGGCCTCGGTCGGGTCGATCACGATCGAGCCACCGGACGGCAGGTCGACGACGCGCTGGAAAGCGGTCTCGATCTGGCTTTCGATCTGGAAACGGTTGAACAGCGGGACGCTGTCTTCGTAGAGCTTGACCTTGCTGGCGTACTGCGGCATGACCTGGCGGATGAAGGTCAGGGCTTCTTCCTGGGCATCGATGCTGTCGATCAGTACTTCGCCGATGTCCTGGCGCAGGTAGTCGCGGATGGCGCGGATGATGACGTTGCTTTCCTGGTAGATCAGGAATGGCGCGGCGCGGTCAAGGGAGGCTTCCTTGATGGCGGTCCACAGCTGCAGCAGGTAGTCCAGGTCCCACTGCATTTCTTCGCTGCTGCGGCCAAGGCCTGCGGTGCGCACGATCAGGCCCATGTCGCCCGGTACGGTCAGGCCGTTGAGGGCTTCGCGCAGTTCGTTACGCTCTTCGCCTTCGATGCGGCGGGAAATGCCCCCGGCACGCGGGTTGTTGGGCATCAGCACCAGGTAGCGGCCAGCCAGGCTGATGAAGGTGGTCAGGGCGGCGCCTTTGTTGCCGCGCTCTTCCTTCTCGACCTGAACGATGACTTCCTGGCCTTCGCTCAGGACTTCCTTGATGTTGACCCGGCCTTCAGGGGCTTTCTTGAAGTATTCGCGGGAGATTTCCTTCAGCGGCAGGAAGCCGTGACGTTCGGAGCCGAAGTCGACGAACGCGGCTTCCAGGCTTGGCTCGATCCGGGTGATCTTGCCTTTGTAGATGTTGGCCTTTTTCTGCTCACGCGCCCCGGACTCGATGTCCAGGTCGTACAGACGTTGGCCGTCCACCAGAGCTACACGCAACTCTTCGGGTTGAGTTGCGTTAATCAGCATTCTTTTCATGTTGTACCGTCGGTTTCCGGGCTGCCGGAAACGGCGTTCGGCACACACGACTTCTCATGGTCGGTGCCAAGGTGCGCAAAGGGTGGCCGGGCCACCCCCGTGTCGAGCAACGTTCGGCACCAGCCGTTACCCAGCCTGCCGTTGTCGCGACGACGCGTCCTGTTTGCTGCGGTGCCTACCAGGCCCCGGTGGCTTCGAATGGGTATCCGAATCAACCAAGCGGGCCTCGTGCACTCAGTCAGGAGGAGGAATCAACCGTCAGCCGTGGACGCCCTAGGGCATCTGTTCAGGACCTTATCCGCTCGCCGGCCAAGTCAGTGGGCCGGTGGCCGGACGCGGTGCTACACGGTCCGAGGGCTGTGCATCTCCACCCTGCACGTATCCCTGATAATTCGGGTGCTGCCGCGCGCTGAATCCGCAACGGGTTGCATTTTTCGCCAGCTTCGAACGCGAAGCTGACGCCATTACATATCCAAGGCAGGTATTTCCGAAGCATTCGCCTTGCGTTGCGTGGAAGCGACGGGGCGGGCAGAGGTGCTGCGAAAAGAATCGGGAAGCAGGTGAACAACCACACTTGTCGTTTTTTTTCGGTCTTCTCTACACGGCGCTGGTGGCGATTCCAGGCAATTCGGTAAACTGGCGAAAACCCCGTAGGACGGCCTCGCGTCCTGGAGAGCTGCTTAGGTCAGGAACCGGCCAAGGGCCCGGTTTCGCTGGCCTGCCGCTTTTGGCGGCGTTCGCGACTATAGCAGTAATGATTAAGTGCTTCAATTCCATAAATAATTGTTATGATCCCCTCCATGACGACCAATACCCCTCCGACTTCCGGCGTACAGCTGATAGAAGTCGCGCCGGAACTTGCCGGCCAACGTATCGACAATTTCCTTATCACCGCACTCAAGGGCGTGCCCAAGACGCTGGTCTATCGCATCCTGCGCAAGGGTGAGGTGCGCGTCAACAAGGGGCGGGTCAAACCTGAGTATAAAATTCAAGCTGGCGATATCGTGCGCGTGCCGCCGGTGCGTTTGCCAGAGCGCGATGAGCCGGCGCCAGTGGCTCAGGGGCTGCTGCAGCGCCTGGAGGCGGCCATCGTCTATGAAGACAAGGCGTTGATCGTGATGAACAAGCCAGCCGGTATCGCCGTACATGGTGGTAGCGGCCTGAGTTTCGGGGTGATCGAAGCACTGCGCCAGTTGCGCCCGGACGCCAAGGAGTTGGAGCTGGTGCACCGCCTGGACCGTGACACCTCTGGCCTGTTGATGATCGCCAAGAAGCGCAGCATGCTGCGCCATCTGCATGCTGCCCTGCGCGGCGATGGGGTGGACAAACGCTACATGGCCCTGGTGCGCGGCCACTGGCCTACCTCGAAGAAGCAAGTCAATGCACCGCTGCTAAAAAGTAACCTGCGCTCTGGTGAGCGCATGGTCGAAGTCAATGACGAGGGCAAAGAAGCGCTGACCCTGTTCCGAGTGCTGCGCCGGTTCGGCGAGTTCGCCACCATCGTCGAAGCCCGCCCGATCACCGGCCGCACCCACCAGATCCGCGTGCACACCCTGCATGCCGGGCACATGATTGCTGGCGACAGCAAGTACGGCGACGAAGACTTCAGTCGCGAGATTCGCGAGTTGGGGGGCAAGCGCCTGTTCCTGCATGCCTACGCCTTGACCGTGCCACTGCCCGACGGTGGCGAGCTCAAGGTCGAGGCGCCTGTGGATGAGGTCTGGGCCAAAACCGTGGAGCGACTCAGTGCGCCGTGATTACCAACTGCTGATTTTCGATTGGGATGGCACCCTGGCCGATTCGATCGGCCGCATCGTCGAGGCGATGAACGCCGCTGCCGAGCGAGCGGGCGAGGCGCCCAGTGCCGAAGGTGCGGTCAAGGGCATCATCGGTCTGGCGCTGGGGGAGGCGATCTCGACGCTGTATCCGCACCTCGATCCCCGGCAGGTCGGAACCTTCCGTCAGCACTACGCCGACATCTATATGGCCCTGGATCAGCAGCCCTCGCCGCTGTTTGAGGGTGTGGTCGAGTCGCTGGATGCCTTCCGGGCCGAGGGTTATCGCCTGGCGGTAGCTACCGGCAAGGCCCGCCGCGGACTTGACCGGGTACTGAGGGTTAATGGCTGGGAGCACTTTTTCGATATCACGCGGGCCGCCGATGAAACCCGCGGTAAGCCCCACCCGCTGATGCTCGAGGAAATCCTCAAGCATTGCGCTGTAGAACCGGGGCGGGCACTGATGGTCGGAGATTCTGCATTCGACCTGCAAATGGCCAGCAACGCGGGCATGCATTCGGTGGCGGTGGGCTACGGTGCCATGTCGCTAGAGGCGCTGGCCGAGTTCGGGCCGCAAGTGTGCATCGATCATTTTTCCCAGCTGCGCGAGTGGCTGGCCGGTTCCAGGCAAATTCAATTCCAGGGTAGGTGAGCATGGCTGACGAGTGGAAAGCGCCGGTTAACGAAACCGAAGAGGAGCGCCTCGCTCGCGAAGCGCGCGAAGCACGTAACGAAGAGGTTCGTGTCGAGCAAAAGAGCTGGAAACTCTTGGAAAAGACGCTGCTGGCAGGCGTTCAGGAGCAGCGTCGGGCGCGGCGCTGGGGGATATTCTTCAAGCTGCTGACCTTCGTCTACCTGTTCGGCATTCTTGTGCTGTTCACGCCGTTGATGGATATGGATGCAGCGGCTACCCGAAGCGGCAATCATACAGCGCTGGTTGAGGTGCGGGGTGTGATCGCCGATCAGGAAGCTGCCAGTGCCGATAATCTGATCAAGAGCCTGCGCGAAGCGTTCAAGGACCCAAAGACCAAGGCGGTGGTCATGCGCATCAATAGCCCAGGTGGCAGCCCGGTGCAGGCAGGGTATGTGTATGACGAGATCCGTCGGCTGCGCGCCGAGCACCCGGACACCAAGCTCTATGCGGTCATCACTGATCTAGGGGCCTCCGGCGCCTATTACATCGCCAGTGCTGCGGATGAGATCTATGCCGACAAGGCGAGCCTGGTGGGCTCCATTGGCGTGACGGCGGCCGGCTATGGCTTTGTCGGCGCGATGGAGAAGTTGGGTGTCGAGCGCCGTAGTTATACCGCAGGGGAGCACAAGGCCTTCCTTGATCCGTTCTCGCCGGAAAAGCCTGATGAGCGTGCGTTCTGGCAGGGTGTGCTCAACACCACGCACCAGCAGTTCATCGCCATGGTCAAGCAGGGCCGCGGTGACCGCTTGAAGGACAAAGAGCATCCGGAACTGTTCAGTGGGCTGATCTGGTCGGGTGAGCAGGCCAAGTCGCTGGGGTTGGTGGATGGCTTGGGCAGTGCCAGTTACGTAGCGCGTGAAGTGGTCGGTGAGAAGGATCTGGTCGATTACACCGTGCAGGAGTCGCCGTTCGACCGGTTCTCCAAGCGCATCGGTGCCAGTGTGGCTGAGCACCTGGCGATGTGGATGGGGTTCCAGGGCCCGCAGTTGCGTTGAGTGTGCCTTGAGTTTCGTGGTGCTGGTCAGATCAAGTGCCGCCCCTGCGGCGCTTGATCTCGACGGCACCATAGCCCCCAAGCCAGGCTAGGGAACAGCCACGCCTTCACGGGTCAGCATATCCACCAGCCGAATCAGCGGCAGCCCGATCAAGCTCGTCGAATCGCACCCATGGGTGCTCTGAAACAAACTCACTCCCAGGCCCTCGGCCTTGAAGCTGCCGGCGCAATCCAATGGCTGCTCCGCCCTCACGTAGCGCTCGACACGCTCCCTGCTCAATTCGCGCATCGTTACCGTGAACGGCACGCAGTCGACCTGGCATTGCCCGCTCGCTGTATTGAGCAGTGCCAGCCCAGTCAGGAAGGTCACTTGCTGGCCGCTGGACTCGAGCAGTTGCTCGCAGGCGCGCTCGAAGGTGTGTGGCTTGCCGATGATCTGCTCACCCAGCACGGCCACCTGGTCTGAGCCAATGATCAGATGCTGGCGGTGATCCTCGGCAAGCGCTTCGGCTTTCTGCCTCGCTAGGCGCTGAACCAGCTGCGTGGCGGGCTCGTCAGCCAGGCGTCGTTCATCTATATCGGGGCTGGCCCAGGTGAAGGGCAGGCGCAGGCGCGCGAGCAGTTCGCGCCGGTAAGCAGAGCTGGAAGCCAACAACAAAGGCAGCATGATAGACTCCTGGTCAGTTGAACCTGATTCTAACATGCGAGATGCCGCCTAATTTCCTTTGACAGGGGCGGGGGGCATCCCTAGAATGCTGCGCCTATGTTGAATGACCCGATTCCACCTCACGTTGACCCGCGCAAATTAGCCGATCGAGGCGTATCCATCACTGGTACGCTGCAACTCGCTGATTTGGAAAGACTCTGCGACCCGCTTTCCGACGATGTCGGTACGGTGCAGGCGAAGTTCGATTTTGAACGAGATGAACAGCACGTGGTGGTTATCCACAGCGAGCTGGACGTCGAAGTCAAAATGGTTTGCCAGCGTTGTCTTGAGCTGGTCACCCTGCCGATCCACAGCGAGTGTACTTACGCTGTGGTGAAGGAGGGTGCGAATACCCAGTCGTTGCCGAAAGGCTATGACGTGCTGGAACTGGGCGAAGATCCTTTGGATCTGCAGGCTTTGGTCGAGGAGGAGCTGCTGCTCGCCTTGCCTATCGTGCCTGCTCATCATCCGGAAGAATGCCAGCAGCCGGCGGGCGCAGACGAGCCCGACTCGAGCAAGGACGAGGTATCGCGGTCCAACCCGTTCAGTGTTTTGGCGCAGTTAAAGCGTGACCCAAACGTTTAGGAGTTAATCAATTATGGCTGTTCAGCAGAACAAAAAATCCCGCTCTGCCCGTGACATGCGCCGTTCGCACGACGCTCTGTCGGAAAACGCGCTGTCGGTAGAAAAAACCACCGGTGAAGTACACCTGCGTCACCACGTTTCGCCAGAAGGCGTATACCGTGGTCGCAAAGTGATCGACAAGGGCGCTGACGAGTAATCCTTGTCCGCTCAGATCATCGCGATCGACGCAATGGGCGGGGACTTCGGTCCCCGCAGCATTGTCCAGGCTAGCATTGCTTGCCTTTCGGCTACCCCTTCGCTGCACCTGACCCTCGTCGGTCAACCCTCCCTCCTTGAAGAACTGGTCAGCGGCCTATCAGCTGCGGATCGCGCGCGCCTGCAGATTGTCGCCGCCAGTGAGGTGATTGACATGGACGAGCGGCCATCCCAAGCGTTGCGTGGTAAACCGGATTCGTCGATGCGCATTGCCCTCGAACTGGTGCGTGACGGCAAGGCTCAGGCCTGCGTCAGTGCCGGCAATACCGGCGCGCTGATGGCGTTGTCGCGTTTCGTGCTCAAGACCCTCCCAGGTATCGACCGGCCGGCCATGGTCGCGGCAATCCCTACGCAGTCAGGCTATTGCCAGTTGCTCGACCTGGGTGCCAACGTGGATTGCAGTGCCGATAATCTGTACCAGTTTGCGGTGATGGGCTCGGTGGCGGCCCAGGCCTTGGGTATCCACAGGCCGCGGGTCGCTTTGCTGAACATCGGTACCGAGGACATCAAGGGGAATCAGCAGGTCAAGCTGGCAGCCGGCTTGCTGCAGGATGCCCGTGGCCTCAATTATGTTGGTTTCGTCGAGGGTGACGGCCTGTATCGTGGCGAAGCGGATGTGGTGGTGTGCGACGGCTTCGTTGGCAACATCCTGCTCAAGTCCAGCGAAGGCCTTGCTACCATGATTGGTCAGCGTATCGAGCAATTGTTCAAGGGCGGCGCGTTGTCGCGGATAGCTGGGGTATTGGCGATGCCGCTGCTCAAGCGCCTGCAGGCTGACCTCGCGCCAGCGCGGCACAATGGCGCAAGCTTTCTCGGCCTGCAGGGCATCGTTATCAAAAGCCATGGTTCGGCGGGCGTCCAAGGATTTCAAAGCGCGATCCAACGGGCGCTGATCGAGATCCAGGAAAACCTCCCACGGCGGCTGCATGGCCGGCTTGAAGACCTGTTACCTTAGGCATTTAAAAGATGAAGTGCTTAAATGTGACCGCTTGGTCTGCGTTTCCATCCAAGTTTCCAGATTCCGCGCCTGGCCTTTGGCTGGCGCACTCTATCCGATGACAAGATCATAAGGGCTTGTTCAATGTCTGCATCCCTCGCATTCGTCTTCCCCGGTCAAGGTTCCCAATCCCTGGGCATGCTCAAAGAGCTGGGCGCCGAAAAGCCGGTGATCATCGAGACCTTCAAGGAGGCCTCCGAAGCTCTGGGCTACGACCTTTGGGACCTGGTCCAGAATGGACCGGAAGAAAAGCTCAATCAAACCGACAAGACCCAGCCGGCGATTCTTACCGCCTCGATCGCCCTGTGGCGCCTGTGGCTGGAAGAAGGCGGCGCGCAGCCAGCTTTCGTTTCCGGGCATAGCCTGGGTGAGTACAGTGCACTGGTCGCCGCTGGCAGCCTGACCCTCAAGGACGCGGTGCGTCTGGTCGAGCGCCGTGGCCAGCTGATGCAGGAAGCCGTACCTGCAGGTCACGGCGCCATGGCGGCCATCCTTGGCCTGGATGACGCGGTGGTAGTCGAGATCTGCGCCAAGGCCGCCGAAGATCAAGTGGTCAGTGCGGTGAACTTCAACTCCCCTGGCCAGGTGGTGATCGCCGGCAACAAGGCTGCAGTGGACCGTGCCATCGAACTGTGCAAAGAGGCGGGCGCCAAGCGTGCTCTGCCGCTGGCGGTCAGTGTGCCGTCGCACTGTGCGCTGATGAAGCCTGCCGCCGAGCGTTTCGCCGAGGCGGTCAACGCCATCGAGTGGAAGGCCCCGCAGATTCCAGTGGTGCAGAACGTCACCGCGGCCATCGCCGCCGACCTCGATGCGCTCAAACAAGACCTGTTGGCGCAACTGTATCAGCCCGTGCGCTGGGTTGAGTGCGTGCAGACCTTGGCCGCCAATGGCGCGGTGAACCTGGTGGAGTGCGGCCCGGGCAAGGTGCTGGCCGGCTTGAACAAGCGTTGCGCCGAGGGCGTGACCACTTACAACCTCAATACCCCTGATGCTGTCGCCGCCACCCGTGCGGCGCTGGCCTGATTTGGAGAAGCTTGCATGAGCCTGCAAGGTAAAGTTGCACTGGTCACCGGCGCTAGCCGTGGTATTGGCCAGGCTATCGCCCTCGAGCTGGGCCGCCAGGGCGCGACCGTGATCGGTACCGCCACTTCGGCTTCCGGTGCCGAGCGCATCGCTGCCACCCTCAAAGAGCATGGGATCGCTGGCACTGGCATGGAGCTGAACGTCACCAGCGCCGAGTCCGTGGAAGCTGTGCTGAGCGCTATCGGCGAGCAGTTCGGCGCCCCCGCCATTCTGGTCAACAATGCCGGCATCACCCGTGACAACCTCATGCTGCGCATGAAGGACGACGAGTGGTTCGACGTGATCGATACCAACCTGAACAGCCTTTACCGTCTGTCCAAGGGCGTACTGCGCGGCATGACCAAGGCGCGTTGGGGTCGTATCATCAGCATCGGCTCGGTCGTCGGTGCCATGGGCAACGCCGGCCAGGCCAACTACGCGGCGGCCAAGGCCGGCCTCGAAGGCTTCAGCCGTGCGCTGGCGCGTGAAGTGGGCTCGCGGGGTATCACCGTCAATTCGGTTACCCCAGGCTTCATCGACACAGACATGACCCGCGAGCTGCCAGAAGCGCAGCGCGAAGCCCTGCAGACGCAAATTCCGCTGGGCCGCCTGGGCCAGGCTGAGGAAATCGCTAAGGTGGTTTCGTTCCTGGCATCGGACGGCGCTGGCTACGTTACCGGCGCAACCGTGCCGGTCAACGGCGGGATGTACATGTAAAACTGCAATGCGATGTGACGGATTGCTTCAAAAAAGAGTCATACTGCGAGCCTAAAATCCGTTATAAAGCTGCAACCAGATTCCAGGCAGCCGGTGAGGTTGCTCAAGGGAAGGATCGTTCCGCTTGAAAAGCGAACGTCTTTCTATAAACTTGGTCACCGGCCAGCTGCCTGACATATGTCCATTAGGAGTGAAAACTAGGTATGAGCACCATCGAAGAACGCGTCAAGAAAATCGTCGCCGAGCAACTGGGCGTCAAGGAAGAGGAAGTGACTGCTGAGAAGTCCTTCGTCGATGACCTGGGTGCCGATTCGCTTGACACCGTTGAGCTGGTGATGGCTCTGGAAGAGGAATTCGAGACCGAAATCCCTGACGAAGAAGCCGAGAAGATCACTACCGTTCAAGCTGCAATCGACTACGTCAAGAACCACCAGGCTTAAGACGTTGTAGTCGACGCTTCTTGTCGAGAAGAACCGCACTGCCTTTGCTGGCGTGCGGTTTTTTCTTTGCAAGCCCATGGCGTCATTTCGCTCGCTGCGAGAGCTTGTTGCCATTTCATTCCATTGCTTGAATGCAATGGCAAGAAACTCTGTGATTAGAAAAGGAGAGTACTGTGTCGCGTAGACGCGTCGTGGTCACCGGTATGGGTATGCTGTCGCCACTGGGTACCGATGTACCGAGCACCTGGCAGGGCATTCTGGCTGGCCGCAGTGGCATTGGTCCGATCGAGCACACGGACCTGTCTGCCTACTCCACCCGTTTTGGCGGCTCGGTGAAAGGCTTCGAGGTTGAGCAATACCTGTCGGCAAAAGAAGCCCGCAAACTCGACCTGTTCATCCAGTACGGCTTGGCAGCCGGTTTTCAGGCGGTGCGCAACGCCGGCCTTGAAGTCACCGATGCCAACCGTGAGCGCATTGGCGTGGCCATGGGCTCGGGTATCGGCGGCCTGACCAACATCGAAGAAACCAGCCGTACCCTGCACGAGCAGGGCCCGCGCCGTATTTCTCCGTTCTTCGTGCCGGGCTCGATCATTAACATGATCTCTGGCTTCCTATCGATCCATCTGGGGCTGCAGGGGCCGAACTACGCCATCGCCACGGCGTGTACCACTGGCACCCACTGCATCGGCATGGCTGCGCGCAACATCGCTTACGGCGAAGCTGATGTGATGATTGCCGGTGGCGCCGAAATGGCCGCTTGTGGTCTGGGGATGGGAGGCTTCGGCGCATCCCGTGCGCTGTCGACCCGCAACGATGAACCAGCCCGTGCCAGTCGTCCCTGGGACAAGGGCCGTGACGGCTTCGTGCTGTCTGACGGTGCCGGCGCCCTGGTACTCGAGGAGCTCGAACACGCCAAGGCACGCGGTGCGACCATCTATGCCGAGTTGGTTGGTTTTGGCATGAGCGGCGACGCTTACCATATGACCTCGCCACCCGACAGCGGTGAGGGCGCAGCCCGTTGCATGGCCAATGCCTTGCGTGATGCTGGTATCGCGCCTGAGGCGGTCAGCTACATCAATGCCCACGGTACTTCGACGCCAGCCGGTGACATCGCCGAAGTAGCGGCGATCAAGCGTGTGTTCGGTGATCATGCCTACAAGCTGGCTGTCAGCTCGACCAAATCGATGACCGGGCACCTGCTTGGCGCCGCCGGTGCGGTGGAGGCGATCTTCAGCGTGCTGGCGATCAACAGCCAGATGGCGCCGCCGACCATCAATCTCGATGAGCCGGATGAAGGCTGCGACCTCGACTTCGTGCCACATCAGGCGCGCAGCATGCCAATCGATGTAGTGTTGTCCAACTCGTTCGGTTTTGGTGGCACCAACGGTTCGCTGGTATTCCGCCGGTTCGCTGACTGATGCACTGCTGGGTCGACGGCCAGGACGCTACTGCAATCAATCTGCAGAACCGCGGCCTGGCCTACGGTGATGGGCTGTTCGAGACCATCGCCGTGCGTGGTGGGCGTGCCAGCCTGATGGACGGGCATCTGGCCCGCTTGGCCCTGGGGTGCAAGCGCCTGGCAATCGATGCTGACCTGGCGCTGGTAGGTGACGAAATCCAACGCTTCGCTCGCCAGCTGGGTGACGGTGTTGCCAAGCTGGTTCTCACCCGCGGTGACAGCCAGCGCGGGTATGCGCCCGCTGCCGGTGTTGCGCCGCGGCGTATTCTGCAGGGCGCGCCACTGCCCAGCTATCCTGCCGAGCACGCCGAGCATGGCGTTAGGTTGTTCCCCTGCCAAACCCGGCTTGGGGAACAACCGTTGCTGGCTGGGCTCAAACATCTCAATCGCCTGGAGCAAGTGCTGGCCCGTGCCGAATGGCAGGACGGCGAACATGCCGAAGGCTTGATGCGGGATGGGCAGGGCAGGGTGGTCGAAGGGGTGTACAGCAACCTGTTCATGGTAAGTGCTGGCGTGCTGGTAACGGCCGACCTCAGCCGTTGCGGTGTTGCCGGTGTGATGCGTGGTGCCCTGCTGGAGCTTGCGCCGCGCATGGGCATGCCAACCCAGGTTCGTGACATCGCTTTCGAAGAACTGCAGCAGGCTAATGAAGTGTTCGTCTGCAATAGTGTCTACGGTGTCTGGCCGGTGCGTGCAGTTGGCGCGCTCAACTGGTCGCCGGGGCCGCTCACCCGTAAACTGCAGGCCGTTGCTCGTACGTTACTGGATACCTGAATTCGTGAGACGCAAATTCCTGCTGCTGCTGGAAATGGGCTTGATCCTCGCCGGCCTCGCCCTGGGCTGGTCGGCGTGGAAGGTCCACTCTGTCCTGGAGCAGCCCCTGCATGTGGCGCGAGAGCGCCTGCTCGATGTGCCCAATGGCACCAACCCCAATCGCATGTTCTATCGCATGCAGGCCGAGGGCCTGTTGGACGATGCTGTGTGGCTGCGCCTTTACTGGCGCTTCAATATGGCCGGTACGCCGCTGCATACCGGTGAGTACCGTCTCACGCCGGGTATGACCGTGGCACAGTTGTTCGATGCCTGGCGCCGTGGCGATGTGGTGCAGTACAACCTGACACTGGTCGAAGGTTGGACCTTCCGCCAGGTGCGCGCCGCAGTGGCCAGGCATGAAAAGATCAAACACACGCTCGATGGATTGTCCGATGCCGAGGTGATGGATAAGCTCGGCCACACGGGTGTTTTCCCTGAAGGCCGTTTCTTCCCCGACACCTACCGCTTCGTGCGCGGCATGAGCGATGTGGAACTGCTGCAGCAGGCCTATATGCGCCTGGACGAAGTGCTGGCCAAGGAGTGGGCAGAGCGTACGACGGACTTGCCCTACCGCGACCCGTATCAGGCACTGATCATGGCCTCGCTGGTGGAAAAGGAAACCGGCATCCCCCAGGAGCGTGGGCAAATTGCCGGGGTATTCGTACGCCGCCTGCGCCTGGGCATGATGCTGCAGACCGACCCGACGGTCATCTACGGCATGGGTGAGCGTTACAACGGCAAGATCACCCGCGCCGACCTGCGTGAACCGACACCCTATAACACCTACACCATGACCGGGTTGCCGCCTACACCCATTGCCATGGTCGGGCGTGAGGCAATTCATGCCGCGCTCAACCCAGCCGATGGCACTAGCTTGTATTTTGTTGCTCGTGGCGACGGCAGCCATGTTTTTTCCGATGACCTGGACGATCACAACTCGGCGGTGCGCGAGTTCCAGCTCAAACGTCGCGCGGATTACCGCTCCAGCCCGGCACCGCAAAGTGCGCCTGCTGGCACTGCCGAACCTGCAGAGCAGGGTGCCGCCGGCGAAGCTGCACCGGCAGATGCGCCAACGCCCGACGACCAACACTAAGGACTGCCTGTGAGCGGCTTGTTTATTACTTTGGAAGGCCCCGAAGGCGCGGGCAAGAGCACCAACCGTGATTACCTGGCCGCGCGCCTGGGTGAGCAGGGCCTGGACGTGGTCCTGACGCGCGAGCCTGGCGGGACCCCGCTGGCCGAGAAGGTCCGTGAGCTGTTGTTGGCGCCCAGTGATGAGCTGATGGCGGCAGATACTGAACTGCTGTTGGTGTTCGCTGCCCGTGCCCAGCACCTGGCCCAGGTGATTCGCCCGGCCTTGGCCCGTGGTGCCGTTGTCTTGTGCGATCGATTTACCGACGCTACCTATGCCTACCAAGGTGGTGGCCGTGGGTTGTCCGTGGCGCGCATCGCTGAGCTTGAGCGCTTCGTGCAGGGTGATCTGCGCCCGGACCTGACCCTGGTCTTCGATTTGCCAGTTGAAGTCGGCCTGGCCCGTGCCGCTGCGCGTGGTCGCCTGGATCGTTTCGAGCAGGAGGGGCAAGCGTTCTTCGAGGCCGTGCGCCAAGCCTATTTGCAGCGCGCCCAGGCCGAGCCGCGACGCTATACCCTGCTCGATGCGGCGCAGCCGCTCGAAGCGGTACAGCTCGCCATCGATGTTCTGCTGCCCGCTATCGTGGAGCGCTGCCGTGGCTGAGGCCTATCCCTGGCAGCAGGCACTTTGGCAGCAACTGGCCGGCCGTGAACGCCATGCCCATGCTTACCTGCTACACGGGCCGCAGGGTATTGGTAAGCGTGCGCTGGCCGAGCGGCTGATGGCGCGGTTGCTGTGCCAGCAGCCACATGGGCTGGATGCCTGCGGCCAGTGCAAGTCTTGCCTGCTGCTCAAGGCTGGTAGCCATCCGGACAACTTCGTACTGGAACCTGAAGAGGCTGAAAAGCCGATCAAGGTAGACCAGGTACGCGAACTGGTGTCGTTCGTCGTGCAGACCGCGCAGCTGGGCGGGCGTAAAGTGGTCTTGATCGAGCCGGTCGAGGCGATGAACGTCAATGCCTCCAATGCCTTGCTCAAAAGCCTTGAAGAGCCGTCTGGCGATACTGTGCTGCTTCTGGTCAGTCACCAGCCCAGTCGCCTGCTGCCGACCATCAAAAGCCGCTGCCAGCAAGTGGCGTGCCCCCAGCCGAGCGTTGAGCAGAGCCAGGCGTGGCTGGCCTCGGCGCTACCCGATTGTGATGAATCCGAGCGTCAGGAGCTGCTGACTCTGGCTGCAGGGTCGCCGCTAAGGGCTGCGAGCCTGCAGGCTCAAGGTATTGTGGAGCAGCGCGCGCTGGTGACCGATGGGGTCAAAAAGCTGCTCAAGCAACAGCAGTCGCCGAGCCAATTGGCCGAGGCCTGGGGCAGTGTACCGTTGTTGCTATTGTTCGACTGGTTCTTCGAATGGTCGCAGTTGATTCTGCGCTACCAATTGACCCAGGATGAAGAGGGCCTGGGCTTGGCCGATATGCGCAAGGTCGTGCAGTACCTGGCGCAGAAGGCCCGCCAAGATAAAGTGCTGCAAACCCAGGCCTGGGTCCTCGAACAGCGACAGAAGGTGCTGGGCAAAGCCAACCTCAATCGCGTATTGCTGCTAGAGGCGCTACTGGCCCACTGGGTGCAACTGCCGGGTTCTCGTTGATTTTCCATTCTTTCATGTGTGCCGTTTGCCATGCTCGTAGATTCCCATTGCCATCTCGACCGTCTTGACCTGAGCGCCCACCAGGGCTCCCTCGACGCTGCATTGCAGGCAGCGCGCGAGCGTGGGGTAGGGCATTTTCTGTGCATCGGTGTCAGTGCTGAAAACGCCGGTGCGGTGAAGGCGCTGAGTGAACAGTACCCCGATGTCGATTGCTCCGTGGGCGTGCATCCGCTGGACCTTGCGCCCGGGGAAACTCCAGCGCTGCAATGGCTGCTGAGCGAGCTTGCCCACCCGCACGTGGTAGCGATCGGTGAGACGGGCCTTGACTATCACTACGAACCCGAAGCCGCCGAGTTGCAGCAGGCGTCGTTCCGACTGCATCTGGAGGCCTCGCGCCAGACCGGCAAGCCGGTGATCGTGCATACCCGTGCTGCGCAGGCCGATACTTTGGCCTTACTGCGTGAAGCCAACTTGCCCCAGGCAGGTGTGTTGCACTGCTTCACCGAAGACTGGCAGATGGCCAAGGCAGCGCTGGAGCTGGGTTACTACATTTCGCTATCGGGAATCGTCACCTTCCGCAATGCCGAGGCCCTGCGTGAAGTGGCTCGGCAGGTACCGGTTGATCGCCTGCTGGTCGAAACCGACTCGCCCTACCTCGCACCCATCCCGCATCGCGGCAAGCCGAACTTGCCTCAGTATGTGCGCGAAGTGGCCGAGTATGTAGCATCGTTGCGCGGCGTCAGCTACGAGCAGTTGGCTGAACAAACGACGAACAACTTCAAGCGCCTGTTCCCCCAAGCTCGAGTACGGTGACCCTTTCCCCGCTGCCTGGGCAAAAAAAAACCCGGGTTCTGGGGGGGGAATCCGGGTTAAGACCATTAGGAGTAAAACAAAGGTACGCGGTCCCTGAGCACCTTTATCGGCGCGCCACTTGGGGGGATGCGCCGCGCCAACACTTTAAGTATTGGCCATGATTTCCGCCGTGCCAGTGCTTTCTGTACGTTTTTTAAACAGATTTGGAATACGCGTGCCGTTCCTTCCTCTCTGAACGCATGGCACGGCCATTCTGACGTGGGGCGGCGGTCCTGAGCGCAGCGGGTATGGGCTGCTGATCATGGTCGCTTGTCTGAGCAGTTGCCTTGCTAGCCAGCCCGATCTCATCATGAAACATAGACATGCGTGGATGATCCGTGCAATTTGCTGCAAGTTAGGCATAATAAACCGCTTCAATGTCATCCAGTCCTTCCTATGCAGAAAGAACCTCGTAAGGTCCGTGAATTTCGCCGCCGCGAACAGGAAATCCTCGACACAGCCCTGAAGCTGTTCCTCGAACAGGGTGAAGACAGCGTCACCGTCGAGATGATCGCCGATGCTGTAGGTATCGGCAAAGGCACGATCTACAAGCATTTCAAGTCCAAGGCCGAGATTTACCTGCGGTTGATGCTCGATTATGAGCGTGACCTGAATGCGCTGCTGCATTCGGCCGATGTCGACCGCGACAAAGAAGCACTGTCGCGCGCCTATTTCGAGTTCCGTATGCGCGACCCACAGCGTTATCGGCTGTTCGATCGCCTCGAAGAAAAGGTGGTCAAGGGTAATCAGGTGCCGGAAATGGTCGAGCAACTGCACAGCATCCGTGCGTCCAACTTCGACCGCCTGACTCAACTGATAAAGGGCCGCATCAGCGAAGGCAAGCTCGAAGACGTCCCGCCGTACTTTCACTACTGCGCTGCCTGGGCATTGGTGCACGGTGCTGTGGCGCTGTATCACTCGCCGTTCTGGAGCAATGTGCTGGAGGATCAGGAGGGCTTCTTCCAGTTCCTCATGGACATCGGCGTGCGCATGGGCAACAAGCGCAAACGTGATCCGGAACCTAGTCACTGATCAAGCGGTGCATGAGCGGGTGAGTCAGGCATGAAATGGGGCTTGCAAAAACCTGATTCTTGAGTCAAGTTTTGCCGGCCCGATTCATCCATGCTGGAGTTACCCATGATCGTCGATCGTCAAGGCAGGCGTTTTCGCAATCTGCGCGTCAGCCTGACGGCTGCCTGCAACTACGCTTGCGGCTATTGTGTGCCGGATGGCAAGCGTCTGGTCGCGGCCCAGGATGAATTGTCCGCTCAAGCTCTGGCCCGGGGTGTCGCCTACCTGGTTGAGGCGGCTGGCATCGAGCGTTTGCGCATTACCGGCGGCGAACCCTTGGTCAGTCCGCGGTTGGATGAGTTTCTCACGGCGGTGGCCAAGCTCGGGCTCGACGACATTGCCCTTACCACCAACGGGCAATTGCTGGCACGCAAGCTGCCCCAGTTACAGGCAGCCGGCATTCGGCGCCTGAATGTGTCCCTTGATACGCTGGACCCCATGGCGTTCCGCCGCATTGCTCGCGGCGGGGATCTGGGCAGTGTGTTGGCGGGCATGGACCAAGCCAGCGCCGCAGGCATGCGAATCAAGGTCAACATGGTGCCAATGCGTGGTCAGAATCTTGAGCAGGTATTACCCATGCTCGAGTACTGCATGGCCCGAGGCTTTGAGCTGCGCTTCATCGAGCTGATGCGTATGGGGCATCTGGCTCGGGATAACAAGGCCTTCGTGCAACAGTTCGTTGGGCTCGAAGCTTTGCTCGATGTGATCGGTAGCCGGTACGGCTTTGAGCAAGTCGATGCTGCGGTCGATGCTACCGCACTGCGCTATCAGATCCCCGGGCACGGCCATTTCGGCGTCATCGCCAATGAAAGCGTGCCGTTCTGCCGTACCTGCTCGCGCCTGCGGCTATCCTCCACTGGCTGGTTACACGGCTGCCTGTCTTCGAGCAACCGCCACTATGTCGCCGACCTGCTGGAAAAACCCCGCCATCTGGCACTGCCCGCGCTGCAACGGTTGTTGGTCAAGGCGCTGGCAGACAAGCAGGAGCTGGCGTTTTCCGGTGACGTGATGGTGATGAAGGTGATAGGCGGCTGAAGCTGGCGCAAAAGCTGCATCCGCCGGCTATTCGCCGGTTTTTCGTCACCGGCCACTGGAGGAAAAATGCGTAGCCTGGTTTTGCTGCTGGCGCTGATGGCGCTGGGCGGCTGCATGAATGTCAGCGATATGGGCGAGGGCGTCCGTTACCATATGAGCGATGCCGGTTTGCTGGACCATAGCGATACCCGCCGAACGCTGTCGATTCGCCTGCAGCCTGACTCGTTCATATTCATCGGCCAAGGCGCGTTCATGCCGCCCGGTAAAGGCCCGGTGCCAAAGCAAAATGTGGTAGCCGAGGAGGCCTTCAAAGGATTTGTCGAGTATTTCCCGCTGGTGCGGCGCGCACAAGGGCCGCTGGGGCTTGAGGAGGCGATCGCCCAAGCCAGGTCGTTCGGCGCCGATTATGTGCTCTATACCCGCTTCGCCCGCAGCGATGACCGTATTGGCAACGGCGACGAATGGTACGACGAGCAGGCTGTCGACCGCCTCGGTTGGGACACTGGTGTAGTTCAGATGATGCTTATCGAAACCAATACGCGTTACCTGATCGACACCGCGCGGATCAAGAGCCGTGGCGGTTTGTTGACGTTCCATGACCAATCGCCCCAGGATTTGCTCGCAAGGCCCATGCGCGAGTACGCTCGTAGCCTTCTGGGCATGAGCGAGTAAGGGCAGCGTATGAGCGATTCCGGCATGGCCAACGACCTACTGGCGCAGATCCCCAAGCATAAAGGCCTGCCGCCGGTGCATCTGTGGCACCCGGATTTCTGCGGCAACATCGACATGCGGATCGCCCGGGACGGCACCTGGTTCTACCTGGGTACACCGATCGGGCGCAAGGCGATGGTTCGCCTGTTTTCTACAATCATGCGCCGCGACGGCGATGATTATTTCCTGGTGACGCCGGTAGAGAAGGTCGGTATCCGGGTGGACGACGCGCCGTTCGTGGCGGTAGCGCTGCAAGTGCTGGGCAGTGGCCAGGCGCAGGTGCTGCGCTTTACCAGCAATGTCGAGGATCAGGTCGAAGCTGGGCCGCAAAACCCGCTGCGGGTCGAAACCGATCCGGTCACTCAAGAGCCGTCGCCTTATATCTTGATGCGCACGAATCTGGAGGCGCTGATTCATCGCAATGTGTTTTACCAACTGGTCGATCTGGCCGTGCCGCGCATGATCGACGACCAGGAGTGGCTCGGGGTTTGGAGCAACGGCGAGTTCTACCCAATCGGGCGCCCTTGCTGAGAAATCTTTGCCACAACGTGCCGGCGCTGGATCTCATCGGCACAATAGCCGTTCAGCCAGGCAACGAAAAAGCCCCCGATGCTTGCGCAACCGGGGGCTTTTTCAGTGTTTGGCTCCGCGACCTGGACTCGAACCAGGGACCCAATGATTAACAGTCATTTGCTCTACCGACTGAGCTATCGCGGAATGTGCGCGTATCTTACCGTCTGCCAGGAGGAAGTCAAGCCTCCTCCTGACAAATCAATCAGTTACAGCACTTGAACGATGGCCTTGGTGACCACATGGATGTTGCTCTGGTTCAGCGCGGCAACGGCGATACGGCCGGTATCCAGTGCGTAGATGCCGAAGTCGTTCTTCAGTCGCGCAACCTGCTCAACGGTCAGGCCCGAGTAGGAGAACATACCCACCTGGCGGCCAACGAAGCTGAAGTCGCGGTTGGCGCCGTATTCGGCCAGCAGCGCGACCATCTGCTTGCGCATACCGTGAATACGCTCACGCATTTCGCCCAGTTCGGTCTCCCACATCTGGCGCAGTTCGGCGCTGTTGAGCACTGTAGCGACGATGGTGGCGCCGTGGGTCGGCGGGTTGGAGTAGGTGGTGCGGATCACGCGCTTGACCTGCGACAGCACGCGCGTGCTTTCGTCCTTGGAGGCAGTGACGATCGACAGCGCCCCGACGCGTTCGCCATACAGCGAGAACGACTTGGAGAACGAACTGGAGACGAAGAACTCCATGCCCGATTCGGCAAACAGGCGCACGGCGAAGGCGTCTTCGGCGATGCCGTCACCGAACCCCTGGTAGGCCATGTCGAGGAACGGCACGTGACCTTTGGCCTTGACCACTTCCAGCACGTTCTTCCAGTCTTCCAGGCTCAGGTCGACGCCGGTTGGGTTGTGGCAGCAGGCGTGCAGCACCACGATCGAGCCGGACGGCAAGGCATTGAGGTCTTCGAGCATGCCGGCACGGTTGACGTCGTTGCTCGGCGCATCGTAGTACCGATAGTTCTGCACCGGGAAACCTGCGCTTTCGAACAGCGCACGGTGGTTTTCCCAGCTCGGGTCGCTGATGGCCACCACCGCATTCGGCGAGATGCGCTTGAGGAAGTCGGCACCGATCTTCAGGGCGCCAGTGCCGCCAACGGCTTGCACGGTGACCACACGACCAGCGGCCAGCAACGGCGACTCGGCACCGAACAGCAGCTTCTGCACAGCCTGGTCGTAGGTGGCGATCCCATCGATAGGCAGGTAGCCGCGCGAGGCGTGCTGGGCGGCACGCTGAGTTTCGGCTTCGATCACGGCGCGCAGCAGCGGAATGCGGCCTTCCTCATTGCAATAAACGCCTACGCCCAGGTTGACCTTGTCGGTACGTGGGTCGGCGTTGAAAGCTTCGTTGAGGCCCAGAATAGGGTCGCGGGGTGCCAGCTCGACAGCGGAAAACAGGCTCATTGTTACTTCGGCTCTGATTGGAGAGTGATAGGGCGTACACGCTCCAGCCGAATGCACTGAAGCGGTGCACAAACGGGGAGTCAGTATAGTGATACCGACCGGTCACTGCGACAGCCTGGCGCAGGTTTTCCGGCGATTTGCGCAAATATTTTTCGACCGTTGGTCCAATTGCCCGGTCAACCGTAATGTGCGCTGACAGCCTGGCCTTTAATCCGGCCCACTTCGGGCGTTTTTGGGTATAGACTACTGGCTAAATTTACAGTTACTGCGTTGCCGCGAGGTCCGTCATGTCCGAGTTTCAGCTCGTCACCCGTTTCCAGCCGGCAGGCGACCAGCCCGAGGCCATCCGTCAGATGGTCGAAGGCATCGAGGCCGGCCTCTCACACCAGACGCTGCTTGGGGTGACTGGTTCGGGCAAGACCTTCAGCATCGCCAACGTCATTGCGCAGGTACAGCGGCCAACCCTGGTACTGGCGCCAAACAAGACGCTGGCGGCGCAGTTGTATGGCGAGTTCAAGGCGTTCTTCCCCAACAACGCCGTCGAATACTTCGTCTCCTACTACGATTACTACCAGCCAGAAGCCTATGTGCCGTCGTCGGATACCTTCATCGAGAAGGATGCCTCGATCAACGACCACATCGAGCAGATGCGTCTGTCGGCTACCAAGGCGTTGTTGGAACGCCGCGATGCGATCATCGTCACTACGGTGTCATGTATTTACGGCCTGGGCAGCCCCGAGACGTACCTGAAGATGGTGCTGCACGTGGACCGCGGCGACAAACTCGACCAGCGCGCCTTGCTGCGCCGTCTGGCCGACCTGCAGTACACCCGCAACGAAATGGACTTTGCCCGTGCCACTTTCCGGGTGCGCGGCGACGTCATCGACATCTTCCCGGCTGAATCGGACCTTGAGGCTATCCGCATCGAGCTGTTCGATGATGAAGTGGATAACATCGCAGCCTTCGATCCGCTGACCGGCGAGGTGTTTCGCAAGCTGCCACGCTTCACCTTCTACCCCAAGAGCCACTACGTGACGCCACGAGAAACCTTGCTGCAGGCGGTGGAGGGCATCAAAGAAGAGCTGGCGGATCGTCTGGAGTACCTGCACAAGGCCAACAAGCTGGTCGAGGCTCAGCGCCTGGAGCAGCGTACCCGCTTCGATCTGGAAATGATCCTTGAGCTTGGCTATTGCAACGGTATCGAAAACTACTCGCGCTACCTGTCCGGCCGCCCGGCCGGGGCGCCGCCGCCCACCCTGTACGACTATTTGCCGGCCGATGCGCTGCTGGTGATCGACGAGTCCCACGTCAGCGTGCCCCAGGTCGGCGCCATGTACAAAGGCGACCGCTCGCGCAAGGAAACCCTGGTCGAATACGGCTTCCGGCTGCCGTCAGCGCTTGACAACCGCCCGATGCGTTTCGATGAGTGGGAGGCTGTCAGTCCACAGACTATTTTCGTTTCGGCCACCCCGGGCCCTTACGAAGCCGAACATGCCGGCCGGGTGGTCGAGCAGGTGGTGCGCCCGACCGGTCTGGTCGACCCGCAAGTGGAGGTGCGCCCGGCGCTCACCCAGGTCGACGACCTGCTGTCGGAGATCCGCAAGCGTGTGGCTGAGGGCGATCGGGTTCTGGCAACCACGCTTACCAAGCGCATGGCCGAAGACCTTACCGATTACCTGGCCGACCATGACGTCAGGGTGCGTTACCTGCACTCCGACATCGATACCGTCGAGCGGGTCGAAATCATCCGGGATCTGCGTTTGGGCACCTTCGATGTGCTCGTGGGTATCAACCTGCTGCGCGAGGGTCTGGATATGCCCGAGGTGTCGCTGGTGGCCATCCTCGATGCTGACAAGGAAGGTTTCCTGCGTTCCGAGCGTTCGCTGATTCAGACGATCGGCCGTGCTGCGCGCAACCTCAATGGCCGGGCGATTCTATACGCCGACAGCATCACTGGCTCCATGCAGCGTGCCATCGACGAAACCGAGCGGCGTCGCGAGAAACAAATTGCCTTCAACCAGGCCAACGGCATCGTGCCAAAGGGTGTGGTCAAGGACATCGCCGATATCATGGAGGGTGCCACCGTGCCCGGTGCGCGCAGCAAGAAGCGCAAGGGCATGGCAAAGGCAGCCGAGGAGAGCGCCCGCTACGAGGCCGAGCTGCGCACGCCAGGCGAAATCACCAAACGCATCAAACAACTGGAAGAGAAGATGATGCAGTTTGCACGCGACCTGGAGTTCGAGGCCGCCGCGCAGTTGCGCGACGAGATTACCAAGCTGCGCGAGCGCCTGATCACCAGTTGATCATCACCCAGCTTTTCGCGGGTTGAGCCGCCCCCACAGAGGTGCGCAACCTGAAATTGCTGGGTCGTGCGCGAACAGGGTGGTACGCGCAACTTGAACCCTCACTGTGTGAATTGTAGGTCGGGCTACGGCACTAACAGCCGAAGAAAGCGGCGTTTGCGGTTTTTAAATCAGCATCGAACGCCGGCTTTCAATACAGCTTCACCCCAGCAGCGAGGCCTGTCATACAGGGCCTAGTGAGCCTCACCCGCTTTCAGCCCCTGGGGCAGCTTGCGGGTCAGCAACACGGCGACCATGCTCACCGCCAAACCTATTCCGACAAGGTGAAAGGCGTCGTTATAAGCCATGATCAGCGCCTGCTGATGGGTGATCTCGCTGAGCTTGCCAAGCGCCGCACTGTCACTGCCCAGCCGCTCTGCCAATTGGGCAAGGCGCTCCGCCACTTGCGGGTTGCTCGGTACCACCGATTCGCGCAAATAGTCGAAGTACACTTTGGTTCTAGCATCCAGCAGGGTGGCCAACAAAGCGATGCCGATCGCACCGCCTAGATTTCGCAGAATATTGAATAGGCTCGACGCCGAGCCAGCATCTTGCTGCTGGATGTAGGCCGTGGCAATCAGCGAAATGGTCACCATGATCATCGGTTGGCCGAGGGCGCGGATGATCTGGATGTGGTTGAACTGAGGTCCGGCGAAGTCTGGGTTCAGCACCCCCGAACCGAAGCTGGCCACCCCGAACAAGCAGAAGCCCAGAGCGCACAGCAGCTTGGGTGGCACGATCTTCATCAGCTGCGGCACCAGCGGGATCAGAAATAACTGCGGGATACCCATCCACATGATCACTTCGCCGATCTGTAGCGCGTTATAGCCTTGGATTTGTGCCAGGTATAGCGGCAGCAGATAAATCGAGCCATACAGGCCCACGCCCATGCCCAGGCTGGCGATGCTCGACAGCCCGAAGTTACGATTGCCCAGAATGCGCAGGTTGATAAGCGGTTGTGCCTTGGAAAACTGCACGATTACGAACGTGATCAAGCTGACCAAAGCTACGGTGCCAAGGCCGACGATCAGATTCGACTCCAGCCAATCCTTGCGGTGCCCCTCCTCGAGAAAGACTTGCAGGCAGCCCAGGCCAAGGCCCAGCGTGACGATGCCGGCATAGTCGGTGCTTTTGAGCAGTTCCCAATGCGCCGGCTTTTTCTCAAGGCCGTAGAGCAAGCCGGCGATCATCACCAGCCCGGGTGGGATGTTGATGTAGAAAATGTATTGCCAGCCCCAGTTTTCAGTTAGCCACCCTCCCAAGGTGGGGCCAATCGAAGGGGCGAACGTCGCCGTCATGGCGAACATGGCCATGCCTTTGGCGCGGTGATGTTCGGGTAACTTGATCAGGGTCAGCGTGAAGGCCAGCGGAATCAAGGCACCACCTGTGAAGCCCTGCAGGGCGCGGAACAGGATCATGCTCTCCAGGTTCCAGGCCATCGAGCACAGCAATGAGGACAACAGGAAGCCACCTGACACCCAGACCGCCAAACGTCGCGCCGACAGCAACTGCACCAGCCATGCGGTCAGCGGAATCATGATGATCTCCGCTACCAGGTACGAGGTGGAAATCCACGAGCCTTCTTCCAAAGTGGCCGACAACGCTCCCTGGATGTCCTTGAGCGAGGAGTTGGTGATCTGGATGTCCAGCACGGCCATGAACGCACCGAGCATCACGCTCATCACCGCTATCCAGTCGCGCCGTGTTGGCTCGGCAGTGGGGCGCTGCAGTTGGTCACCGGCCATCGCGGCCATCATCCTCGTGGCGCAAATCGACGGTGGCAGTCACCGACATACCCGGGCGAATGCGCCCGTGCAGGGGGTTGTCGGCGGCGAAGGTCAATTTCACCGGAATGCGCTGTACCACTTTGGTGAAGTTGCCGGTGGCGTTATCAGGCGGCAACAGGCTGAACTGTGCGCCGGACGCCGCGAACAGGCTATCGACGCGGCCTTCGATCGGGGTGTCGGGATAACTGTCGAACAACAGGGTGGCACGCTGCCCGGGGTGCATCTTGCCAATCTGGGTTTCCTTGAAGTTGGCCTGCACCCAGATATTTTCATCGGGCACGATCGACAGCAGGTAGGCGCCTGCCTGCACCACCTGGCCGCTGCGGGCGTTACGCTGGCCGATGGTGCCGCTCAAAGGTGCGCGTATCTCGCAACGGGCAAGGTTCAGCTCTGCCTGAGCCACGTCGGCTCGGGCATTGGCGATCTGCGCATCAAGGCGTTTGAGGTCGGCACTCAGAGCGTTGATCTGCTGGCGTTGGCTCTGCAGGTCAGCGCGGGCCTTATCCACTTGGGCGCCGGCCACATGATTCTCGGCCGACAGGGTGGTCACCCGTTCTTCGGAGATGAACCCAGGCTTGCGCAGTTTTTCGGCGCGGCCCAGGTCCAGCCGCGAGCGCTCGAGCGTGGCCTGATTGGCTGCCACTTGAGCCTGCCCAGCGGCAATCAAGCTGCTCTGTTGGGTCAACCGGCTTTGCGCCTGGGCGTATTCGGCCTCGCGTGTGGCTAAGGCTGCTCGGGCACGTGCCACGGCCAGTTCGAAGTCGGCCGCCTCCAGGCGCAGCAGCAGGTCGCCCTTGTTGACATGCTGATTGTCGTCGACCAGTACCCCATCGATGCGTGCACCGAGCTGGCTGGAAATACGGGTGATTTCGCCCTGAACATAGGCATTGTCAGTGCTTTCGTAGAAGCGGCCGCGTAGATACCACTCTGCCAGGAAGGCCAAGGCGATGAGGGCTACCAGGGCGAAAAAGATCGCCAGGCGGCGTTTGAGTTGGGCAGGCATGAGGACTATCGTTCCAGAAATGTAAGTAAATTTAACAGCGGCATATAGCCATTAGACAAGTGGCGTTCGCGCCATTGCTGGAGCCCAGTGCCTGCTCCCTGCTAACATCCCGCCTTTGTTTCATCTTTCGTTCGAGACCCTCCATGACCACCGTTCGCACGCGTATCGCGCCATCGCCCACGGGCGACCCCCATGTCGGCACCGCCTACATCGCCCTGTTCAACTACTGCTTCGCCAAGCAGCATGGCGGTGAGTTCATCCTGCGTATCGAAGACACCGACCAGCTACGCTCCACACGCGAGTCGGAGCAGCAGATCTTCGATGCCTTGCGCTGGCTTGGCATCGAATGGAACGAAGGCCCGGATGTCGGTGGCCCGCACGGCCCATACCGGCAGAGCGAGCGTGGCGAGATCTACGCCAAGTACGCCAAGGAATTGGTCGATGCCGGCCATGCCTTCTATTGCTTCTGTACGGCCCAAGAGCTGGAACAGATGCGCGCCGAGCAGATGGCCCGTGGTGAAACCCCTCGCTATGACGGCCGTGCGCTGTTGCTCAGCGACGAGGAAGTCCAGCGCCGTCTTGCCGCAGGCGAGCCCCACGTGATCCGTATGAAGGTACCGAGCGAAGGTATCTGCGTAGTCCCGGATATGCTGCGTGGCGATGTCGAGATTCCATGGGACCGCATGGACATGCAGGTGCTGATGAAGAACGACGGCCTGCCGACCTACTTCTTGGCCAACGTGGTCGATGACCACCTGATGGGTATCACCCATGTGCTGCGCGGCGAAGAGTGGCTGCCGTCGGCACCGAAGCTGATCAAGCTTTACGAGTACTTTGGTTGGGAGCAACCCAAGCTCTGCTACATGCCACTGCTGCGTAACCCCGACAAGTCCAAGTTGTCCAAGCGCAAGAACCCGACCTCGGTGACTTTCTACGAGCGCATGGGTTTCATGCCCGAGGCAATGCTCAATTACCTCGGCCGCATGGGCTGGTCGATGCCCGACGAGCGTGAGAAGTTTTCCTTGGCTGAAATGGTCGAGCATTTTGACTTGTCGCGCATCTCTCTGGGGGGGCCGATCTTCGACATCGAGAAGCTGTCCTGGCTAAACGGCCAATGGCTGCGCGAGCTGCCAGTGCAGGAGTTTGCCGCACGCGTGCAAAAGTGGGCGTTCAACAGCGATTACATGATGAAGATCGCCCCCCATGTGCAGGGTCGTGTCGAAACCTTCAGCCAGATCGCGCCGCTGGGTGGTTTCTTCTTCGAAGGCGGCCTCAAGCTCGATGCCAAGCTGTTCGAAAGCAAGAAGCTGTCCGCTGACCAAGTGCGTCAGGTGATGCAGTTGATCCTGTGGAAGCTCGAGAGCCTGCGGCAGTGGGAGAAAGAGCGTATCACCGATTGCATCCAGGCCGTGGTCCAAGCGCTGGAACTGAAGCTGCGCGACGCCATGCCGCTGATGTTTGCGGCCATTACCGGCCAGGCAAGCTCGGTGTCGGTGCTCGATGCCATGGAAATCCTCGGCCCTGATCTGACCCGCTATCGCTTGCGTCAGGCCCTTGACCTGCTCGGTGGTGTGTCCAAGAAAGAGAACAAGGAATGGGAAAAGCTGCTGGCCAGCATCGCTTGACGGCACGTTCGAAGCGATAGCTCAACGGGTGGGAGCAACTGTCGAAGGCCGATTAGTGGCTTAAGTCGCTCCCACAGGTTGTGGCTTGTCTGCAAGCCTGCGCAATCTGTGTGGCGCGGGTTTCCTGACCAATACGACGAGCCATGGTGGGCAGTATTCGCGGATCAGCCCACTTGCACAGTGCTCAGTGTTGGGGTTTTGGGTTGGGCAGGGCGGTAAGTGATTGTTATCTGTGAAAAAAATTTTGATTAATTTCAAAATTTAGTTTGACAGCCCTGCAATCCGATCTTAATATGCGCCCCGTCCACAGCGATGAACGTAAACGAAACGCACGGCACCCAGCCAGCGCTTCTGTTCAAAGCGGCATTGTGGGGCTATAGCTCAGCTGGGAGAGCGCCTGCATGGCATGCAGGAGGTCAGCGGTTCGATCCCGCTTAGCTCCACCAAATTCCGTTTGTCAGCCAAGGCTGGCAAGCAAGAGCTGATCCAGCAATCAGCTCTTGAAGGTAAGAAGGTTCGTCCCCTTCGTCTAGTGGCCTAGGACACCGCCCTTTCACGGCGGTAACAGGGGTTCGAGTCCCCTAGGGGACGCCAGTTTTGCACAAGCGATATTTTGCATGTCGCTGGGCCGAGAGGCTAGAAATCTGGGGCTATAGCTCAGCTGGGAGAGCGCCTGCATGGCATGCAGGAGGTCAGCGGTTCGATCCCGCTTAGCTCCACCAATTATTGCCGCGGTTCGCGTAAGCGGATCGGCACGAAGGTTACGTCCCCTTCGTCTAGTGGCCTAGGACACCGCCCTTTCACGGCGGTAACAGGGGTTCGAGTCCCCTAGGGGACGCCACTTTTTCCCGCGTTTTGCGGGGCTTAAAAAGGCTCGTTCGCATATTGAATGAGTCTTTTGTTTCGGGGCTATAGCTCAGCTGGGAGAGCGCCTGCATGGCATGCAGGAGGTCAGCGGTTCGATCCCGCTTAGCTCCACCAATTTTGCCGCGGTTCGCATAAGCGGATCGGCACGAAGGTTACGTCCCCTTCGTCTAGTGGCCTAGGACACCGCCCTTTCACGGCGGTAACAGGGGTTCGAGTCCCCTAGGGGACGCCAATTTTTACCCGCGTTTTGCGGGACTTTAAAGGCTCATTCGCATATTGAATGGGCCTTTTGTTTTTTCTCTCCCTGATAATCGGCTGACGAACGGCATGCAGTTTTGTTTGCCAAAAAATATGATGTGAATAATATTACCTACATCATATTTTCAGGGGCGAGCCATGAGCGACAAGAAAAGCAGAACCCGCGAACGCATTCTGGAGGCCGCCCGCAGTGCTTTGATTCTGCACGGCCCAGCCGAGCCCAGTGTCAGCCAGGTGATGGGGGCGGCAGGGCTGACGGTGGGTGGGTTTTACGCGCACTTTCAGAGCAAAGATGAACTCATGCTCGAAGCGTTTCGCCAGTTGCTCTGCGAGCGTCGTGCCCTGTTGGCTCAGGTCGATCCGCATCTGGATGGGGAGGGGCGACGCGCGCTCGTAAGCGCTTTCTATCTTTCTCGCAAGCACCGGGACGCCGAAGTTCACGCGTGCCCCTTGCCCAATTCGCTCAGCGAAATGCAGCGGCTGCCCGATGTTTTTCGCGAAGTGCTGGCCGAGCACATCGAGTTGATGACGGCGGCCATGGTCGACCGCCCCGAGGATGCCGACAAAGCGTTGGCTGACCTGGCCCTGATGATTGGTGGCTTGGCCCTGGCGCGCGCGCTGGGGCCGGGTGAGTTGTCCGACCGACTGTTACGTGCCGCCAAATCGGCTGTTCTCTGATACCGAAGGTTCTGGAGCAAGGCAATGACTACCCTGAGCTGGATTCGAAGCGTAAATGGCACCCTAGGCCGGCTGATGCCGACGCATATCGCCGGCAAGATGCGCCGGGCCTTCATGACGCCGCGCAACTTCGCGCCTCGGGATTGGGAGCTGCCGTTACTGGCCAGTGCCGAGCGCATGACCTTGCGCTTCGGGCTGTCGGCTCTGCGCTGGGGCAAAGGGCCGACGGTACTGCTGATGCACGGTTGGGAAGGGCGCCCGACGCAGTTCGCGTCATTGATCCACACCCTGGTGCAGGCCGGGTATACCGTGGTGTCGCTGGAAGGCCCTGCTCATGGCCACTCTCCAGGGCGCAAGGCGCATGTCGCGTTGTTCGCTCGCGCATTGCTTGAGGCTGCAGCGCAGCTGCCGCCGTTGCGAGCGGTGATCGGTCATTCCATGGGGGGCGCCAGCGTGCTGCTGGCGCTACAGATGGGGCTGCGTGCCGAAGCTGCCGTAAGTATTGCAGCGCCAGCACAGTTACTGGGCGTGCTGCGGCGTTTCGCTCGCCACTTGGGATTGCCGGCGCGTGCCAGGGCGGCGTTTATTAGTCAGGTCGAACAAGATATCGGCATCCAGATAGCCCGCCTCGATGTCGAGGGCTATCAGTTGGACCTGCCGGGCCTGGTGGTACATGCCGTCGATGATGCGCTCGTGCCTGCTGACCAGGCGCAGCTAATTCACAAAGCCTGGTTCGACAGCCGGCTCATGCTTTTAGACCAGGGTGGCCATCAACGCCTCTTGGCTGATCCGCGGCTGAGTGCGGCAGTCCTGGAGCTGCTCGCCCGAGAACCTGCGCGGCAGCGTGCCTGAACATCCGTTACACTCGGCCAGATTACTAGAGGGGGCTGAGTATCAGCTTCTCGAGCTTTTTCGCCATCGATCAGCAGGAGCGGGCATGAGTTGGGACCTGGCAACGCCATTCATCATCGACCTGCGTGTGGGCAGCGAGGACATCGACGGCCTCGGCCATGCCAACAACGCGGTCTACGTTACCTGGTTGGAGCGCTGCGCCTGGCGCCACTCCCAGCGGCTGGGCCTTGACTTGGCCGAGTACCGGCGGCTGGACCGGGCCATGGCAGTGTTGCGCCACGAAATCGACTACCTTGCCGCCGCTTACGAGGATGACGAGCTGCAGCTGGCTACCTGGATTGTCGACTGGGACCTGCGCCTGCGCATGACTCGGCGCTTC
Organism: Pseudomonas sp. 51_B; assembly: GCF_017491595.1. Lineage (NCBI taxonomy): Bacteria > Pseudomonadati > Pseudomonadota > Gammaproteobacteria > Pseudomonadales > Pseudomonadaceae > Pseudomonas > Pseudomonas sp. 51_B. Next base: position 193,457 of record NZ_JAFGYW010000004.1, read on the forward strand.
CAGCTCAAGCGTCCACGTGACGGGGTTACCTTGTTGCGCGCACAAACCACCTTCGCCTGTATCGAGCTGTCCAGCGGCAAGCCCAAGCGCATGCCTGGCGAATTCCTCGAGGGTTACGGCCCGGCGCTGATCGGCAGCTGAGGCAAGCGGTTTTTTTGCTAGACTGGCGCCTTTTTGCGCCGAGACCCAGCCATGCAAATTGCCCTGGCCCCCATGGAGGGGCTGGTCGACAACATCCTGCGCGACGTTCTGACCCGAGTAGGTGGCATCGATTGGTGCGTCACTGAGTTCATTCGCGTCTGTGATCGCTTGCTGCCGGCTTCTTCGTTCGACAAGCTCGCGCCCGAATTGCGCCACGGCGCACGCACGGCGTCGGGCGTGCCGATGCGCGTGCAATTGCTCGGCTCGGACCCAGTGTGCCTGGCGGATAACGCCGCCCTGGCGTGTGAGCTGGGCGCGCCGGTCATCGATTTGAACTTCGGTTGCCCGGCCAAGACGGTGAACAAGTCCCGTGGCGGTGCAGTGCTGCTCAAGGAGCCGGAGCTGCTGCATGCCATCGTGCATGAGGTGCGCCGCGCCGTACCGGCGCATATCCCGGTCACCTCGAAAATGCGTTTGGGTTTCGATAGCCCGGACGGTGCCCTGGATTGTGCCACGGCCTTGGCCGAGGGCGGTTCGGCACACCTGGTTGTGCACGCGCGCACCAAAGCCCAAGGCTACAAGCCACCGGCCCACTGGGAATGGGTGGCGCGGGTGCAGGATGTGGTTCAGGTGCCGGTGTTCGCCAATGGTGAAATCTGGACTGTCGACGACTGGCGGCGCTGCCGAGAGGTCAGCGGTGCCGAGGACATCATGCTAGGGCGCGGCCTGGTGTCGCGGCCGGACCTGGCCTTGCAGATCGCCGCTGCGCGGGATGGAGTCCAATACCAGCCGATGAGTTGGGATGAGCTGATGCCGTTGTTGCGCGAGTTCTGGCGCCAGGCCCAGGCCAAACTCTCGCCGCGATACGCGCCGGGGCGAATGAAGCAATGGCTGGCGATGCTGACCCGCAGTTATCCCGAGGCAGTGGTGCTTTTTGCCGAGTTGCGTCGTGAGGATGATTGCGCACGCATCAGCCGGTTGCTTGGGGTCGAAGCTACATCTTTGGAAGTATGCGTCGCCTGATCCGGCCCCTTCGCGGCTAAAGCCGCTCCTACAGAGGCTCAGCCGCTTTGGACCTGTAGGGGGCGGCTTTAGCCGCGAAGGGGTCATCTATGCAGACGCTGCTTTCAGATTTTTTTATCCGTCCCCTTGAAAGCTTTTGCGCAGGCCATATCTCTTGAGTACGCGATGCCGAATTCGGGTCGCGCAGTGACTTTACTTGCTGAATCTCAGGAGTTTATGACCATGACTACCGCTTTCTCTCTCGCTCCATTGTTCCGCCACTCCGTTGGTTTCGACCGGTTCAACGACCTGTTCGAATCTGCGGCACGTAACGAGGCCGGTAGCAGCTACCCGCCCTACAACGTTGAAAAGCACGGCGATGATCACTACCGCATCGTGGTTGCCGCAGCTGGTTTCCAGGAGCAGGACCTCGATCTGCAGGTCGAAAAAGGTGTCCTGACCGTGACCGGTGGCAAACGCGAAAACGCAGCGGCTGAAGTGACCTATCTGCATCAGGGCATTGCCCAGCGCGCATTCAAGCTGTCGTTCCGCCTGGCCGATCATATCGAAGTCAAGGCCGCGGGCCTGGCCAACGGCCTGCTCAGCATCGATTTGCTGCGCATCGTGCCGGAAGAAGCCAAGGCCAAGCGGATCCCGATCAACGGTGATCAGCCTGCGCTGAACTGATGTTCACGGGCTACGCCCGGAACCCAATGAGAAAGGGCACCTTCGGGTGCCCTTTCTGCGTTTTCAATAGTCGGCGGGTGCCTCGATGAGCATTTGCCGAAATTGCGCCAGTGGCAGAGGGCGGCTATGCAGATAGCCCTGGTACAGGTGGCAGCCTAGGCCTTCAAGGAAGGCCAACTGCTCGCTCAGCTCCACCCCTTCGGCAATCACCGCCAGGTCAAGGCTGTGCGCCATCGCCACAATAGCGCGGACAATTTCGGCGTCATTAGGGTCTTGGGGCGCGTCACGCACAAAAGTCTGGTCGATTTTCAGCGCGTCCACCGGCAGGCGCTTGAGGTAGGTCAGTGATGAGTAGCCAGTACCAAAGTCATCCATGGCGAAACTTACGCCGTAGCGCTTGAGCTCGCGCATCTTGCTGATCGTGTCTTCAAGGTTTTGGATGACGATACCCTCGGTGATCTCCAGTTTCAGAATGTGCCGCGGCAAGCAGTATTCATCGAGGCTGCGTAGTACGCGCTCGACAAAATCGTTCTGGCGAAATTGCCGGGGGCTGATGTTTACGCACAGGCTGAAATCATCGGCATCGATCAGCCGGTCTTGCAGCATGCCGGCGCAGGCGTTGCAGGCTTCATCGAGGATCCAGCTGCCCACTTCGAGGATCAGCCCGCTTTCTTCCAGCACCTGAATGAACTGGCTCGGCGGTTGCTGCCCCAATTGCGGGTGGTGCCAGCGCAGCAGTACCTCGGCCCCGACAATGCGGTTGTCCCTGGCGTCCACCTGCGGCTGGAAATTCAACGCGAGCTCGCCACGGGCCAAGGCCAGGCGCAGATCGCTCTCCATGCGCAGACGTTCGCTGGCGGCCTTTTGCATCGTGGTGTGGAACAGCTCGGTAGTGTTGCGCCCTGAATCCTTGGCCCGGTAAAGCGCGATATCGGCACGTTTGAGCAGGTCGGCAGGGGTAGTGCCGTGGTCAGGAATCAGTGCCACACCGATGCTTGGGGTCACTTGCAAGCGTTGGCCGTCCAGTGACATCGGCTCGGCCAGCAGCTCGCGCAGCGTGTCGGCCAGTTCACGCACCTTGGCTTCCACTGCTTCGCGGCTGCCTTCCAGGCCGCTGAGCAGCACCACGAACTCATCGCCGCCCAGGCGCGCCACCGTGTCTTCCAAGCGCACGCTGGCCTCCAGGCGCGCGGTGATGATTTTCAGCACGGTATCGCCCACCGGGTGCCCGAGAGAATCGTTGATGTGCTTGAAGTGGTCCAGGTCGAGGAACAGCAGCGCGCCGCGCAGGTTATGCCGGCGCAACAGCGCGATCTGCTGGCTCAGGCGGTCCATCAACATGGCGCGGTTGGGCAGGTTGGTCAGCGGGTCGTGATAGGCCAGGTGGCGTATTTGCGCTTGGGCGTTCTTCAACTGGCTCACATCGCGGGCAGTCATCAGCAGGCAATCGGCCTCGTTGAGGCTGATCGGCTCCACTGATACTTCAACGGTCAGGATGTCGCCTCGCTTGTTGCGCCCGAGCATCTCGCGGTGATGCACGCGGCCGCTCTCCTTGAGCTCGTTGAGCAGCGCACTGCGCTGCTTTTCGTCTGCCCAGATGCCGATTTCATAGACGCTGCGGCCGACGACCTCGCTGGTGCCATATCCGGTCAGGCGACTGAAACCGTCGTTGACTTCCAGGTAGCGGCCGGTGTGGCGCTCGGTGATGGTGATAGCGTCGGGGCTGGAGTGGAAGGCCTTGGCGAATTTCTCTTCGCTGGACTTCAGCGCCGCCTCGGCCCGTTGCTGTTGAGTGATGTCGCGTAGAGTAGTGACGCTGCACGGTTGGTCGTCGACGCTGATCAAGCGGCTGGCGATCACGCAGGTCAGCGGTGAGCCATTGCGGTGGTTGACCACCACTGCCACGTTGCTCAGTGCCTGCTCGCGGATCACCCGCTCGATGCGCTGCGCGCGTTCGACCGACTCGGCCCACAGGCCGATTTCTTCGGCCGTGTGGCCTATCACCTGTTCGGCAGTCCAACCGAAGGTCTGGGTGAAGGCGGGGTTGATTTCGATGAACTGACCGGTGTCCTGACGGGTGACGCAGATGGGGTCTGGGCTTGCCTGGAACAGGCTGGCAAATTTCTCTTCCGAGGCGCTCAAGCGCTGTTCCCGTTCTACCTGTTCGGTGATATCCAGTAGCGTGCCAGCCATGCGCAATGGGTTGCCTTGGTCATCGCGATAGAGCCGTGCACGGCTTTCGATGTAGCGTGAGGTGCCGTTTTCCAGCTGTACGTGGTACGTGATCTGGTAATTGCCGGCAGGCCCTTCACGCAGGCTGCGATAGGCCTGGCGCATGTTGGCCCGCTCATGCTCCGGAACGCCTTCGAAGAAAGCCTCGAACGATTCATGGAAGGGTACCGGGGGCAATCCATGCAGCTGCGCGGCGCGAGCCGAGCCGTACAGCATCCCGCTGGGTATGTGCCAGTCCCAAGTCCCTAGCTGCGCCGAGTCCAGCGCCAGGTCAAGCCGCTCCTGGCTGTCCTTGAGCGCCTGTTCGGCGCGCTTGCGCTCGGTGGTGTCAACGAAGGTGCTGATCAGGTAGGGAACCCCCTCCATATCGATGCTCTGGGCGCAGAGGATGCCATCGTGGAGCTTGCCCGTGCTGGCACGAAACTGCACTTCCATGATCGCTGGGCCCTGGCTGTTACGGGTGGCCTCGATGACCTGATGGCGCTGGTCAGGGTTCACCCACAGACCTAGCTCGATGCTGGTCTTGCCGATCACCTGGTCGCCCGGCCAGCCGAACATGTCCTCGAAATGCTGGTTGACCTCGATGATCATGCCGTCATGCCGGCGGCTGAGCAAAATGGCGTTGGGGCTCAGGTGAAACAGCGTAGCGAAGCGCTTTTCCGAGTTGATCAGCGCAGCTTCGCGTTCGCGCTGGCGGGTAATTTCCCGGATCACTCCGATCATCTGGCGTCGGCCGTTCTGGTCCTGAGTCAGGCTGCCGTTGATTTCCAGCCAATGAACGCTGCCGTCCGGCCACAGGATGCGATGGCGCATAGCCTGCTCCACCGGTTCGCCGTTGACGACAGCGTGGAACAGTTGGCGGGTGCGGGCACGGTCTTGCTCTGCCAGCAGGTCGAGGTAGTCGATGTCGGCGGGTAGCGGCCGATGTGGGTCGAAGCCGAACAGCGCCTGCGTACCCCGTGACCAGCTGATTCGGCCGCTATCGATGTCCCACAGCCAGGCGCCCAGCCTGGCGCCGTTGAGCGCGGCCAGCAGTTGCGGTGCGTTCTGCCACGCCTGCTCTGATTCCTGGGGATCGGCCGCAGGGATGCGCGGCAGGCGCGGAAAGCGATTTGCTGATTTGGGCATTGGTACCAGACCTTTGGCGTGGGACGCGTCCATGAATTGGAAATGCCGAGCTGACGACCGGTCAGGCGGACCCTGCGTGGCTGTCGAGCAGGGCCATGAAGGCCCTAGCAGCGTTCGATAGCGTGCGCTCCGTGTGCAGAATGTAGCCTAGCTCGCGCGACAGCTGTATGCCGGGCAATGCGATGGGTGCAACCTGATCGTCCAGCATGGTCCTGGGCAGCACGCTCCAAGCCAGGCCGATCGACACCATCATCTTGATGGTTTCCAGGTAGTTGGTGCTCATGGCGATGTTTGGGGTAAGGCCCTGGCTTTCGAACAGCCGCTGGACAATATGGTGGGTGAAGGTGTTGCCGCCGGGGAAGACCGCCGGGTGGCGGGCGACATCGGCCAGGGTGACCGAGTGGTTGCTGGCCAGCGGATGTTCGGGCGCGGCCACGAAGTCCAGTGCGTCGTTCCACACCGGTATTGCCTTGACCACAGGGTGCGGCTCGGGTGCTAGCGTGATGACGGCAATCTCGGCCCGGCCATGGAGAATTTCGTCGTAGGCCTGTTCCGAATCCATGAATTGGATGTCCAGGGCCACCGCCGGATGCTGGCGGGTGAAGGCTCGCAGCAGCGGCGGTAGGCGGTGCAGGCCGATGTGATGGCTGGTAGCCAGGGTCAGGCGGCCGCTCACTTCGCCGTTGAGGTTGGTCAAGGCTCTGCGGGTATCATCGAGCACGTTGAGGATCTGGTAGGCACGCGGCAATAAGGCGCGACCGGCTTCGGTCAGAGTCACTTCACGGCCCAAGCGATCGAACAAGCGCACATCCAGTTGTTGCTCAAGGCCGGCAATGCGTTTGCTGATGGCTGGCTGAGTCAAAAACAGCCGCTCCCCGGCACCGGAGAAGCTGCCGGTTTCAGCAACGGCAATGAACGCGGTGAGGTTGGCCAAGTCCACGTGGTCGAATTCCTTTTGGTTATCCAAAGCATAAAAATTATGAATTTGAGTTATTCAATCTAAACCCCTAGCATCGTCCGTACAAGCCAAGGGGTTTTTGGCATAGAAACACGCTGATGAGGAACAGTCCGATGGCTGGCAAAACGCTTTACGACAAACTCTGGGAAGCCCATGAGGTCAAGCGCCGTGATGACGGCTCGTCCTTGATCTACATCGACCGCCATATCATCCACGAGGTGACGTCGCCCCAGGCTTTCGAAGGCCTGCGCTTGGCCAATCGCAAGCCTTGGCGCATCGATGCCAACATCGCAACCCCCGATCACAACGTGCCGACTACGCCAGAGCGCAAGGGCGGTATCGAGGCCATCGTCGACCAGGTTTCGCGGCTGCAGGTGCAGACCCTCGATGAAAACTGTGACGAATATGGCATCGTCGAATTCAAGATGAACGACGAACGCCAGGGCATCGTCCACGTCATCAGCCCGGAGCAGGGCGCGACCTTGCCAGGCATGACCGTGGTCTGCGGCGATTCGCATACTTCCACCCATGGCGCATTCGGTGCCCTGGCCCATGGCATCGGTACTTCCGAGGTGGAGCACGTGCTCGCCACCCAGTGCCTGGTCGCCAAGAAGATGAAAAACATGTTGGTGCGTGTCGAAGGCCAGTTGCCGGCCGGCGTTACCGCCAAGGACATCGTGCTGGCGGTGATCGGCAAGATCGGCACCGCCGGTGGTAACGGCCACGCGATGGAATTCGCGGGCAGCGCCATCCGCGATCTGTCGATGGAAGGCCGCATGACCATCTGCAACATGTCCATCGAAGCCGGTGCGCGTGTGGGGCTGGTGGCGACCGATGCCACCACCGTGGCCTACGTTGAAGGCCGCCCGTATGCGCCCAAGGGCGAGGACTGGAAGCGCGCTGTTGAAGCGTGGAAAGACTTGGTTTCTGACGACGATGCCGTGTTCGACACTGTGGTCGAGCTCGACGCTGCGCAGATCAAGCCGCAAGTCAGCTGGGGTACTTCGCCAGAGATGGTGTTGGCCGTGGATCAACGTGTGCCGGACCCGGCCGCCGAGCCAGACCTGATCAAGCGCGGTTCTATCGAGCGCGCCCTCAAGTACATGGGCCTGGCCGCCAACCAGGCGATCACCGACATCAAGCTTGACCGCGTATTCATCGGCTCCTGCACCAACTCGCGCATCGAAGACCTGCGCGCAGCTGCCGAAATCGCCAAGGGCCGCAAGGTTGCTGCCACCGTCAAGCAGGCGCTGGTAGTGCCAGGTTCGGGCCTGGTCAAAGCCCAGGCCGAGCGTGAAGGCCTGGACAAGATTTTCATCGAAGCTGGGTTCGAATGGCGTGAACCGGGCTGCTCGATGTGCCTGGCGATGAACCCAGACCGCCTGGAGAGCGGCGAGCACTGCGCCTCGACCTCCAACCGTAACTTCGAAGGCCGCCAAGGCGCCGGTGGCCGTACCCACCTGGTGAGCCCGGCCATGGCCGCCGCCGCCGCAGTGACCGGCCACTTCATCGATGTCCGCGAGTTGATCCAAGGGAGCGCAGCATGAAAGCCTTTACCCAGCATACCGGTCTCGTCGCGCCGTTGGATCGTGCCAACGTCGACACCGATCAGATCATCCCCAAGCAGTTCCTCAAGTCGATCAAGCGAACCGGCTTTGGCCCCAACCTGTTCGACGAATGGCGTTACCTGGATGTCGGCCAGCCGTACCAGGACAACAGCAAGCGCCCGCTGAACCAGGAATTCGTACTCAACCATGCGCGTTACCAGGGTGCCAGCGTGCTCTTGGCGCGCGAGAACTTCGGTTGCGGGTCGAGCCGGGAGCACGCGCCGTGGGCATTGGACGAGTACGGCTTCCGTAGCGTGATTGCGCCGAGTTTTGCTGACATCTTCTTCAACAACAGCTTCAAGAACGGTTTGCTGCCGATCATTCTCAGCGATGAGGAAGTGGACGAACTGTTCAAGCAGGTGGAAGCCAACCCAGGTTACCAACTGACCATCGACCTGCAAGCGCAGGCGGTGACGCGCCCGGACGGCAAGGTACTGCACTTCGAAATCGATGCTTTCCGCAAGCATTGCCTGCTCAATGGTCTTGACGACATCGGCCTGACCTTGCAAGACAGCGACGCGATCAAAGCATTCGAAGGCAAACACCGCGCCAGCCAGCCTTGGCTGTTCCGTGATGCCTGAATGCCGTAGTCGGCGTCGCTGGCTTTGACGCACAAGGGTCGTGTACTCAGTAGCAGCGGCTTGAGACGCGAGATGGCCAGCACTGGCAATAAAATATAAAGGACTGACCCATGACCAGCACCCAACACACCGACGTAGTCCAGCGCCAGTTCGGCGAACAGGCCAGTGCATACCTGAGCAGCGCCGTACACGCTCAAGGCAGCGAATTCGCGTTGCTACAGGCCGAGCTGGCTGGCCAGGGCGCTGCCCGTGTGCTGGATCTGGGTTGCGGTGCCGGGCATGTCAGCTTCCATGTCGCCCCGCTGGTCGCTGAAGTGGTCGCCTACGACCTGTCGCAGTCCATGCTCGACGTGGTGGCCCGCGCCGCCGCAGAGCGGGGCCTGAGCAATATCGCTACCGAACGCGGTGCGGCCGAGCGCCTGCCGTTCGCCGATGCCTCCTTCGACTTCGTTTTCAGCCGGTACTCGGCGCACCACTGGAGCGACCTGGGGCTGGCGCTGCGGGAAGTACGACGGGTACTCAAGCCTGGTGGCGTAGCAGCGTTCATCGACGTTATGTCGCCGGGTAGCCCGCTGCTCGATACTTACTTGCAAACGGTCGAGGTGCTGCGCGATACCAGCCACGTGCGTGATTACTCGGCGGCCCAGTGGCAGCGGCAGGTCAGCGAGGCGGGCCTGCACGTGCGCAGTCACAGCCGCCAGGCGTTGCGGCTGGAGTTCACCAGCTGGGTCGAGCGCATGCGCACCCCTGAGCCGATGCGTGTTGCCATCCGCCAATTGCAGCAAGCCATGGGCGAAGAAGTACGGCAGTATTACCAAATCGAGGCCGATGGTTCGTTCAGCACCGATGTGCTGGTGCTGTGGGCCGAGCGTTGAGAATTTTTCGGTGGGGCCCCATCGGGCACGCCGCGTGAATGGATAGAGGAAAGCATGAGCAAGCAGATTCTGATTCTCCCAGGTGATGGCATTGGCCCGGAAATCATGGCCGAGGCGGTCAAGGTGCTGGAGCTGGCCAACGACAAGTTCCAGCTTGACTTGAGCCTCGAGCATGACGTGATCGGCGGCGCCGCCATCGACAAGCACGGTGTGCCGCTGGCCGATGAAACCCTTGAGCGCGCACGCAAAGCCGACGCCGTACTGCTGGGCGCCGTTGGCGGCCCGAAGTGGGACAAGATCGAGCGTGACATCCGCCCTGAGCGCGGGCTGCTGAAAATCCGTTCGCAACTGGGCCTGTTCGCCAACCTGCGCCCGGCGATTCTCTACCCGCAGTTGGCCGATGCTTCGTCGCTCAAGCCGGAAATCGTTGCGGGCCTGGATATCCTCATCGTCCGTGAACTCACCGGCGGTATCTACTTCGGCGCACCGCGCGGCCAGCGCGAGCTTGAAGGCGGCGAGCGTCAGGCCTACGACACCCTGCCGTACAGCGAAAGCGAAGTCCGTCGCATCGCCCGCGTTGGTTTCGACATGGCGCGCGTGCGCGGCAAGAAGCTGTGCTCGGTGGACAAGGCCAACGTTCTTGCCTCCAGCCAGCTGTGGCGCGAAGTGGTCGAGGATGTGGCCAAGGACTATCCGGACGTCGAACTGAGCCACATGTACGTCGATAACGCCGCCATGCAGCTGGTGCGCGCACCGAAACAGTTCGACGTGGTGGTGACCGACAACATGTTCGGCGACATCCTGTCGGATGAAGCTTCCATGCTCACAGGTTCCATAGGCATGCTGCCTTCGGCCTCCCTGGACGCCAACAACAAAGGCATGTACGAGCCTTGCCATGGCTCGGCTCCGGACATTGCCGGGCAGGGTATCGCCAACCCGCTGGCGACCATCCTCTCGGTGTCGATGATGCTGCGTTACAGCTTCAACCAGCAGGCTGCGGCCGAGGCGATCGAGAAGGCGGTCAGTGTGGTGCTCGATCAAGGTCTGCGCACCGGCGACATCTGGTCGGCTGGCTGCGACAAAGTAGGCACGCAGGAAATGGGCGACGCAGTAGTCGCAGCGCTGCGGAATCTGTAATCTCTCTGGCCCGCCACCACGAACCCGAGGTGGCGGCCCACTTTTAGCAAAGGTGTAGTTGCGATGAAACGTGTAGGTCTGATCGGTTGGCGCGGTATGGTCGGTTCCGTGCTCATGCAGCGGATGCTGGAGGAGCAGGATTTCGACCTCATTGAGCCGGTGTTCTTCACTACCTCCAACGTAGGTGGCCAGGGCCCGAACGTGGGCAAGGACATTGCTCCGCTCAAGGACGCTTATTCGATCGAAGAACTCAAGACCCTCGACGTGATCCTGACTTGCCAGGGCGGCGACTACACCAACGAGGTGTTCCCCAAGCTGCGTGAAGCCGGCTGGCAGGGCTACTGGATCGATGCCGCTTCGTCGCTGCGTATGCAGGACGATGCAGTGATCGTTCTGGACCCGGTCAACCGCAAGGTCATCGATCACCAGCTCGATGCCGGTACCAAGAACTACATCGGCGGCAACTGCACCGTCAGCCTGATGCTGATGGGCCTGGGTGGCTTGTTCGAAGCCGGCCTGGTGGAGTGGATGAGCGCCATGACCTACCAGGCAGCCTCGGGTGCTGGCGCACAGAACATGCGCGAGCTGATCAAGCAAATGGGAGCCACCCATGGGGCAGTTACCGATGACTTGGCCAACCCAGCCAGCGCCATCCTCGATATCGACCGTAAGGTGGCCGAAGCCATGCGTGGCGAAGCGTTCCCCACCGAGAACTTCGGCGTGCCGCTGGCAGGCAGCCTGATTCCGTGGATCGACAAGGAACTGCCGAACGGGCAGAGCCGTGAAGAGTGGAAAGCCCAGGCCGAGACCAACAAGATCCTTGGTCGCTTCAAGAGCCCGATCCCAGTTGACGGCATCTGCGTGCGCATCGGCGCCATGCGCTGCCACAGCCAGGCGCTGACCATCAAGCTGAACAAGGACGTGCCGCTGGCCGACATCGAAGGCATGATCAGCCAGCACAATCCATGGGTCAAACTAGTGCCCAACCATCGTGAAATCAGCATGCAAGAGCTGACCCCGACCAACGTCACCGGTACCCTGAACGTTCCGGTTGGCCGCCTGCGCAAGCTGAACATGGGCTCGCAGTACCTGGGCGCGTTCACCGTAGGTGACCAATTGCTGTGGGGCGCCGCTGAGCCGCTGCGCCGCATGCTGCGGATCTTGCTGGAGCGTTGATCGCTTTTGCGGTGCCGAAAACCCGTGCTGGTGACAGCGCGGGTTTTTTTATGCCTGTGCGGGCCTCTTCGCGGGTGAACCCGCACCACGCCATAATAGGATCCCTGCAAGAGCAGGTTCACCCGCGAAAGGGCTAGCACAGACAAACCACTACAATCCAAGTAAAGTGCCGCCCCCGCCGTTTCAGTAAAAGGACCTCTACCATGACCACTCCCCTGGATATCGCCATTGTCGGTGCTACCGGCAGCGTGGGTGAAACCCTCGTGCAGATCCTCGAAGAGCTGGCTTTCCCGGTCGCAACCCTGCACCTGCTGGCCAGCATGGAATCGGCGGGCAGCAGCGTGATGTTCGCTGGCAAGAAGATCAAGGTGCGGGAAGTCGATAGCTTCGACTTCGCCCAGGTCAAGCTGGCCTTCTTCGCCGCCAGCCCGGCGGTCAGCCGCAGCTTTGCAAGCAAGGCTCAGCAGGCCGGCTGTACCGTCATTGACCTTTCCGGCGCTCTTGAAAATGCCCTGGCCGTGGTCCCCGAGGCCAATGGTGACAGTATTGCCACGCTCAAGCTGCCGGCGCTCATCACCAGCCCTAGCTGCGCCGCCGTTGCCTTGGCGGTCGCCCTGGCTCCACTGAAGGGTCAACTGGGCATCGAACGGGTGCAGGTAATGGCCGCGCTGGCCGTGTCCGCCCAGGGTCGCGAGGCGGTCAGCGAGCTGGCCCGGCAAACGGCAGAACTGCTGAACGCCCGCCCGTTAGAGCCACGTTTCTTCGATCGGCAGATGGCTTTCAACCTATTGGCTCAGGTCGGCCCGGTCGATGAGCACGGCCATACCGGCGTGGAGCGCCGCCTGGTGGAGGAGTTGCGCGTACTGCTGGGGCTGGCGAAGCTGAATATTTCCGTGAGCTGCATTCAAGTCCCGGTGTTTTTCGGCGATAGCTTCAGTGTGGCATTGCAGTGCCGCGAACCCGTCGATCTGGCGCAGGTGAACCAGGCGTTAGAGCAGGCCGACAGCCTCGAGCTGGTGGAAAACGATGACTATCCCACCCCAGTCGGTGACGCAGTCGGCCAAGACGTGGTCTATGTTGGTCGTGTACGCCGTGGAATTGACGACAGCCAGCAACTGAACCTGTGGCTGACCACCGACAACCTGCGCAAGGGCGCAGCGCTGAACGCCGTCCAGGTGGCGCAATTGTTGATTAAACACATGGTGTAAAAGATACTGGCGAGCACTTTTGTCCCGCGCCACGTACGGGTTTTTGGGACGATTCATACAAGGGAAGAGGTCATGCTTCGAATTCGCAAATTGGTTCTGGCCATGGCGGCAGCGTCTGCGCTGACGTCGGGCATGGCGAATGCCCTGGGGTTGGGTGAGCTGACATTGAAGTCGGCGCAGAACCAACCGCTGGATGCCGAGATCGAACTGCTTGATGTGCGCGACCTCACCGCAGCCGAAGTGGCCCCAAGCCTGGCACCGCCCGAAGAGTTCAGCAAAGCCGGGGTTCCGCTTGCGGCTTACCTGCAAGACCTCACCTTCACACCGGTGATCAACCCTAACGGCAAGAGCGTGCTGCGGGTCACTTCGACCCAGCCGCTGCCGGGAACGGTGGTCAAGTTTCTGGTTCAGGTGATGTGGCCCCAGGGCCGCCTGCTGCGTGACTACAGCGTGCTGCTCGACCAGGCGCAGGCTCAGGGCCAGCAGTCAGCGGCGGGCAACATCACGCCGGCTACCAGCAGTGCCGCCAGCTATACCACCAAGCGGCGCGACACCCTGTGGCAGATCGCAGCTCGCAACACCCAGGGCGGCGGTTCGGTACAGCAGACCATGATCGCCATTCAGGCGCTCAACCCCGATGCATTCATCGGCAACAACATCAACCAGCTGAAAGTTGGCCAGGTATTGCGCCTGCCTGACCAGCAGCAGATCCAGAGCATTCCCCAAGGGGAGGCCAACCGCGAAGTGGCTGAACAGTACGCAGCCTGGCGTGAGGGCCGGCGTCTGGGGCCGCGGGCGCGCCAACTCGACGCTACCCGGCGGGGTGCCGCCGATGCAGCGCCTGAGCGTATCGCCCAGGGTGACAACCTGCGCCTGGTGACCCCGGGCAACCAGGCTGGTGCTGACAGCGCCAAGGCTGTCAGCGACAAGCTTGCGGTGGCTCAGGAAAGCCTGGACACCAGCCGCCGTGACAACGAAGAGCTGAGAAGCCGCGTCAGCGATTTGCAAAGCCAGATGGACAAGTTGCAAAAGCTGATCCAGCTCAAGAACGATCAACTGGCCCGTCTGGAAGCGCAGGGGGCTGCAACCGAAGCGCCGGCAGCTCCGTTGCCGGGTGAATCAGCGCCGGTACAGCCAGCGGCGGCCGATGTTGCCCCTGCCGAGCCAGTGGTGGCGCCTGCGCCAGCTGCTGCAGACACCGCACCTGCTCAGGCTCCTGTCGATGAGGTGCCAGCTGCGCCAGAGCCGCCAAGCGCACTCGATGACATGCTGGGCAACCCACTCTTGCTGGGGCTGATTGCCGGTTCCGCCTTCCTGGTTCTGCTGCTGCTTTTGCTGTTGCTGGCGCGCAAGCGCAAGGCCCAGCAGGAAGCGGAAAAACATTTGCGCATGGCCCGTGCGCTGGCTGAGGAAGGCGAGCGCAGCCCAGATCTCGACCTGCCGCCGAGCAGTTTCGATGAGTTGGAAGTGTCCGCACCTAGCGTGACCCTTTCGCCTGCAGTGGTAGCCGCTTCGGCTGCTGCCGCCGTTGCCGCCGAAAAGCCCGCAGCCCCAGCAACGCCAGCGGCTGAACCTGAGCCGCAGCTGGACCCGAACGCCGCATTACTGGCCGAAGTCGATTTGAGCCTCTCGCGTGGTCGCCTCAACCACGCGGCCGATCTGCTGGAAGCAGCCGTGGCGGCGCAGCCCGAAAATGACGCCTTGCGCCTTAAACTGATGGACGTCTATGCCCGTCAGGGTGACCACAGCGCATTCGTCGACCAGGAGCGTAAGCTGGCTGGCAGCGAGGTGAACGCTGCGCAGGTCAACAGCCTCAAAGAGCGCTACCCGGCGATGCTGGGCCTTGCTGCCGGCGCCGTGGGTGCCGCCGCGCTGGCCGCTGAAATGGACGAGCAGTATGTCCATGAGCTGCTCAAGGAAGAGCCACAAGCGCCAGCGGCGCCCGAGCAAGCACCGCAGCCTGCAGCAGAACCTGAGGTGGATCTCGACGCCGCTGCCGAAGCTTTCACCGAGACGTCGGTCCTTGATGATCACGACCTGGACAGCGCCTTCGACTTGAGCCTGGAGGACGAGTTGCCAGCGGGTGAGCCGGCCGAACCGCCGATGCTCGATGAAATGTCTTTGGCCGAGCCGCAAGCGGCAGTCGAACCGCCAGTCGACCAGGCGCCGACCGATGCCGATGACGATTTCGAAGCCATGCTGGCCCAGGCTCAAGCCCAAGCCGAGCCCCAGAACGTCGACGACCTGGCTGATTTCGACTTGGCCGATTTCGATCTTGATGCGGGGCAAGCAACGACCCCGGCTGCTTCGGTCGTGCAGGACGAAGAGCCAGTGGATGTCGCAGCGGAACTTGCAGCTTTCGACGCCATTCCAGAATTCGACCCGATTTCCGAGCTGGAATTGCCGGACGACTTCGACCTTTCACTGTCGCTGGATGACGACTCGCCCGCTGCCAAGAATTTCGCTTCGGAGCTGAACGACGTCAACGCCGAGCTCGACAAGCTGTCCCAGAGCCTGGAATCACCTTCACTGGAGCCGCACTTCACCGCTGAAGACGCTGCCGCTGAGCCTGAGCCGCTGGACGATCTGGACTTCGACTTCTTCTCCGGTGCCGATGAGGTGGCGACCAAACTCGACCTGGCGCGTGCCTACATCGACATGGGTGACCATCAGGGCGCCCGTGACATCCTCGACGAGGTGGTCAAGGATGGTGATGACGGCCAGCGTCAAGAAGCCGAAGACATGCTATCGCGCTTGGTTTGAGCATACAGTCCCGGCTTCTTCGCCGGTGAACCGCCCCCGCGAGCGCTGCACCGGTCTTTAGCCGTTGCCATGCTCTGGGTTCACCTGCGAAGCGGCCCTCATGCCCATACACATTCAATGGCAGCCCTATGGCTGCCATTGTCGTTATAATCCCCGCCATTTCGTATCACCCACAGGTTTCATGCTCTTGGACATCATCGACACCGCCGCCGCCGAATCGGCCGCCGAAGGCTTCACCCGCATTGCGCTGGGTGTGGAATACAAAGGTTCGCGCTACCGTGGCTGGCAGCGCCAGGCCAGCGGCGTGCCCAGCGTCCAGCAGGCCCTGGAGCAGGCGCTGTCGAAGGTGGCCGACGAGCCGATCAGCGTGATTTGCGCCGGGCGCACCGACGCCGGTGTACATGGCTGTGGGCAGGTCGTGCACTTCGACACCCGCGCCGTGCGTGACGAGCGCGCCTGGACCCTTGGCACCAATTTCAACCTGCCCCACGACATCAGCGTGGTATGGTCGCGGCCAATGCCGGCAGATTTTCATGCGCGCTTCAAGGCCTGCGCCCGGCGTTACCGCTACGTGATCTACAACGATCCGATTCGCCCCGCGCACCTGGCCGAAGAAGTCACCTGGAACCACCGCCCGCTGGATGTCGAACGCATGGCCCAGGCTGCTCAATACCTGCTCGGAACCCACGATTTCAGTGCGTTCCGTGCCAGCCAGTGCCAGGCCAAATCACCGATCAAGCACATCCATCATCTGCGGGTCACTCGCCACGGTCAGATGATCGTCCTGGATGTGCGTGCCACTGCTTTTCTGCACCACATGGTGCGCAACATTGCCGGCGTGCTGATGACCATCGGTGCGGGCGAGCGCCCGGTTGAATGGGCACGGCAGGTGCTTGAGGGGCGCAACCGCCGCGAGGGCGGGGTGACCGCACACCCATACGGCCTATACCTGGTGCAGGTGGAGTACCCGCAGGCCTACCAATTGCCGCAGCGCTACATCGGCCCACACTTTTTAACCGGTTACCAAACGCTGGCTGACTGACTGACGCATCGGTAGTCATTTGCTACCATCGGACTTTTGACCAATCACCTAGGGTTTGCTGTTCATGAGCAACGTTCGCAGCAAGATCTGCGGGATCACCCGCATCGAAGACGCGCTGGCCGCCGCCGAGGCGGGGGCCGATGCCATCGGTTTCGTCTTCTATGCCAAAAGCCCGCGTGCGGTGGACGTCCGCCAGGCCCGCGCGATCATCGCTCAGCTGCCTGCTTTCGTAACTACCGTGGGCTTGTTCGTCAACGCCTCGCGCTGTGAGCTGAATGAGATTCTCGAGGTGGTGCCGCTGGACCTGCTACAGTTCCACGGCGACGAAACCCCGGCCGACTGCGAGGGCTATCACCGCCCTTGGATCAAAGCGCTGCGGGTGCGCCCTGGTGATGACCTGGAAGCGGCCTGCCAGCACTATGCCGGCGCCCGTGGCATTCTTCTGGACACCTACGTGGCCGGTGTACCTGGTGGTACCGGCGAGGCCTTCGACTGGTCGCTGGTGCCGGCACGCCTGAGCAAGCCGGTCATCCTCGCCGGTGGATTGTCGGCTGAAAACGTGGCTCAGGCCATTGCCCAGGTGCGGCCGTATGCGGTGGATGTCAGCGGCGGTGTGGAATATGCCAAAGGCATCAAAGATGCAGCGAAGATCGAAGCCTTCATGCGTGCGGTGAAGCAGGCGTGAAGGCAGATGTGACGGCTGGCGGCGCGCCATCGTCCATAGCTTTCGCAGCCCTGCGGGGCGGCCAGCGGCATGCCGCCTGGCAAAATGACAGATTGAAGACGGTGCGCTACGCGGGCAGCCCCTGCGGCCGGGCCGTCATCGTTTCATAGAAGAATTTGAGCTCAAGGGCAGGGCAGGCCGGCCAGTCCGGTCCCCGTCCGCCAATACTGGAGAAAGAAAGCATGAGCAACTGGTTAGTCGACAAACTGATCCCTTCGATCATGCGTTCCGAGGTGAAGAAGAGCTCGGTGCCCGAAGGCCTGTGGCACAAGTGCCCGGCCTGCGAGGCCGTGCTGTATCGTCCGGAGCTGGAAAAAACCCTGGATGTCTGCCCCAAGTGCAACCATCACATGCGCATCGGCGCGCGTGCCCGTATCGACATCTTCCTCGACCCGGAAAACCGCACCGAGCTGGGTGCCGAGCTTGAGCCGGTCGATCGCCTGAAATTCCGTGACGGCAAGAAGTACAAGGACCGCCTGACCGCTGCGCAGAAGCAGACGGGCGAAAAAGACGCGTTGATCTCCATGAGCGGCACCCTGATGGGCATGCCGATCGTGGTCAGTGCGTTCGAGTTCTCGTTCATGGGTGGTTCCATGGGCGCCATCGTCGGTGAGCGTTTCGTGCGTGCCGCCAACTACGCCCTGGAAAACCGCTGCCCAATGATCTGCTTCTCTGCCTCGGGCGGTGCGCGGATGCAGGAAGCGCTGATCTCGCTGATGCAGATGGCCAAGACTTCGGCGGTACTGGCACGCCTGCGTGAAGAAGGCATTCCGTTCATCTCGGTGCTCACCGACCCGGTCTACGGCGGCGTATCGGCCAGCCTGGCCATGCTCGGTGACGTCATCGTTGGCGAGCCAAAGGCGCTGATCGGCTTCGCCGGCCCGCGGGTAATCGAGCAGACCGTGCGCGAAAAACTGCCTGAGGGCTTCCAGCGCAGCGAGTTCCTGCTCGAGCACGGCGCCATCGACCTGATCATCTCGCGTGGCGAGCTGCGCCCGCGGCTGGCTCGCCTGCTGGCGCAGATGACCGGTCAGCAAACCCCAGAGCAGGCCCGTGAGGTGGCTGCGGTCGCGTGATGACACAACGATCTCTGGGCGAGTGGCTCGCCTACCTCGAGCAGTTGCACCCTTCGGCCATCGACATGGGCCTTGAGCGGTCGCAGAAGGTGCTTGCCCGGCTGGCGCTGGGCAAACTGGCGCCTCGAGTCATCACCGTCACGGGCACCAACGGCAAGGGCTCGACCTGCGCCTTCGTGGCCTCGTTGTTGCGCGCCCAGGGCCTGAAAGTGGGCGTGTATAGCTCGCCCCATCTTCTGCGCTACAACGAACGGGTGCTGATCGATGGCCAGCAAGCCAGTGATGAGCGCCTGTGCCAGGCCTTTGCCGCTGTCGAAGCGGCGCGAGGCGAAATTTCCTTGACCTACTTCGAGATGGGCACGCTAGCTGCGTTCTGGTTGTTCTACCAGTCGCAGCTCGATGCTGTGGTGCTGGAGGTAGGCCTTGGCGGTCGCCTGGACACCGTGAACGTGGTCGATGCAGACCTGGCGTTGGTGACCAGCATCGGCGTTGACCATGTCGATTACCTGGGCGATACCCGCGAACTGGTGGCCTTCGAGAAGGCCGGCATCTTCCGTGCTGGCAAGCCTGCACTGTGCGGCGATCTGGACCCACCACAGCCACTGCTGGACAAAGCCGCCGAACTGGCCGCGCCGCTTTTCCTGCGTGGCCGTGATTTTGATCTGGTCAGCACCGACGATGCTTGGAGCTGGCGCGGCGTGGCCGCGGACGGCCAAGCGGTAGAGCTGCAGGGCATGCCGCTGCTCGACCTGCCCATGGAAAACGCAGCCCTGGCGCTGCAGGCGTTTGTGTTGATGGGGTTGCCCTGGGATGCAGGGCAAATTCGCCAGGCATTGCTCGATACTCGCATCACCGGTCGCCTTGATCGTCGTCAGCTGACCTGGCAGGGCAAGTCGGTCGAGTTGCTGCTCGATGTGGGTCACAATCCCCACGCGGCACAGTATTTGGCTCGGCGCTTGGCGTCGCGCCCTCTGGCAGGTCGGCGGCTGGCGGTGTTCGGCCTGCTAGCCGACAAGGATCTGGAGGGTGTGGTCGCTGCGCTGCACGGGCTCGTCGACGACTGGGCGGTTGCGCCATTGCACTCGCCCCGCAGCCGCCCCGCAACCGAATTGGCCACGGCACTGGCGAACCACGGCGCAGTGGTGAAGTCTTACGCCAGTGTCGACGCTGCCCTCGAAGGGCAATGCGCGCAGGCGACAGCAGATGACCAGATTCTGCTGTTCGGTTCGTTTTTCTGTGTCGCCGAGGCTCTGGAGTGGCTGGAGCGGCAGGCCCTGGAGGGGTGATTAGATGGCAGTGCTGGACAAAGGGATGAAGCAGCGCATGGTGGGTGCTTTGGTGCTGGTGGCCCTGGCAGTGATCTTTCTGCCGATGTTGTTCACTCGCCAGGACGAGATGCGCCAGGTGCATGTCGAGGCCCCCCAAGCCCCTGCGATGCCGGCTCTGCCTGAGGTCAAGGTCGACCCGGTGACCGTGCCCGAGCCGCAGCCGTTGGCAGAGGAGCCCGAGCAGCCGCCCGTGGTGGTCAATGAGTCCAGCGCACCAGTCAAGACGCCAAGCCAGCCCATCACGCCATCGCCGCAGACTCAGCCTCAAGCCCAGGCCCAGGCCAAGCCACAGGTAGCTGCGCCGACCCCTGCGACCGCTGCCAAGTCAACTGCGCCGGTCGCGACGGCGCCTGCAGCGTCGAAAATCGACGTCAATGGCTTGCCGGTGAGCTGGTCGATTCAGTTAGCCAGCCTGTCCAACCGGGCCGGCGCGGAAAACCTGCAGAAAACCTTGCGCAGCCAGGGTTACAACGCCTACATCCGCTCGGCAGGTGGCATGAACCGGGTATATGTCGGGCCATTGATCGAACGTGCCGAAGCGGACAAGCTGCGTGAGGCGATCAATCGCCAGCATAAGCTCAACGGTTTCGTAGTGCGTTTCCAGCCCGAAAAAGGCTGACAAGACGGCGGCCTTGGCGGCGGCGGACCCACCCGTCAATGGGCGCTACAGACGCCCATTCGCTCGGGCGTTTTCGCCAGGGTTCGAGTAACACGCAAGGCCTTGTGCAGGGCAGGCCAAAAGCGAAAAACCTGACCCAGGGATCCACCTGACATTCCGCTTACTACCGGCCTTTGGCTCTGGTAAAATGCGCCGCCTCAAACGTCTGTAGGCAGCACCGTGGCCTTTACCCTGGTTGATTGGGCGATCATCGCGATCATCGCCGTCTCCACACTGATCAGTCTCAAGCGTGGCTTCGTCAAGGAGGCCCTGTCCCTGCTCATCTGGATCGTTGCAGGGGCAGTGGCGTGGATGTTCGGCGGGTCCCTTTCGGTGTACCTTGAGAGCTACATTCAGACGCCGTCCATGCGCACCATTGCCGGCTGCGCCATTCTTTTCGTCGCCACCCTGCTGGTGGGGGCCATGCTCAACTTCCTGATTGGCGAGTTGATCCGAGTGACTGGGCTGTCCGGGACCGATCGGTTTCTGGGTATGGCCTTTGGCGCCGCCCGCGGCGCCTTGCTGGTGGTGGTGGCAGTCGGCCTGCTCAGCCTGGGGCCGGTGCAGCAGGACGCGTGGTGGCAGGAATCACGCCTGATACCACAGTTTCTATTAATCGCTGACTGGTCGAAAAACCTGATTCTGGGTTTCACCAGTCAGTGGTCTTCCAGTGGGGTGATCAGCGCTCCGGCTGATCTTCCATTCAAGGAGCAGTTGCTCGGGCCGGCAAAGCCCTGAGCGCTGTTCGTTCAAGTTTCATCAAAGTAGGGGTTGCGTCGCATGTGTGGCATCGTCGGTATCGTCGGTAAGTCGAACGTCAATCAGGCGCTGTATGACGCGCTTACGGTCCTTCAGCACCGCGGCCAGGACGCTGCCGGTATCGTGACCAGCCACGACGGCCGGTTGTTCCTGCGCAAGGATAATGGCCTGGTGCGCGATGTTTTCCAGCAGCGCCACATGCAGCGCTTGGTCGGTAACATCGGGATCGGCCACGTGCGCTACCCGACTGCGGGCAGCTCGACCTCGGCCGAGGCTCAGCCGTTCTACGTCAACTCGCCATACGGCATCACCCTGGCGCACAACGGCAACTTGACCAATGTCGAGCAGTTGGCCAAAGAGATCTACGAATCGGATCTGCGCCACGTCAATACCAATTCCGATTCGGAAGTGCTGCTGAACGTGTTCGCCCATGAGCTGGCCGTGCGTGGCAAGCTGCAACCGACCGAAGAAGACGTGTTCGCCGCCGTTTCCCACGTTCACAGCCGCTGCGTGGGCGGTTACGCGGTGGTGGCGATGATCACCGGCTACGGCATCGTCGGCTTCCGTGACCCGAACGGCATCCGCCCGGTGGTGTTCGGCCAGCGCCACACCGACGAAGGTGTGGAATACATGATCGCCTCCGAAAGCGTTGCCCTGGACGTGCTCGGCTTCACCCTGATCCGCGACCTGGCGCCCGGAGAAGCGGTGTACATCACCGAGGAAGGCCAGCTTTACACCAAGCAGTGCGCCGAAGCGCCGAAACTGCAGCCGTGCATCTTCGAGCACGTCTACCTGGCCCGCCCAGACTCGATCATCGACGGTATTTCGGTATACAAGGCGCGTCTGCGCATGGGTGAAAAGCTCGCTGACAAGATCATGCGCGAGCGCCCTGACCATGATATCGACGTGGTCATCCCCATTCCGGACACCAGCCGTACAGCTGCGCTGGAACTGGCCAACCGTCTGGGCGTGAAGTTCCGCGAAGGCTTCGTCAAGAACCGTTACATCGGCCGTACCTTCATCATGCCTGGCCAGGCCGCGCGCAAGAAATCCGTGCGTCAGAAGCTCAATGCCATTGAGCTGGAGTTCCGCGGCAAGAATGTGATGCTGGTGGACGATTCGATCGTGCGTGGCACCACCTGCAAGCAGATCATCCAGATGGCCCGCGAAGCCGGTGCCAAGAACGTCTACTTCTGCTCCGCAGCGCCTGCGGTGCGTTACCCCAACGTCTACGGCATCGATATGCCGAGTGTTCATGAGCTGATCGCCCACAACCGGACCACCGAGCAGGTGGGCGAACTGATCGGCGCCGACTGGCTGATCTATCAGGACCTGCCGGACCTGATCGATTCGGTTGGCGGCGGCAAGATCAAGATCGATCAATTCGATTGCGCGGTGTTCAACGGTGAATACGTCACCGGCGACATCGACGAAGCCTATCTCGACCGCATCGAGCAGGCCCGTAACGACATGGCCAAGGTCAAGAACCAGGCCGTCAGCGCGATCATCGACCTCTACAACAACTGATTGGGGAGCGACGGCATGACAGATCAATGGGATGCCGGGCGACTGGACAGTGACCTCGAGGGTGTCGGCTTCGACACCCTGGCGGTGCGCGCCGGTCAGAACCGTACACCGGAAGCCGAGCACAGCGAAGCGCTGTTCCTGACTTCCAGCTATGTATTTCGCACGGCCGCCGATGCTGCTGCGCGTTTTGCCGGCGAAACGCCGGGCAATGTTTACTCGCGCTACACAAACCCGTCGGTGCGCGCTTTCGAGGAGCGCTTGGCTGCGATGGAAGGTGCCGAGCAGGCGGTGGCGACTTCCACCGGCATGGCTGCACTGCTTGCCGTAGTCATGTCGCTCTGCAGTGCTGGCGATCATGTGCTGGTTTCCCAGAGCGTGTTCGGCTCGACCATTAGCCTGTTCGAGAAGTACTTCAAGCGCTTCGGCTTGCAGGTTGATTACGTGCCGCTGGTCGACCTGGCTGGTTGGGAAAAGGCCATCAAGGGCAATACCAAGCTGCTGATCGTCGAGTCGCCTTCCAACCCCTTGGCTGAACTGGTCGACATCAGCGCCTTGGCCGAAATTGCCCATGCCCACGGCGCCATGCTGGTGGTGGACAACTGCTTCAGCACGCCGGCGTTGCAGCAGCCGCTCAAGCTCGGTGCCGACATCGTGTTCCACTCGGCCACCAAGTTCATCGATGGCCAGGGCCGTTGCATGGGCGGGGCGGTAGCTGGCCGTGCCGAGCAGATGAAAGAAGTGGTGGGCTTTTTGCGCACCGCCGGGCCGACGCTTAGCCCGTTCAACGCATGGATCTTCACCAAGGGCCTGGAAACCCTCAAGCTGCGCATGCGTGCGCACTGCGAGAGCGCCCAGCGCCTGGCAGAGTGGCTGGAGCAACAGGATGGCGTGGAAAAGGTGCATTACGCCGGCCTGCCGAGCCACCCGCAGCACGCGTTGGCCAAGCGCCAGATGAGCGGCTTCGGCGCGGTGGTCAGCTTCGAGGTCAAAGGTGGCAAAGAGGGCGCCTGGCGCTTCATCGATGCGACCCGAGTGATTTCGATCACCACCAACCTAGGCGACAGCAAAACCACCATCGCTCACCCGGCCACTACCTCCCACGGCAGGCTGACGCCGCAGGAGCGTGAAGCCGCGGGTATTCGCGACAGCTTGATCCGCGTTGCCGTTGGTCTTGAAGACGTGGCCGATCTGCAGGCTGACCTGGCTCGTGGATTGGCGGTGCTTTGATGGAAATCACAGGCGGTGTACCTGGCCATAATGGTCGGGTTGCTCTGGTCACGGGTGCTGCGCGCGGCATCGGCTTGGGTATTGCCGCCTGGTTGATCTGCGAAGGTTGGCAAGTGGTGCTCAGTGATCTGGACCGCCAGCGCGGAGCTAAAGTGGCCAAGGCCTTGGGCGACAACGCCTGGTTCATCACCATGGATGTGGCCGATGAGGCCCAGGTCAGTGCCGGCGTTTCGCAGGTGCTTGGCCAGTTCGGGCGGCTGGATGCGCTGGTGTGTAACGCGGCAGTCGCCAATCCGCATAACCACAGCCTGGAAAGCCTCAGCCTTGCGCAGTGGAACCGGGTGCTAGCGGTGAACCTCAATGGCCCTATGCTGCTGGCCAAGCATTGTGCGCCGTACCTGCGCGCGCACAATGGCGCGATCGTCAACCTGACCTCCACCCGTGCCCGCCAATCGGAGCCCGACACCGAGGCTTACGCGGCAAGCAAGGGTGGCCTGGTAGCCTTGACCCACGCCCTGGCGATCAGCCTTGGCCCTGAGATTAGGGTCAATGCCGTGAGCCCAGGCTGGATCGATGCCCGTGATCCCTCCCAGCGACGTGCCGAGCCTTTGAGCGATACCGACCACGCCCAGCATCCAGCGGGCCGGGTAGGCACCGTGGAAGATGTCGCGGCCATGGTTGCCTGGCTACTGTCGCGCCAGTCAGGGTTCGTCACCGGGCAGGAGTTCGTGGTCGACGGTGGTATGACCCGCAAGATGATCTATACCTGAGCAGGCAGCGATCACCCGAAGGGACCGAAAGGTCCCTTTTTCGTTTTCCGCTTTTTTGAAAAAAATTCAATGGGGCTATTGACTTAGCTTCGGTACCTGCGTAAATTTCGCGGCCTCAGCGAAGCAAACGCAACAAGCAACATCGCGAGGGTGATTAGCTCAGCCGGGAGAGCATCTGCCTTACAAGCAGAGGGTCGGCGGTTCGATCCCGTCATCACCCACCACTTCCTGAGAGTGTTTCTAGTGCTTGAAGCTTCAAAGAAGCCGATAAGCCGGAGAGAAACGCACTGCGCAGCGGTAGTTCAGTCGGTTAGAATACCGGCCTGTCACGCCGGGGGTCGCGGGTTCGAGTCCCGTCCGCTGCGCCATTTTTCAGTAACAGATGGGTGTCAAACACCGGTCTGTAGCCAAAGGCAAAAGCCTGAGGCTGATCCCAGTTTCAATCAGGCGCAAGCCTGTACGATACGCAGCGGTAGTTCAGTCGGTTAGAATACCGGCCTGTCACGCCGGGGGTCGCGGGTTCGAGTCCCGTCCGCTGCGCCATCTTCGTTTCAAGGGCCCTAGAACACCTTGAAGCAAACGCAAATGAAGCGATCGAACATCGCTTTTTTTGTGCCTGCCCTAAGGCCATCGTGCTTCCGGGGTAGACCCAGGTTTCAATCGGGCGTAAGCCTGAGTGATACGCAGCGGTAGTTCAGTCGGTTAGAATACCGGCCTGTCACGCCGGGGGTCGCGGGTTCGAGTCCCGTCCGCTGCGCCATATTCGCTACAAGGCCCCTTGAACGCCTTGTAGCAACGAAAAAGCGACCTTAGGGTCGCTTTTTTCGTTTCTGGACTTGCTTGCGGTAACGATATTTACACGAACCTAACAGACTCTTCACCGATCAACGGTTCCTGTGGCTGCCTGCTGTGATGCACAATAGGCCTCTTTTAGACTCACCCGGAATTTGCAATGACTCGATCATCCGTCTTCAATGCGCTCGGGCTGGCCCTGGTGCTGGCGGGCGTGGCTGGCTGCTCTGCGAAGAAACCTGCCATCTACGAGCATGAGCATTTCGATGACTCGGGGACCTACTCGCGCAGCTTTGCGGTAAGTGACGCAGGGTCTTGCGAAGCGGCTCGTCGCGCTTTGCTCAGCCAGGGTTACATCATCACCAGTAGCGGCGCCAATCAGGTGATGGGCAACAAGAGCTTTCAACAGAACAGCGAAAACCATCTGCAGATCAGCTTCAATGTCACGTGCGCGCCAGACGTGAATGACGAAAAGCGTTCGACCATGTTCGCCAACGCCCTGCAGGACCGCTACAGCCTGAAAAAGTCCAACAGCTCGGCAAGCCTGGGTGTAGGGGTGCTTGGCTCGGTTTCCATGCCTATTGGCTCCAGTGACGACTCGATGGTGAAAGTCGCCAGTGAGACGGTCACGGCCGCCCAGTTCTATGATCGCTATTTCGCCCTGGTCGAAAGTTACCTGCCCAAACCCAAGAAGGCCGTCAAAGCCAAAGTCGAAACACCTGTGACCAAGCCCGAAAAGCTGGCACCCGATTTGGGTCTGCCTGAGCAGGCTGCCGCGGCCGCTGCTGCCAGCCCGGTGAGTGACGCTGCACCTGCGGTTGTGCCAGCCAGTGAAGCGGCGGCCTCCGCCCCTGTAACCACGCCTGCGCCCGCCAGTGAAGCCGCTGCCAAACCGGTGGTCGATGACAGCCAAGGTTCGCAGCCGATTGCGCCGCCGGCGCAGCCCGCACCGATTCAGGTGGAGCAGGGCGCATCACCCGAAGCGGCAACCTCGCCATCGCTTTAACGCGTTGTTACAGGACTGTCGCTAACGCTTGGAACGCCTGCTACGTTTAGTACTCATAAGCTTGTCATCATTTCGTCACCGTGCCCGCTTAGGTTGATGACATGACAAACGAAGACAGATGAGAAGAGGACGCAGGACCATGGACGACTATCAGGAAGAGCTGCTCGAGTTTCACGCTTACGAACTGGATCCGCCCGAACCGGCTGACGACGCTACAGAGCTCTAGCCTGCTCGCCGCTGGCTGCGGCGAAACTCTCCCGGCGTAAGGCTTGTCCAGCGCTTGAATGCGCGCTGGAAAGCCTCTGCCGATGCAAACCCCAACAGATAGGCGATCTCCCCGAACGCCAGCTCCGTATCGCGTATGTAGGCCTCGGCGAGGTCGCGCCGCGTGTCATTGAGCAGGTCGCGAAAGCGCGTGCCTTCTTCAGCCAACTTTCGCCTGAGTGTCCAGGTGGGCAGCTGCAGTTGTAACGCCACTTCTTCCAGGTCAGGTTCTCGGCCTCCATTGAGTAAAGGGCCTAGCAAGTGGGTGATACGTTCGCCCAGGCTGCGAACGCGTGTGCGCTGCAGCATTTGTGCTTCACACAACTGCATCAAGTGCGCGAAGGTGCTGGGGCAATGCTGAGGGTTCGCCTGCTCGAGCGTGCTGCGTGCAAGGCGCAAGCGGTTCCCGCTGCCGGCAAACTGCACAGGGGTGCTGCACAGGCTTTGGTAAGCGGCGGCATAGCCGGGGGCGTTGAATTCGAGCTCCAGTCGCTCGGCTTGCAAGGGTGCGTTTGTCAGTGCCCCCAGTTGAGCCAACCAGCCGGCTAATAGCGAATCGACCACAAAGCGGTTGTAGTCGTTATAGGGGCTGATCGAATAGAAGTGCAGCCAGGCGCCCTGGGGGTCTTCCTGGTAACTGGAGTGCCCACGGTAGTTGGCAGCGTAAAGAGGTTCGAACCGCAGCAACGTACGTGCAGCGTCGCCTACCGTCGGGGCCTGTGCCGCGGTCACGCCGGCCAGCCCGGCCTGTGCGATGCGACTCAAACGCCCCATTCGCAGCCCAAGTGCCGGTTCGCCACTCAGTGCGATGGCGGCATGCCCAAGGTGCATATAGCGTGGGATCGACAGACGTGCCCCAGGCTCGGCCAGCCGCGCGGCATCCAGCCCGTATTGCCCAAGCAGGGGAGCCGGGTCATGGCCCAGCTCGAGCAGGGCTTCTGCCAGTGGTTGCACAAAGCCCACCGACAGATCGCCCAGACGTACCCGTGGGCGGCTCATGAGCTTATAGCCACAGGTTCAGCAGGCGCGCGCCGTGACTGGTGGAACCCGTCAACAGCTCGCCTGCCTGGTGGGCGAAGCCCTGGCCATCGCTGCCCACCTCCCAGAATTGCCCGCGCATGAACACGCTCATACTGCTCACGCCATCGCCGCCAACTTGGGTCAGGCGCTGCCAGGCGCTCTGTTCACTGACTTCGCCACGTTTGAAAGCCAGTGCGGCAGCGGCATCCTGATGACGATTGCCGCGCCAAGGTGCCTGCCAGCTACCTTTGCCGCTGAGAAACACCGGGTTGGCGATCAATTGCACCTGCTGTTGCTGCAGCTGACGCAGGTTTTCAGGGTACCAGCTGTCACTGCCCACAAGCACCCCGAGGCGTCCGGCAGGGGTCTGCAAAACCTGTAATGGAAACGGGTGACCAGAGTGGATAAACCGCCGTGTTTCGCTATCCGGGTATTGCTGGTGCTGGGGCTGACCCATGAGCGAGCCGTCGGCGGCGAATACCATGCTGCTGTTGAACAGCGGCCCCCGGCCGATGTGCAAAACCCCCTGCTCGACATAGGGTGCTGGCAGCACGATAGAGCCTGCCACCAAGGTAACGCCAAACTCTTTGGCGAGGCCGCCGAACAGCTGTTGGTAGTCGCTAGCCATCTGCTGCGCCTTCATACGCAAATGGGCGTCGGCACGCCGGTCATCGCCCCTGGCAGCGAGCATCGCCAGGCCATAGCGAAGCGGGTTGCTAAGCTCAAGCCATTGCTCGGCGTCGCGGTTGCGGGTGGCCTGATACAGCTCGTTCTTTTCGCCGCGCGCCCAAAGCCAGGTGCCGATGTGCTCTGGCAGCACCACCACGGTGCGCGGGTTTACCAGGCCTTGGTCGCGGGCCTGTTCCAGGTAGGCGGCAAGCTTGCGGTGCAGGCGTTGCAAATTCTGGTAGTCGCTGGGGAACAGTAATGGCTCGATACCGAGCAGGTTGCCCCGCTCGCCGGGCACCCCATGGTTGAGCGCCACCGCGATGCGCAGATCGGAAAGGTAGTGACCTTCAGGCCGCTGTTGAGTCCACAAGCCATAGCCGCCGATGGCGGCAATCATCACCAGCGCCAGGGCGCCTGCCAGGAGTTTACGCATCGAGCGGTACAGCACCTTGAAAATGGCGGTGACCTAGGGTAGTCCTGCTGTGCGATTGGATCAATAAGTTGTCAGTTTCGATCATTGAGCCCTTTCAAACGGCTGTTTAATGTCGCAGCTAGACAACGACGGGCCCCGCCGAGGTGCCCGCACTCCGTGATCATGCCACCTTGGGAACCGAACCATGGCTGCCGACCGCTACCCACATCTGCTGGCCCCTTTGGATCTGGGCTTCACCACTTTGCGCAACCGTACCCTGATGGGCTCGATGCACACCGGCCTCGAGGAGCGTCCGGGTGGCTTCGAGCGCATGGCTGCTTATTTCGCCGAGCGCGCGCGCGGCGGTGTAGGCCTGATGGTCACTGGTGGCATTGCGCCGAACGATGAGGGCGGGGTGTACGCCGGTGCTGCCAAGCTCAGCACCGATGAAGAGGCAGAAAAACACCGCATCGTCACCGAAGCGGTGCATGCTGCAGGCGGCAAGATCTGCCTGCAGATCCTGCATGCCGGGCGCTATGCCTACAGTCCACGGCAGGTGGCGCCAAGCGCCATTCAGGCACCGATCAACCCGTTCAAGCCCAAGGAGCTTGACGAGGCAGGTATCGAGAAGCAGATCGCCGACTTCGTCAATTGCGCCGTGCTGGCCCAGCGGGCCGGGTACGATGGCGTTGAAATCATGGGTTCGGAAGGTTACTTCATCAACCAGTTTCTCGCTGCCCACACCAACCAGCGCAGCGACCAATGGGGCGGCAGCTACGAAAACCGTATGCGCCTGGCGGTAGAGATCGTCACCCGGGTGCGTGAGGCAGTCGGGCCGAACTTCATCATCATCTTCCGCCTGTCGATGCTCGACCTGATCGAGGGTGGCAGCACCTGGGATGAAATCGAACTGGCGGGCAAGGCGATCGAGCAGGCTGGCGCGACCTTGATCAATACTGGCATCGGCTGGCACGAGGCACGCATCCCGACCATCGCCACCAAAGTACCGCGCGCGGCATTCACCAAGGTCACCGCCAAGCTGCGCGGGGCTGTCAGCATTCCACTGATCACCACCAACCGCATCAACACCCCGGAGGTTGCCGAAGCAGTGCTTGCCGAGGGTGACGCCGACATGGTGTCGATGGCCCGGCCGTTCCTTGCCGACCCCGAGTTCGTCAACAAAGCGGCCGAGGGCCGTGCTGACCAGATCAACACCTGCATCGGCTGCAATCAGGCGTGCCTGGACCACACCTTCGGCGGCAAGCTCACCAGCTGCCTGGTCAACCCGCGGGCCTGCCATGAAACCGAGCTCAACTACCTGCCGGTGCGCACCGTGAAGCGCATCGCCGTGGTGGGCGCTGGCCCGGCCGGCCTGGCAGCCGCCACCGTGGCCGCCGAACGCGGCCATGACGTGACCTTGTTCGATGCCGCCAGCGAGATCGGCGGGCAGTTCAATGTGGCCAAGCGGGTGCCGGGCAAGGAAGAGTTCTACGAAACCTTGCGCTATTTCCGTAACAAGTTGAAAAGCACCGGTGTTGACCTGCGTTTGAATACTCGAGTGGATGTACAGACGCTAATAAACGCAAAGTTCGACGAGATCATCCTGGCTACCGGTATCGCACCGCGTACACCGGCCATTCCCGGCGTTGAGCATGCAAAAGTCCTGAGCTACCTGGATGTACTGCTCGAGCGCAAACCGGTGGGCAAGTCGGTCGCTGTGATCGGTGCCGGTGGTATCGGTTTCGACGTTTCCGAGTACCTGGTGCAACAGGGCGTGGCCAGCAGCCTGGACCGCGAAGCGTTCTGGAAAGAGTGGGGGATCGACACCCATCTGCAGGCACGTGGTGGCGTGGCCGGGATCAAGCCAGAACCCCATGCGCCTGCGCGCCAGGTGTACCTGCTGCAGCGCAAGAAATCCAAAGTTGGCGATGGCCTGGGCAAGACCACTGGTTGGATTCACCGTACCGGGTTGAAAAACAAACACGTGCAGATGCTCAACAGCGTGGAGTACCTGAAGATCGATGACGACGGCCTGCACATTCGTATCGGTGAAGGCCAGCCGCAGGTTCTACCGGTGGACAATGTGGTGATCTGTGCCGGGCAGGAACCGTTGCGAGAGCTGCAGGACGGGCTGCTGGCCGCGGGGCAGTCGGTGCATCTGATCGGTGGCGCCGATGTGGCGGCTGAGTTGGATGCCAAGCGGGCTATCAACCAGGGTTCGCGTCTGGCTGCCGAACTTTGAATTCGCTGGGGTGCACAGCGCCCCCGTGGATTTCCCTGTAGACTGGGTAGCATGTTTGAGCATCTACCCAAAGCCCCTCTTCAGCCACTGCACCTGCCGTGGCTGGCAAGCGCCGGCGTTCAGGCTGCGGTCCTGCGCCTGGATCTGACTGACCCGCTGATCAGCGGTAACAAGTGGTTCAAGCTCCGCTACCATCTGCAGCAAGCTGATCAAGCCGGTGCCCCTGGCCTGATCAGTCTGGGCGGTAATCACTCCAACCACCTGCATGCCTTGGCTGCCGCCGGCAAACGCTTTGGTTTCGCCACCGTTGGTCTGGTGCGTGGCCACCCCCAGGAGACGCCTACGGTACGTGACCTCCAGGCACTGGGCATGACGCTGCATTGGTTGGGCTACGGTGGCTATCGGGCACGCCATCAGGAAGGGTTCTGGCAGCCCTGGCAGGCCCGCTATCCTGGCTGGCACTGTATCCCGGAAGGGGGCAGTGGCGTCGAGGGTGCCCAGGGGTGCTCGCTGATCGTCGAGCAAGCCCGTGCTCAGTTGTCGGCCCTGGGGTGGTCAGGTTATGACGCCTGGTGGCTGGCGGCAGGCACGGGGACCACCCTGGCAGGGCTGGTACTGGCCGAGGCAGGCGCGCGTACCGTCCATGGCGCCCTAGCGGTGCCCATGGACCACGGCGTGCCGGACTATGTCGCCGAATTGGCTGGCAACCAGGGCTACCGGTTGCACGATGCCTGCCGTGGGGGTTTTGCCAGGTTCGATGAGCAGCTGTTGGCTTTCATCGCCCAGAGCGAGCAGCACAGTGGTGTGCCGCTGGAGGCGCTTTATACCGGCAAGGCCTTGCTGGCCCTGCACGATCAAGTCGAGGCCGGGCTGTTTGCGGCCGGGACTCGACTGATCTTCCTGCACACCGGTGGCCTGCAGGGGCGGCGCGGTTACTTGTAGGGCAGCATGCGCTGCAGTGTGTTGTCGCGTTGCACGTAGTGGTGGTAAAGCCCAGCCAACGCGTGTAGGCCGATCAGCCAGTAACCCCAACTCGCCACTCGCTCATGCCAGCCTTTGATGAACTTGGCCTGGTCCGGGTCCGGCCCGATCAGGTGGGGCAGTTCCAGCCCATAGAACGGCACAGGCTTGTCGGCAGCGCTGAGAATCAGCCAGCCGGCAAGCGGCAACCCGATCATCAGCAGGTACAGCGCCAAGTGCATCAGGTGCGCAAGGCCTGTCTGCCAGGCTGGCGGCTTGGGCACGATAGGGGGAGTCGGGTTGATCAAGCGTACGGCCAGGCGCAGCCAGACCAACACAAATACACTCAACCCGAGCATGAAGTGCAGGTCTTTCATCAAGTTTCGTTCGGCGCTGTCCTTGGGAAATATGCCGCGAAATTCCATACAGGCGTAAACAGCGGCCAGCAGCACCAACATCAGCCAATGTAGGGCGATGGACAGGCGTGCGTAACGGGGTGAAGGGGTGGATGAAACCATGATCGGTCCTCGTCATCAGGTTTAAGTGGCGCTCTGGGTAGCACTCTAGATGCTTTTTGCAGCAGATATTTGCGCTAGGCCGGTGAAAATTGTGTTGTCTGGTGAATGCGGCCAATCATCGGGCACCAGAAATAGCCGCTCGGCTTCCTGCCAGGCGCCATCACCGTCCGGCTCCAGCCTGGCCAGCAACTGCGCTGGCGCCTGTGGAGCCAGCGCGGCCAGCCAGGCTTGGAACTGCGTCGAGGACCATCGCACATCAGCCTGCACCCGTGCTGGCGCAAGCCAGGCGTGGCGTTGCAGCGGTTGCCAGACCTCGCCCGGCATCGCTGCCCAATCCCGCCGGCGCATCCAGCGCCCGCGTAAATGAGCGGGGTGGGCACCAGCCGGTGGCTCGGCATGCCCGGGGCTTGGGTAAAACAGGTAGCCGCCCAGCCACAGATGCGCCTGCACTTGGGTGACCCCGATGGCTGCCAATGCTTGGCGGCTGTGGGCATCGCGTGACATGGGCAACTGATGTGTGGCCAAGTGCGCCAGCTTGCTCCCCAGGCGATCATGACAGCCTGGCCCCAGCCAATTCGTAGCATCACCTGCGTCGCCCACGGTCGGCCCGAGATAGAGCTTGATCGCCAACTCCAGATGATGGGTGCCTTGGCCATCACGCAGCAGGATGTCCAGCTCGCCCAGGGTGCGGCCCCCAGCCCGAATGGCAAGGTTGGATGCCAGCAGCTGCACGCCGGGCGCGCGGGTCAGGGCAAATTGCCAAAGCCCTTCGTAATACAGCCCAAGGCGCTTGCTGGTAATGGTTGCCAACCAGTTGCGCAATGGCAGGTCATCGGCATCCAAGGCGCGTAACCAGTCGCACAGGCATTGTGGGTCGCCCGCCCAGGCACTGCCCGCCAGCGGGTGGCGCTGGGGGCAGGGCGGTGCGCTCAGCAGTGGCGGCGACAGCAGCGTCCAGGCCAAGTCACGCACGGCAGGGCGGTGCAGGCAGCGGGGCAGTTCGTTGAGTTCGGCAAATGGCATCATGCTGCGAGCATAGCCGGTTTGCCGCTGCCCGGTCGTTTCGCCCATAATCGCCACATAGTCACCCCGCCGCAGAGCCTCCCAGGAGCCCCATGGAGCAATTTCGCAATATCGGTATCATTGGCCGCCTTGGCAGCTCGCAGGTGCTCGACACCATTCGCCGACTGAAAAAATTCCTTATCGAGCGCCACCTGCATGTGATTCTCGAGGACACCATCGCCGAAGTGTTGCCCGGCCATGGCCTGCAAACCTCGACGCGCAAGCTACTCGGTGAGGTCTGTGACCTGGTGATCGTGGTCGGTGGCGACGGCAGCCTGCTTGGCGCTGCCCGCGCGCTGGCCCGGCACAATGTACCGGTACTGGGTATCAACCGCGGCAATCTGGGCTTTCTGACCGACATCCGCCCCGATGAGCTTGAGCAGAAAGTCGCCGAAGTGCTCGACGGCCACTACCTGGTAGAAAACCGCTTCCTGCTTCAGGCCGAGGTACGTCGCCATCATGAGGCTATCGGCCAGGGCGATGCGCTCAACGATGTGGTACTGCACCCTGGCAAGTCGACGCGGATGATCGAATTCGAAATCTACATCGATGGCCAGTTCGTCTGCAGCCAGAAGGCCGACGGCCTGATTGTCGCTACTCCCACCGGCTCGACTGCCTACGCCCTGTCGGCCGGTGGCCCGATCATGCACCCCAAGCTCGACGCCATCGTGATCGTGCCCATGTACCCGCACACCTTGTCGGGCCGGCCGATCGTGGTCGACGGCAACAGCGAGCTGAAGATCGTCGTAGCCAAGGACCTGCAGATCTACCCGCAAGTGTCCTGCGACGGCCAGAACCACTTCACCTGCGCTCCCGGCGACACCATCACGGTCAGCAAGAAACCTCAGAAACTGCGCCTGATTCATCCGCTGGACCACAATTACTATGAGGTGTGCCGTACCAAGCTCGGCTGGGGCAGCCGCCTGGGGGGCAGGGACGACTGATGCTCGATCCGGCGCGCAGTTTCGACATCATCGGTGACGTGCATGGTTGTGCACAGACCCTCGAACGCTTGCTCGATGCCCTTGGCTACAAGCGCGTCGGCGGTGTATGGCGCCATCCATGGCGCCAAGCGTTGTTTCTGGGTGACATCGTTGACCGCGGCCCACGTATCCGCGAGGCCCTGCATATCGTTCATGACATGGTCGAGGCTGGGCAGGCCTTCTGCATCATGGGCAACCACGAGTACAACGCCCTGGGCTGGGTAACACCGGCCTTGCCTGGTAGCGGCAAGTCGTTCGTGCGCGAGCATACCCCCCGCCACGCACGGCTGATCGACGAAACCCTGACCCAGTTCGCCCACCACCCTGGCGACTGGCACGACTTTCTTCAGTGGTTCTATCAAATGCCATTGTTCGTCGACGCCGGGCGTTTCCGGCTGGTGCACGCCTGTTGGGATGCGCGGCTGATCGAGCCACTGCGCCAGCAGTACCCCGGCGGGGTTATCGATGAGCACTTCATTCAGTCATCGGCGGTGGCCGGCAGTTTTGCTGCCACGGTGTGCAACCGCTTGCTGCGCGGTACCGACATGCGCCTGCCTGATGGCCTGACGTTGACCGGTGGCGACGGCCTGACCCGAGCCTTCTTCCGCACCAAGTTCTGGGAAGAAGACCCACAAACTTATGGCGACATCGTCTTCCAGCCCGATGCGTTGCCCGAAAATGTTGCCCGCACCCCTCTGAGCCACACCGAAAAGAACGCACTGTTGCGCTATGCCGAGGACGAACCGATGCTATTCGTCGGGCATTACTGGCGCAGCGGTCGCCCTGGGCCGATCCGCGCCAACCTGGCCTGCCTGGACTACAGTGCGGTGCTGTACGGCAAGCTTGTGGCCTATCGGCTGGATGATGAAACCCGCATCGACCCGCACAAGTTCGTCTGGGTCGACGTCGAACGCCCGCAGGCCAACCCATGAATATCATCGAAGTGATGCGCTTGCCGCTGGCAGTTGACCTCAGCGGCTTCGTTAACCTGCTGCAGCGCCTGCAGGTGCCGCACCGGGTCAGCGAGGAGGGCGAGGACCAGGTGCTCTGGGCCCCCGACAGCATGGCTACGCAGGTGCGCGAGCTGTATCAGCGCTACCCCGATGGCAATGCCGATGTGGTGCAAGACGCCTCGGCGCAGGTTACCACCCAGCCGTCGCTGGCCGAGCAGGCCAAGGCCTGCAAGGTGACTGCCACTGTGCTGGTGATGTGCCTTGTGGTCGCCGGCCTCACGGGCCTGGGCGACAACCTCAATGCCATCAGCTGGTTCACCTTCCTCGACTTTCGCGTGCAGGGTGACTACCTGCATTTCACGCCGCTGGCCCAAAGCTTGGCCGACGGCCAGTGGTGGCGCCTGGTGTCGCCCATGTTGCTGCATTTCGGTGTGCTGCACCTGGCGATGAACGGCCTGTGGTACTGGGAGCTGGGTAAACGCATCGAATTGCACCAGGGCCCCTGGAAGCTGTTGGGCCTCACCTTGCTGTTCAGCCTGGTGTCGAACCTTGCCCAGCACTACACCAGCGGCCCGAGCTTGTTTGGTGGCCTGTCCGGGGTACTGTATGGCTTGCTTGGCCATGTCTGGTTGTACCAGTGGCTGGCGCCCAACCCTTACTTCAGGCTGCCCAAAGGCGTATTGGTGATGATGCTGATCTGGCTGGTGATCTGCCTGAGCGGTGTGGTCGGCCAGCTGGGTTTTGGCCAGATCGCCAACGCCGCCCATGTGGGCGGGTTGCTCATCGGATGCCTGACCGGCCTCTTGGGTGGGGCGCTGGCCCGGCGTAAACTGTCGGCTTGAATCAGGAGACTGTATGTCCACTTTCGCGCAAATGATTGAAAACATCACCCCGGAGATCTACCAGAGCCTGAAGCTGGCGGTGGAAATCGGCAAATGGTCGGACGGCCGCAAGCTCACCGCCGAGCAGAAAGAGCTGTCGCTGCAGGCGGTGATCGCCTGGGAAATGAAAAACCTGCCCGAAGAGCAGCGCACTGGTTACATGGGCCCGCAGGAGTGCGCCTCGAAGTCCGCGCCCATCGCCAACATTCTGTTCAAGTCGGACTCGGTACATTGATCGAAATCGCTCGTGGCTCTTTGAGCAAGATGTCCGTCAGCCTGCAGGCGCCTGTGGTGCAGTACAGCTTTCGGCTCGATGACACCCTGGTGCCGGTCAATCCCCTGATAGGCCAGCGTCTGCGTCTGCAATACCTTGGCGCCATCCACTGCAGCCATTGCGGTAAACGCACCAAGACCAGCTTCAGCCAGGGTTACTGCTACCCCTGCATGACCAAGCTGGCCCAGTGCGATGTATGCATCATGGCGCCGGAGAAGTGCCACTACGATTCGGGCACCTGCCGTGAGCCGTCATGGGGCGAGCAGTTCTGCATGACCGACCATGTGGTTTACTTGGCCAACTCGTCGGGTATCAAGGTCGGCATTACCCGCGCCACTCAGTTGCCCACCCGATGGCTCGATCAAGGCGCCAGCCAGGCGCTGCCGATCATGCGCGTCGCTACCCGCCAGCAATCGGGCCTGGTCGAAGACATTCTGCGCAGCCAGGTGCCAGACCGCACCAACTGGCGCACGCTGCTCAAGGGCGATGCCGAAGTGCTCGACCTGCCCGCGATTCGCGAGCAGATTTTCCACGCCTGCGCCGATGGCTTGCGCGAGCTGCAAGGGCGCTTTGGCTTGCAGGCGATCCAGCCGCTGGCCGATGCCGAAGTGGTGCACATGCGCTACCCGGTTCAGGCCTACCCGACAAAGGTCGTCAGCTTCAACCTCGACAAGGACCCGGTCGCCGAAGGCACGCTGCTCGGCATCAAGGGTCAGTACCTGATCTTCGATACCGGCGTGATCAATATTCGCAAGTACACGGCCTACCAGTTGGCCGTGCTCCAGTAAAAAGGACCTGCACATGCGTACCGAACAACCGCAAGTGATCTACCTCAAGGATTACCAGGCGCCCGAGTACCTGATCGACGAGACGCACCTGACCTTCGAGCTGTTCGAGGACCACACCCTGGTCCACGCGCAATTGGTCATGCGCCGCAATCCGGCGCTTGGGGCTGGCCTGCCGCCATTGGTACTGGACGGCCAGCAACTGGAGCTGTTGCGCGCCTCGCTGGACGATCATGAACTCGACGCGGGCGAGTTCCAGCTCGACGCGGACAGCCTGACCGTGCAGCCCAAGGCCGAGCGTTTCACCCTCGACACCAGCGTGAAAATTCACCCCGAGAGCAATACCGCGCTGGAAGGCCTGTACAAGTCCGGCAAGATGTTCTGCACCCAATGCGAGGCCGAGGGTTTTCGCAAGATCACGTATTACCTCGATCGTCCGGACGTGATGAGTACCTTCACCACCACCGTGATCGCCGAACAGCATCGCTACCCGGTGCTGCTCAGCAACGGCAACCCGATTGGCAGTGGACCGGCCGAAGATGGCCGTCACTGGGCCACCTGGGAAGACCCGTTCATGAAGCCGGCCTACCTTTTCGCGTTGGTGGCTGGCGACCTTTGGTGCGTCGAAGACAGTTTCACGCGCCAGTCTGGCCGTGATGTCACCCTGCGCATTTATGTCGAGCCCGAGAACATCGACAAGTGTGACCACGCCATGGTCAGCCTGAAGAAGTCCATGCGCTGGGACGAAGAGGTCTACGGCCGCGAGTACGATCTGGATATCTTCATGATCGTGGCGGTCAACGATTTCAACATGGGCGCCATGGAAAACAAGGGTCTGAACATCTTCAACTCCAGCTGCGTGCTGGCCCGTGCCGAAACGGCTACGGACGCTGCCCACCAGCGAGTCGAGGGGGTTGTCGCTCACGAGTACTTCCACAACTGGTCGGGCAACCGTGTGACCTGCCGCGACTGGTTCCAACTGTCGCTCAAAGAAGGCTTCACGGTGTTCCGCGATGCCGAGTTCAGTGCCGACATGAACTCGCGTACCGTCAAGCGCATCGAGGACGTGGCTTACCTGCGCACGCACCAGTTCGCCGAAGACGCCGGCCCCATGGCCCACCCCGTACGCCCGGAAAGCTTCATCGAAATTTCCAACTTCTACACCCTGACGGTGTATGAAAAGGGCGCAGAAGTGGTGCGCATGGTCCGCACTCTGCTGGGCGCCGAGGGGTTCCGCAAAGGCAGCGACCTGTACTTCGAACGCCACGACGGCCAGGCGGTGACCACCGACGATTTCATCAAGGCCATGGAAGACGCCAATGGCGTCGATCTGGCTCAGTTCAAGCGCTGGTACAGCCAGGCCGGTACTCCGCGCCTGGAAGTCAGCGAGGCCTATGACGCTGGCGCCCAGACTTACAGCCTGACCTTCCGTCAGAGCTGCCCGCCGACGCCTGACAAGGCCGAGAAACTTCCGTTCGTGATACCGGTGGAATTGGGCTTGCTCGATACCCAAGGCAACGATCTGGCGCTGCAACTGGTCGGGGAAACAACGGCCGTTGGTCATTCGCGGGTGCTGTCGGTGACCGAAGCCGAGCAGACGTTCACCTTCCAGGGTATCGCGAGCAAGCCACTGCCTTCGCTGCTGCGTGGTTTCAGCGCACCGGTCAAGCTGAGCTTCCC
Organism: Pseudomonas sp. 51_B; assembly: GCF_017491595.1. NCBI lineage: Bacteria > Pseudomonadati > Pseudomonadota > Gammaproteobacteria > Pseudomonadales > Pseudomonadaceae > Pseudomonas > Pseudomonas sp. 51_B. Next base: position 232,564 of record NZ_JAFGYW010000004.1, read on the forward strand.
CTATGACCGCGACCAGCTGATGTTCCTGATGCAGCACGACAGCGACGGCTTCAACCGCTGGGAGGCGGGCCAGCAGTTGTCGGTGCAGGTGCTGCAGGAGTTGATCGGCCAGCATCAGCGCGGCGAAGCACTGGCGCTCGACCAGCGCCTGATCACGGCCTTGGGCACGGTACTGGGCAACGAATCGCTGGACCCGGCCATGGTTGCAGAAATGCTCTCGCTGCCTGGCGAAGCGTATCTGACCGAGATCAGCCAAGTGGCCGACGTCGATGCCATCCACGCCGCCCGCGAATTCGCTCGCCAGCAGATCGCCGAGCAGTTGTTCGATGCGCTATGGGCGCGCTACCAGGCCAACCGCGAAGTGTCACGCAGCACCGCTTACGTGGCCGCCGCCGAGCACTTTGCCCGCCGCAGCCTGCAGAACATCGCCCTGTCTTATCTGATGCTGACCGGCAAACCTCAGGTGCTCAAGGCGACCCTGGAGCAGTTCGAACAGTGCGATAACATGACCGAACGCTTGACGGCGCTGGCGGTGCTGGTCAACTCGCCGTTCGAAGCTGAGCGCGCCGAGGCCCTGGCAAGCTTCGCCGAGCACTTCAAGGACAACCCATTGGTCATGGACCAGTGGTTCAGCGTGCAGGCAGCCAGCACGCTGCCAGGCGGGTTGGCGCGGGTCAAAGCGTTGATGCAGCACCCGGCATTCACTCTGAAAAACCCGAACAAGGTGCGGGCGCTGATCGGTGCCTTTGCCGGGCAGAACCTGGTCAACTTCCACGCCGCCGATGGTTCCGGATATCGCTTCTTGGCGGACCTGGTGATCGAGCTCAATGCGCTGAACCCGCAGATTGCCTCGCGTCAACTGGCACCGCTGACCCGCTGGCGTAAGTATGACGCTGCCCGGCAGGTGCTGATGAAGGGTGAGTTGGAGCGGATTCTCGCCTCCGGGGAGCTGTCGAGTGATGTCTATGAGGTGGTGAGCAAGAGCCTGGCTTGAGTTTTTGTAACCGCAACTGACCGCTTCGCGGGTAAACCCACTCCAACAGAGACCGCCCAGGCTTTGAGGCCTGTGCCAGACCTGCTGGGGCGAGTTTATCCGCGAAGCTGTTTAGCGGTTAACAAAACATAACGTCCCGCACGTTGTAATCCTTCAAACTTCCCCGATACGATCCCCACAAGCCTCTAATGCAGGCCTTTCACAGCACGGACCCATCAAAAACAAAACAACAGGGGATGGTCATGAAGCAGCGGGTGATGACGCAGGCCAGGCGTGGTGCCTGGCCGTCGGCGGCCGGCGCAATGCTGGCGCTGGTACTGGGAATATGGGCCGACAGCGCGCAGGCCGCTGCTGCCGATGAATACTCCACCGAATCCGCCAAGGCCAGCCAGAGCCTGCTGATTGGCGCGACCCATGCCGGCAAGCGCCTTGTGGTGGTCGGTGATCGTGGCCACATTCTGTTTTCCGATGACCAAGGCATCACCTGGACCCAGGCCCGGGTGCCCACCCGGCAATTACTAACCGCCGTGTTCTTCCTCGACGACAAGCGCGGCTGGGCGGTGGGTCACGATGCGCTGATTCTTGCCAGCAGCGACGGCGGCGCCACTTGGACCAAGCAATTCGAAGACCTGGCCCGCGAAGCGCCTCTGCTCGATGTCACCTTCCTCGATGCACAGCATGGTTTTGCCGTGGGCGCCTATGGCGCGCTGCTGGAAACCCGCGACGGCGGCCAGCACTGGCAGGACATCGCCGAGCGCCTGGACAACCCCGACCAATTGCACCTCAATGGCATCGCCCGCGTGCGCGATGCTGGCCTGTTCATCGTCGGTGAGCAGGGCGGTATGTATCGCTCCAGCGACGAAGGGCAGAGCTGGACCAAGGTGCAGGGCCCTTATGAAGGCTCGCTGTTCGGCGTGATAGGCACCGCCAAGGCGCAGACGCTGCTGGCTTATGGGCTACGCGGCAATCTTTTCCGCTCAAGCGACTTCGGTGACAGTTGGCAGCCGATCGCCCTCAAGGTCGCCCGTGGCGAGCTCGAATTCGGCCTGGCAGGCGCTACGCTTGTCGAGGATGGCAGCCTGGTGCTGGTCGGCAACGGCGGCAGCGTGCTGCGCAGCATCGATGACGGGCAGACGTTCAGTGTCTACAACCGCAGCGACCGCATCGCGCTGGCCGGTGTCACTGGCCTGGCCGACGGCGGCCTGTTGCTGGTGGGGCAGGGTGGCGTACATCTGGCCAGTGCCGACGGCGCGCAGCGTGCGGCTAAGCAGGTGCGCCCATGACCAGCAGGGAGAGCATCACCATGCACCCGCATCATCAGGACAAGGCGACACTGCTAGAACGCCTGATCTTCAACAACCGCCCGGTGGTCATCGCCCTGTGCCTACTGGTGAGCATTTTCCTGTTCTGGCAAGCCACGCAGATCCGCCCCTCGACCAGTTTCGAGAAAATGATCCCGCTGCAGCATCCATTCATCGAACAGATGATGGCCCACCGCAGCGACCTGGCCAACTTGGGCAACACCGTGCGTATCTCGGTCGAGGCGGTCAACGGCGACATCTTCGACAAGGACTACATGGAAACCCTTCGCCAGATCCATGACGAGGTGTTCTACATTCCAGGCGTCGATCGCGCCGGGCTCAAGTCGCTTTGGAGCCCGAGCGTGCGCTGGAGCGAGGTGACAGAAGAAGGGTTTTCAGGCGGTGAGGTGATCCCCAATACCTATGATGGGTCCCAGCAGAGCCTGGATACCCTGCGCGACAACGTGCTCAAATCTGGCCAGGTTGGGCGCCTGGTGGGTAACAACTTCAAGTCCAGCATCGTCGACGTGCCGCTGCTCGAAAGCTTCCCTGACCCCAATGACCCCGGCAAGCAGGTCAAACTCGACTACCAGCAGTTCTCGCACCAACTTGAAGAAAAGATCCGCGACAAGTTCCAAGCGCAGAACCCCAACGTCAAGATCCACATCATTGGCTTTGCCAAGAAGGTCGGTGACCTGATCGACGGCCTGGTGATGGTGGCGATGTTCTTCGGCATCGCGCTGGTGATTACCTGGGTGCTGCTCTACTGGTTTACCTGGTGCATCCGCAGCACCATCGCCGTCCTCATCACCACCCTGGTGGCAGTGGTCTGGCAACTGGGCCTGATGCATGCGGTCGGCTTCGGCCTGGACCCTTACTCGATGCTGGTGCCGTTCCTGATCTTCGCGATCGGTATTTCCCACGGTGTGCAGAAGATCAATGGCATCGCTTTGCAGTCCAGTGATGCGGACAATGCCTTGACCGCCGCCCGGCGCACCTTCCGCCAGTTGTTCCTGCCTGGGATGATTGCCATTCTTGCCGACGCCGTCGGGTTCATCACCCTGCTGATCATCGACATCGGGGTGATCCGCGAGTTGGCCATCGGCGCGTCCATCGGGGTGGCGGTGATCGTGTTCACCAACCTGATCTTGCTCCCGGTAGCGATTTCCTATGTTGGCATCAGCAAGAAGGCCATCGAGCGCAGCAAGAAGGACGCTACCCGCGAGCACCCGTTCTGGCGCCTGTTGGCGAACTTCGCCAGCGCCAAGGTGGCTCCAGTGTCGATCGTTCTGGCCTTGATCGCGTTCGCAGGTGGCCTGTGGTACAGCCAGAACCTGAAGATCGGCGACCTCGACCAGGGCGCGCCGGAACTGCGCCCGGACTCGCGCTACAACCAGGACAACAACTTCATCATCAGCAACTATTCAACCAGCTCCGATGTGCTGGTGATCATGGTCAAGACCCCGGCTGAAAGCTGCTCGGTCTACTCGACCATGGCGCCGATCGACGAGTTGATGTGGACCATGCAGAACACCCCAGGCGTGCAGTCGGCGATCTCCTTGGTAACCGTTTCCAAACAGGTGATCAAGGGCATGAACGAGGGCAGCCTGAAATGGGAAACCCTGTCGCGCAACCCGGACATCCTCAACAACTCCATCGCCCGCGCTGACGGCCTGTACAACGCCGACTGTTCGTTGGCACCGGTGCTGGTGTTCCTCAACGACCACAAAGCCGAAACCCTGGAGCGGGTGACAGCCGTGGCCAAGGCGTTCGCCGACAGCCATGACAAAGAGGGCCTGCAGTTCCTCCTGGCGGCAGGTAATGCCGGTATCGAGGCGGCCACCAACGAGGTCATCAAGTCGGCCGAGCTGACCATCTTGATCCTGGTTTATCTGTGCGTGGCGGCGATGTGCATGATCACCTTCCGCTCGTTTGCTGCAACACTCTGCATCGTGCTACCGCTGGTACTGACGTCGGTGCTGGGGAACGCCTTGATGGCATTCATGGGCATTGGCGTGAAGGTCGCTACCTTGCCGGTGGTGGCCCTGGGCGTGGGCATCGGCGTGGACTACGGCATCTACATCTACAGCCGGCTGGAAAGCTTCCTGCGTGCGGGGCTGCCGTTGCAGGAAGCCTACTATCAGACCCTGCGCTCGACGGGTAAGGCCGTGTTGTTCACCGGCCTGTGCCTGGCGATCGGCGTGTGCACCTGGATCTTCTCGGCCATCAAGTTCCAGGCCGACATGGGCCTGATGCTGACCTTCATGCTGCTGTGGAACATGTTCGGTGCGCTATGGCTGCTGCCAGCACTGGCGCGCTTCCTGATCAAGCCTGAGAAAATGGCAGGTAAGCAGGGCGGTTCGATCTTCGCCCATTGATGTATCACCGGGGGGCCGCAATGCGGCCCTCAGGTTATACTGCTGGCTCATTTCTCTACGGTATTCCCATGTCCCCCCTCGCTACCGCCCTCACTTGCTGCGACATGCTCCTGATCGATGGCCTGCATGCCTTCGAGTTCACCTGCGACGAAGCCGGCCTTTCCATCGAATGCATGGACGGCCGCCAGCACCGCCGCTGGTCGTTCACCCCGGAGCAGGTCGCAGCCGCTGTAGGCGAAGGTGATCAATGGCAACTCAGCGATGCCCAGGGCGAGCATCGTCTAGTCTGTATGAGTGCCTTTCGCGCCCCGGATGAAGACGATGATGAACCGGACCTGGACCAGCCTGCTGACCGCTAGCCTGATGAGCCTGACAATCACCGCCAATGCTGCCACCTTGCTCGTGGGCAGCTACACAGACGGCCAGAGCCAAGGCATCTATCGCTATGCCTTCGATCCCAAGACCGGCCAGATTGCCTCGCCGCCGCTACAGGTCGTTGACAGCGTAAGCCCGTCCTGGCTGGTGCTCTCAGCGGACCATCGCCAGCTGTTTGCCGTCAACGAAACGCCCGATGGCAAGGTTTCCAGCTTCAGTATCGCTGCCGACGGGCAGATCAAGTTGCTGAACCAGGTGAGCAGCCGGGGCGATGAGCCAACCCACGCCAGCCTCAGCCGCGACCAGCGCTATCTGTTCGTCGCCAACTACGCCGTCGCCCCCGACCCCGGTGGCAGCTTGGTGGTTATCCCGGTGGCCAAGGACGGCAAGCTCCAGGACGGTATACAGCAATTGCGCCATGTACCCAGCGGCGTCAACCCTGAGCGCCAAGCAGGCGGGCACGTTCACTCGCTGGTACTGTCGCCGGACGGCCAACATGTGTATGCCTGCGACCTTGGGGCCGACAAGGTGTTCATTTACCGCTATGACGGCGCCAGCCCCGACCAGCCGCTGAGTGCGGCGGTTCCGGCGTCGGTGGACTTGCCGCCTGGCAGTGGGCCGCGGCACCTGCTGTTCGATGCCAAGGGCCGGCATGCCTACCTGACGCTGGAGATGAGCGGCGAGGTGGTAATGTTCGACGTCAAGGACGCCGTGCTGCAGGCGCGTCAGCGCCTGCCGCTTACCGATCAGCAGGATGCCGCCGCCAAGGCTTCCGGCGGGCTGCACTTGTCGGCCGATGGGCGTTTTCTCTACGTGAGCAACCGCGGCACAGCGAATGAGATCGTGGTGTTCAGCGTAAACAAAGACGGTCAGCTGACGTTGCTGCAGCGCCATTCGGTGCAAGGCGACCACCCGCGGGAGTTTGCACTGGACCCCAGCGGCAACTACCTGCTGGTGGCCAACCAGAAAAGTAACCAGATCGTGGTCATGCGCCGCGACCTGCGCAGCGGCAAGCTCGGCGAGACGGTGCAGACCTTCGCGCAGGATGCGCCATCGGATCTCAAGTTCGTCGAGTAACCATCGATAGCGGTGATAAGCCTTAGCAGTGCAATGAATTTCTGCAGCGGATCTGGGCGGCGTACGTTTGACCCAAGGCCCAAGTGGCTCAACGTCAAACTCTACAAGTCGAGGTCCGCCACCATGAACTTCAATCTGTTCCCCGTTATCGCCGCATCGGCCATTTCTGCTTCTGTGGTGTTGCCAGCCCATGCCCATGCTGACGGCATCAAGGCAACGGCAACCCACAGTTACACCCAGCAGTACCTGCGCCAAAGCGCCACCTTCCATGCGGCGTTGAGTGGCAAGCACAGCCACTGATCTGGCCTGCGGGTAAACCCGCATCAGCAGGAACCAAGCTGCAGCAAAGCAGGTTCTAGCGAGCCATCACTGACGTGAACAGCTGCGAAGCCAACCACCCCGCCAGCCAGCTGCGCACACGCGGATAAGCCGCCTCGGCGAACCACTGCGGTTCGACCCCGGCAAACTGGCGCACCAGCGGTAGCAGGGCGGCGTCGGCCAGGCTTGGATGATCGGCCAGCAAATACGGCCGGCCCTCGAGCAACTGTTCAAGCTCCGCCAGCCAATACTCCCCCTGCTGGCGGTAGTGCTCGCGGGTATGCTCAGGGTAACGCTCGGCATATTTGTACAGGTTCACCTGCGCCTTGAACGTGCTGTCGTTACGGGCTATCAGGGCTTGGGCATGCTGTGCAGCAGCGGGGTCGGCCAACAGGCGCCAGTCCTGTGGATCGTGCTGCTCGAGCGCCCAGCGCATGATGTCCAGGCTCTCATCCAGTACACCTGCCCCAGTATCGAGCACCGGCACCGTGCCCTTGGGCGACAGGGCCAGCAGTGCTGCAGGCTTGTTTTTCATCGCCACCTCGACTACCTGCACCGTGCAGCCTGCGTAGCGTAGCGCCAGGCGTGCACGCATCGCCCAGGGGCAGCGGCGGAATGAATAGAGGATCATCCGCACACCTGCACGTCGCTCAACCCATTGCCCTGGCGGCGCACCTGGATCTGCACTGGGATCCGTTCGTGCATTTCCTGTACGTGGGAGATGACCGCGACCTTGCGCCCCTGTGCCTGCAAACCGTCAAGGGCATCCATGGCCAGTTGCAGCGACTCGGGGTCCAGGCTACCAAACCCTTCATCGATGAACAGCGATTCAATGCGCAAGGTGCTCGAGGCCATCGAGGCCAGGCCCAGGGCCAATGCCAGCGAAACCAGGAATGTCTCACCGCCAGACAGTGAGTGCACCGAGCGCAGTTCATCGCCCATTTCGGTATCCAGCACCAGCAGACCCAGGGCGCTGCCACCACGCTTGAGCCGATAACGACGCGCCAATTGGCGCAATTGGGCATTGGCGTGGTGCAACAGCAAGTCGAGGTTGTAGCCTTGGGCGATTTTGCGGAACACATCGCCTGAGGCCGAGCCGATCAGCGCGTTGAGCCGGGCCCAACGCTGCCACTGGGTGTAAGCCTGCTCGATGTCTGCCGCCAGCGCCTGGCTCGCCTGCTGGCGGCGTTGGTCATCGGCTTGCTGCGCGCGCAGTTCGGCGCAGAGCTGTTCATGCTCGGCCAGGCGTTGGCGTATCGAGCCCAGGGCGAGCTCAAGCTCTTCGACGGTCGCCTGCACACTCATCTGCGCCGCGTGCTGCTCTAGCCGTTGCGCCCGCTCCTTGAGCAATACGTGGCTCTGTTCGAGAGTTTTCTCGGCCAGTTGCAGGCGCTGGCGTAGCTCGCTCAACTGGCCTTCGTCGATGGCTAGCAGGCGATCGAGCCCAGCGTCGTCGAGCTCTGGGTGCGCTGCGCGCCACTGGGCGATATCGCCTTGCAGCTGCTGGCATTCATCGTTCAGCGCCTGCTGTTGCTGGGCGGTGGCCTTGAGCTCACTTGCCAGTTGCACGCCCTGTGTGCGCAGGTCCTGAAGGCGCTGGGTGGTTTCTGCATCGGCGGCGCGGGCTTGTTCGAGCTGGCTGTCCAGATGCTGTTGCCAGGCTTCGGCGCTGGCGTGTTCGGCCAGCAACTCGGTCAAGGCGGCCTGGGCCTGCTGGTGTTGCGTGTCGAGTTCGGCGAGCTGCTGCTGCGCCTGCGCCAGCCCCTGAATGCGCAGCTGTTGCTGGTCGCGCAGTTTGTCCAACTGTTGCTGGCGCGCCTGCAGCTCGTCTTGTTCGTCCTTGCGCTGCTCCAGTTGCTGCAGGCGTTGGGAGATCTGCTGGTCGAGGGCCATGAAAGCGTTGGCTGGGTCATCGCCCAAGGCCTTGAGCACATCGCCCGGCAGCACACCTGCCAGGTCATCGAGCCCTTGTTGCAGCAGCCGTTCATCGCTGGCCATTGCCTGGTGCTGTTGGTCCAGATGACGCTGGGCCTGCTGTTGGGCCTGCTCGGCGACCTGCAATTGTTGGTTCAGGCGGGCGGCATCTTTTTGCAGGGCGAGCAGGGTGCTTTGACGTTTCTCGTCCTTGCCGATTTCCTCCTCCAGGCGTTGTAACTGGCTGTCGAGCCAGGCGCTGCGGGCCTTGTCGGCTTGCGGCGCGAGCGCGGGCCAGAGGCTATGGGCTTGCAATTGTGCCAGCAGTGGCTGCAACTGCTCGCTCATGGTCTGCTGCTGTTGCTGATGGTCCTTGAGCTGGGCGTTCACTACACCGAGTTGAGTGCGCAGCTCAACCAGTTTGCCGTTGAGGGTTTCGACCTGCTTTTGCGCAGCGTCCTCTTCAGCCTGATCATGGCGACCGAGGCTTTGCAGCAGTGCGTCGGGCTGGTGAAACGGATGATCGGCACTGCCGCACACTGGGCAGGGCTCGCCATCGCGCAGTTGGCCGCGCAGTTCTTCGACGCTGGTGTTACGTGCCAGGCGCTGGCGTTGCAGCAACTGACGGGTAAGATTGAGCGCCTGTTCGGCCGCTTCGAGCTCAGCCTTGGCCGCGGTCCCTTCGCCGATGAGCTGCTGGCGCTGTTGCATGGCTTGCAGCTGACGTTCACGCACGGCATCCAGCTGTTGGCGCAGTTCCTGTTCACGGCCATGTAGGCGTGATAGCTCCTCGACGGCGCGTTGTTGCTTGCGGTTGTCCTGCAGCATGTTGCCGAGCAGGTCGATCTGTTCAGCCAGCGCTTGGGGTTCAGCCTTGGCTTCGCGGAACAACAGCTCGAGCTGCTCACGTTCAGCTTGCAGGTGTGCGTTGGCCTGACTGGCTTGAGCCTGCAGGGTCGGTAGCTCCTCGCGGCCCTTGGCCAGGCGGCCGCCAATCAACATCACTTGCTTGAGTTGTGGCAGGTAGGCCTGCCAGGCATTGGCCAGACCAGCCAGATGCTGGCTGTCGACCAGGGCGGCGTCGATCATCGCCAACTGTTGTTCGCAACGCTGCTGCTGTTGCTCGGTTTGCAGCAGGTGCTGCTGCCCGTCGGCCACCTGCTGTTCGGCAAGCTGACAGGCAGTTTGCTGCTCGAGCTGCTGCTGGCCGAGGCGGGCCAAGGTGTCTTCGCCTGCGAACGCCTGGCGTAGGCGCGGCGCACTTTCGCTGTGCAGGGCCTGGCTGTGGGCCAAGGCTTCGCGGGCGGCGATTTGCGCCTGCTCCAACGCCGCGGTGTGTGTCTGCAGCTCCAATTGCTGGCGTTGTTGTTCGGCGAGCTGCTCGGCCAGCGGGGCCAGTTGCAGGCGCAGGATCTGCTGGCGGTGGAATTGATGCCGCTGCGGCGCCAGGCGCTCGAGGCGCTGCAAGTCCATGCGCTGGTCGACCAGTTGCTGCCAGCTTTGCTCGGCAGCTTGCAGGCTGGCCTGGGCTTGGGCGTGCTGAGTGTTCAGCTGACGTTGTTCAGCGAGCCAGTTGCGCTGCTGCTCCAGCTGACGCTCGCCGGCCTGGTCGGCCTTTAACTGCTGCAACGCCTGCTCCAGGCGCTGGTCGAGCTCAGCGCGCACTTGAGCGGCCATCGGCAGCAGATGGCTGGCGCGCTCTTTGAGGGCATTGTGGGTTTCGGCGGTTTCCCGGGCCTTGCTGAACGCACGCTGGCCCAAACGGGTATAGATGGAGGTGTTGGTGAGCTTTTCCAAAAGCTCGCTGCGCTCTTTGTCATCGGCCTTGAGGAACGCGCCGAACTCGCTCTGGGCCAGCATCACTGCACGGGTGAACTGCTCGAAATTCAGGCCCAGGCGGGCTTCGATCAATTGCTTGTATTCGTTCTTGCCGCTGCCCAGCACCTGTTCGCTGTCGAGGTCATACAGGCTCTGGCGGCTGAGCTGGAGCTTGCCGTTGGCCTTGTCGCGGGCGCGGTTGGCTTCCCAGCGCGCACGGTAGCGATGGCCATCGATGCCGATGAAATCAACTTCGGCAAAGCCGCTACCGGTCCCGCGACGCAGGAGGTTGCGCGGGTCCGATGTAGGGATCTCGCCTTCGCCGTCCGGTACCTTCGCTTCACGGGCGATATCGTTCAGGCGCGGCACGGTGCCGAACAAGGCCAGGCACAAGGCATCGAGCAGGGTGCTCTTGCCGGCGCCGGTCGGCCCGGTGATGGCGAACAGGCCAGCACTGGCCAAGGGCTCGGTGGTGAAATCGATGTCGACTGGGCCGGCCAGGGAGGCCAGGTTCTTCAGGCGGATGGCGAGAATCTTCATGGCTGTTCCTCTTGCAACTGAACGTCTTGCAACAGCAGAGCGAAGTCGGCCAGGGCCTGCTCGTCGGCAAGGTTGCCATAGGCCTGCTCCCAGGCGCGGCTGAACAGGTCCTGTGGGGTCATCTGCGCCAGCTCGACGAACACCTGGTCATCGTCTTCTGCAGGGCCTTTGCCTGCATATTCGGTACTGATGCGGACCAGCCTAACGGCCTTGCCATGCAGGGCGCCCTCAATTTGCTGGCGCAGGTCGGGCTGCGGTTCATCCAGCCTTACCCGCACTTCCAGCCACGGCTGGCGGTTGGGGTCATCGAGCAGGTCGATCACTGGCAACTCGGCCAGTTGTTCCAGCAATTCGCCTAGCGGCGCCGGGCCGACCCGCTGCAGGGCCACGGCGCGGGGTACCGGGCGAGCTTCGACGCTGACCAGTTCGCTGCCTTGGAACTCGACTTCAAGCACTTGGTGCGGGTAGCTGATTTCGGCGAACGACAATGGGATCGGCGAGCCACTGTAACGGATACGGTCTTCGCGGTTGACCTTCTGCGGCTTGTGCAGATGGCCGAGTGCGACGTAGCTGATCGATTTATCGAACAACTTGGCCGGCAGGGCCTCGGCGTTGCCGATGATCAGGCTGCGCTCGGAGTCCTCCGACACGGCACCACCCGCCATGTGCGCATGGCTGATGGCGATCAGGGCTTGGTCTTTCTTGCGTTTCTTCTGCGCCGCCCCGATCAGCTGTTTATGCACCTGGGTAATGCCTTGCAGGTAGTCGTCGCCCAACTGCGGGCCAGTGACTTCAGCCGGGCGCAGAAAGGGCAGGGCCAGGCACCAGGCAGCGACCTTGCCGCGGCTGTTGGTGAGCGGGATCAGCAGGCGGTCGGCATCGAGCTGGCCTTCGTCGAGCCATTGCACCCGGCCCAGCGCGTGGGTGCGTAGGCGGCGCATGAGTGCGGCGGGCAGCTCGATGCGCGAGCCCGAATCGTGGTTGCCGGCGATCATGACGATCTGCAGCTTGGGCTGCTGCTCGTGGGCCTGGACGATGAAGTCATAGAGCCGTTCCTGGGCTTTGACCGGAGGGTTGACCGTGTCGAAGATGTCCCCGGCGATCAGCAGCGCGTCCGGCTGGCGAAGGTGTAGCTGGCCGAGCAGCCAGTCAAGGAAGCAGGCGTGTTCGAAGTCGCGTTCCTGGCCGTGCAGGCTTTGGCCAAGGTGCCAGTCGGAGGTGTGAAACAGACGCATGGATGACCTGTCGATATCGAGTCAGCAAGCCGGGGCTTGGCGTGAATGGTGGGCTTTGCGCAGCCGGGTATGGTAACCCAAGGCGGGTGCACAGGGCAGTCGCGCCTTGGCTGAGCCTGTTAGGATGGGCAGCACCTGGATGACTGGATTGATATGCTTCGAACCCTTGGGTCCTTGCCTTGTTCAGGGTGCTGGTCTACCCTGCGCCGCGCCAGGTTCATGGCCATTCGACAAGTACGGACGTTTCTACAAGGAGTTTCTATGGAAGGTATCCCGCAATCCCAGTCGGCAACTGGCAACCTCAAGCCTAAATGGCAGGAACGCTTTGCCTTCTTCGAGCAGCACGGCGCACCGACTTCCGCTTCTTACAAAGCCGCGTTCCGCGCCTTGCCTTTTCGCAAGAGAATCTTGATCAACAGCAACTTCATTGGCTTCTTCTTCGGCCCGATTTACTGGTTCGTGCTGGGGATGTGGAAGAAGAACCTGGTGATGCTGGGCGGCATGGTTGTCGTCAGTGTACTGCTTGGCCTCTATGAAATGTCGACCGGCACCGAGATCCCGCGCCCGGTGGACAACGGTATCAATATGGCTTTCGCCTTTTTGTACATGTTCTTGACCAATCGGGCTTATTACCTCAAACAGGCCAAAGGCGTGAATGGCTGGAATCCGTTTGAGGGGCAGCGGATGATTTGAAGCTGCGTCCTAGAGATCGAGGGCAGGCCTGGTTCGCCATGGGTGCAGCGAATGGTTTCAGGTCTCGCCGGCGATAAAGCACGTAGTGCTTGCCAGGCCTACCTCAACACCTCACTTCGGATAAAGCGGCGGTAAGCTCCCACCGTCACCCGCCGGCAACAATACCTGCTCAGCCGGCGGAATCGTCCTGATCGCGCGCCACAGATCCTCACCCTGCCAGTACTGGCCACTTTCGCTGTACAACGCCCCGTTCAACCCATCCAGCGCATCGGACAGCGGCACGAAGCGCGCAGCCATCTCGGCCAAGGTTTCAGGCTGCTGCCGCGCCCAGGCATCCAGGGCCTGGCGGGTAGCCTGGGGGTCGTTGGCCTGGGATGCGCGTTTCAGGTCGTCCAGCAAGGTACGGGGGCTCGGGCCGTTCTGCGCAGCACGCAGTACTGCCGGTTGCGAGCGGGCGCGCCACCAAAGAGCGAACCCCATGAGCGTGGTCAGGGCGAACACCAAAGTCGCCAGCTGCCACGGCCAGATCAGGTGGCTGCCTGCGTTGTTATCCCCGACCGGGGTGTCGGCGCTCAGTGCCGGGTTATCCTGCACATCCAGAGTACGCGCTGGCAGGCTGCTGTGCTCAAGGTGGTCTTCACGCGTGTTCCACCAGGTGATTTCCAGGGCTGGCAGGGGCAGTTTGCCGCTGTGGGTCGGCACCAGCGCTTCACGTTCTTCGCGGTTGGCAGTCATGCCCCGTTCGCTGATCTCGTTGCGTAGCAGCGGTTGGTCCGGATAGCGGCGCAAACCGACGATTTCGGTGGCCGGCAACTGTGGCAACTGGGTGCTGGACAAGCCCTGCGCGCGCAACGTGATACTACGGGTCAGTGAGTCGCCAATCTGCGGTGACTGGTTGGCTGGGTCGGGATTCCAGTGTTCTTCCAAGGTCAGCTCGCGTGCCGGGAGCCATGGTGCACTGGCAGGCCAGGCGCTGGGGATCGGGCGAACACTCAGGTGCAGTGGCAGTGAGCTGACCTTCACTTGGCGGCCAGCGCGGGTAGTGCCAGCCGGCTGCTCGCCGTTGTCGGCGGCGGTGGCGGTGAAGGTCAGCGGGGGGATATCCAGGCTACCGCTTTGCTGGGGATACACGGCGTAGCGGGTTTCGATCACCCCGTGGCGTATGCCGTTGATTTCTTTCTCGTAGGTGCGCGACTCCCCCAACGGTTCCACCTTGGCGTTGTCCAGCTGCAGCGGGCTCAAGGTGCTGTCATCGTACAGCGACACCGAATGGTAAATGCGCAACGTCAGCACGGCCTGGGCCTGGACGTAGACCTCATCGCTGTCCAAGGTGGCTTCGATGAAGACTTGCGAGGCGGTTTCGGGGCGGCTGGAGTCGGCTTGCAACACCTGCACATCGATGGGCTGGCTCTGCGACTGGCCCAGTTGCAGCTCAGGGATTCGCAGGCTGCCGCTGCGCTTTGGCAGCAAGGTGATGATCCAGCGGGTGCTGGCCCGGGTTTCACCATCCAGCGTATGCAGGCTGTTCAACTGGCGTGTGCCACGCACTTCGAAGTCGTCTTCCAGCGCGTGCAGGTCGGGCTTGCCGAACTGGGTCACATCTTGGCTTTCCAGGGTCAGCTCAAGGGTTTCGCCAGCCTCCAGGCGCGTGCGGTCAACACTGGCCTGCAGCGTAGGAAGGGCATGGGCCATGACGGCCCAAAACAGACTCAGAACAAAGACGCCGAAGCGACTCATCGTGTTTTTTCCTGATGCAATTGCTGTTCATACCAGAACTTGCGCCGCAGCAGCTCCGCCGGATTGTCGGGGATCTCGCGCAGCCATTGTTCCAGGGCCTGGCGCTGTTCGGCGTCGAGGTTGCTCGAGTCCGGGCGCTGGGGGGGCTGGGTGACACTGTCGTCATCGCCGCCCTGGTTGCCAGGGGCTGCCTGGCTGTCGTTGTTGCCGTCACCGGCATGCTCGGTTGCGGCTTGTTCTTCGTTGCCTGGCGTGCCTTGTGCGGGGTTACTGGCCGAGCTGCTGTTGCCTTCGGTTTCACTGCCAGGGGGGCTCTGCGCATCGCTGTTGGCAGGTTGATCTTGCGCCTGGCCCTCGCGTTGCTGCAGCAACTGTTGCACCAGTGCCTGATTGGCCAGCGCCGGCTGCAGGTCGGGCTGCCGCTCCAGGGCCTGTTCGTAGGCGTCCAAAGCAGCCTCCAACTCGCCGCTGCGGGCCAGGGCATTGCCTCGATTGTAGTGGTCGGCAGCGCTATCGCCCTGAGCGAAAGCCTCGGCGGCGCCGGCGAAGTCGCCGGCCTGGTACAGCGCCATGCCACGCCATTGCGGGTCCCGGAAGTGCTGTGCGGCCTCGGCAGGGCGTTGCTTGTTCAGCAGCTGTTGGCCCTGCTGGTCGGGGCGCAGCCACAAATCGTTGAACTCCAAAGCCTGGCTGGGCTGTGGCAAGGCCAGCAGCAGCGGCAGACAGAACAGCCAGCCGCGCCGTCCGGCGCAGGCGGCCAGTAGCAGCAAGGGCAGCAACAGCCAGTGGCCCTGGTCGGCCCAGCTGTCCAGTTGCAGGGTCTGGTCAGCATCGCGCAATTGCCGCGGATTGTCGAACAGCCCCAGGCCGCGCAGGTCGAGGTCATCAATACGGGCGTGCCGGTAGCGGCCGCCGGTGCCATTGATGAAACCTTTGAGGCTGGCGCTGTCGAGGCGCGGCACGAGGATGCCACCCTGGTCATCCTTGAGGAATTCTCCGTTGGGCTGACGCACGGGTGCGCCGTCGCGTGTGCCGATGCCCAGCATCAGCAAGCTTGGGCCCTGACGGCCTAGAGCCTGGGTGATGCCTTGGCGCTCGGCTGCACTGAGCGCCGAGCCCACCAGCAACAGGCGACCCTGACCCAGGCCGCTCTGGGCCAGCAGCGCCAGGCCTTTCTGTACGGCCAGATCGGCGCGCTGCCCGGGTTTGGGCATGATCGATGGGTCGATGGCCTCCAGCAGGTTGCGCGTGGTGCTCAGGTCATCCGACAGCGGCACCAGGGTGTGTGCGCTGCCGGCATAGACCACCAGCGCGGTCTGGCTATCGTTGCGATGTTCGAGCAGATCGAGGATCTTGCGCCGGGCCTGTTCCAGACGGTTGGGGGTCACATCCTCGGCAAGCATCTGCGGGGTCAGTTCGAGCAGAATCACCAGCGGATCGGCCGGGCGCTGACGGGTTTCTTCCAGGCGCTGCCAACTCGGGCCCAGCAGGGCTAGCACCACCAGCAGCCAGGCCAAGCCCAGGGCCACCCAAGGTAGCTTGCTGTTACTGCCGCTGCCGCCGCCGAGCAGTACCGGTTGGAACGCCACTGGCAGAATCATCTGCCAGCGCCCGGCGCGTTTGCGCCGGTGCCATAGCTTGAACAACAGCCAGCCGAGCAGAGGGACTACCAGCAGCCAGAGGGGGCGCAGCCATTGTGGCCATAGATCGATCATCGCCGTTTCCTCAGGCGCAAGCGTTTCAAGCGTTGCCGCCATTCTGGATGGGGCTGCAGGAAGCGCGGTCTGCGCAGCACCTTGTGCAACCAGTTATCGGGCCACTGCACTGCCATCACCAACAACACGCTGAGCAGCAAAGCCAAGGCCAGGGGCCAGGCATACAGCGCTTTAGCCGTGCGCGCCTGGGTCGGTTGCTGGGCCACAGGCTCGAGCTGGTCGAGGGTGTCACCGATGGCGTTCAGCTCAGCGCCATCATGGGCACGGAAGTAGGCGCCATGGGTGATGTCGGCAATTTCCTTGAGCGAGGCTTCGTCCAGGTCCAGGCTCGGGTTCAGGCCAAGCAGGCCAGGGGTGCCGCTGGCTTGCGGGTTGGCGCCGATGCCGATGGTATAAATTCTTACTCCTTCCTGGGCTGCCAGGCGGGCGGCGGTCAATGGGTGGATCTGCCCGCCGTTGTTGGCACCATCGGTCACCAGTACCAGCACCCGGCTTTGTGCCGGGCGTTGGCGCAGGCGTTTGACTGCCAAGCCGATAGCGTCGCCGATGGCGGTGTTCTTCCCGGCGATGCCGATTTGCGCCTGGTCCAGGAAGGTCCGCACCGTGCGGCGGTCGAAGGTCAGTGGCGCTTGCAGGTAGGCCTGGCTGCCGAACAGGATCAGCCCCACCCGATCGCCTTCGCGATCTTGCAGAAAATCGCCCAACAGTGCCTTGACCAGGTCGAGCCGGCTTACATCTTCGCCTTTGAACTGCATGTCAGGGAAGTCCATTGAACCGGAGACATCCACCGCAACCAGCAGATCACGGCCACTGGCCGCCACCGGCACGGGCTCGCCGAGCCACTGTGGGCGGGCCGCGGCCAACAATAGCAACAGCCAGATCACCATGTACGGCGCCTGTTGGCGCAGGGTTGGCAAGTTCAGGCGGGCGCGGCGCCCGGCCAGCCCTTCCAGCTCGTCAAGGAAGCCAACCTTGAGCACCGGCTCGCCACTGTCAGCGGCAGGCAGCAACAGGCGTAACAGCCAGGGTAGCGGCAGCAACAGGAAGATCCACGGCCAGGCCAGTTCAAACATGTTTGCGGATCCAGGTTTCCACCGCCTGGCTGAGCCCGGCGATGGCTTTGTCATCGAGCTTGCACTCAGGCTTGTAGGCGCCTTCGACCAGCACCATCCAGCGGGTCAGGCCGGCAGCCGGGCAGCGGTTGTCGAGAAAGGCCAGCCACTGCCGGCCGTTCAAGGTATGGCTGTTGGCGCCAGGGTAGTGGTTGCGGCACAGGCGCTTGAGCAAGGCGTTGATCTGTTGCAGCCAGGCGCCGGCCGGTGCGCCGTCGTAGGGGCGCGGCAGGCGCGCGAGTTCGGCCAAGGCCTCCACCCGCACCGGGTCGAGCGGCAATTCGGCGCGCACCACCGGGCGTTTGCCCGGCCGCCAGCGGCGCAACCGCCACAGTCCCCAGCCCAGCAGCGGCAGCAACGCAAGCAACAACCACCAACCCGGCGCGGGCGGCCAAAGGCTGATCGCTGGCGGCGCGATCAGTGGTTGCAACTGGTCCAGCGGGTTCATTGGTCACTTCCGGGGCGCTGAGCGTTCAGGTACGCGCGCAATTGCTCGATCATCTCACTCTGGGTACTCAGCGGCATCAACACCACGCGAAGTTTCTGCGCCATCAGCTCCCACCGCTCGATCCGCGCTTCAGCCTGTTGACGGTAAGCCTGGCGCAGGTTTGGGTCCAGGGTGTCGAGCTCAAGCTGTGCGCCACGCTGGGCAAAGCGCAGCAGGCCGGCAGCGGGCAGGGCATGGTCCAGAGGGTCGGACACTGGCATCAACAGCAGGTCGCAGTGGCGCGAAAGCATGGCAAGGTGCTGTTCGGCCTGGGCACTGAGCGAGCGTTCGTCGCAGATGACGATGGCCAGGCTGCCGGGGCGCAGCACTTCGCGCGCCCGGCGCAAGGCCAGGCCAAGGCTGTCGGCCTGGGGCGCAGCTTCGGTATGCAGTGCCTGGTTGACCTTGGCCAGGCGGTTAAGCAGCTGCAGCAGGCTCTGCTTGCTGCGCCGAGGCTTGATCTCGTGATGGTCGCTATCGCCGAACACCAGGCCGCCGATGCGGTCGTTGTGACCCAGCGCAGCCCAGCCGAACAACGCTGCCGCTTCGGCGGCAAGCACAGACTTGAACATCAGCCCCGAGCCAAAGAACAGGCGCTGGCTCTGTTCCACGAGGATGAAGATCGGCCGCTCGCGTTCTTCGTGAAACAGCTTGGTGTGCGGTTCCTGAGTGCGTGCAGTGACGCGCCAGTCGATGTTGCGCACATCGTCACCGGCCTGGTAGACGCGCACCTGGTCGAAGTCGACGCCGCGCCCGCGTAGCTTGGAGTGGTGCAACCCCACCAGCGGGCTGCGCTGGCCAGGGCGGGAAAACAACTGAATCTCACGCACCCGGTGGCGCATGTCGATCAGTTCGGCAAGGCCGATGCGTATGCCGGGTTCGGCCTGCAGCGTGGTGGGCATGGGTCAGGCGACGGCCACGACGTCGAGGATGCGCTGGACCACGCGGTCCTGGTCCACTCCTGCCGCCTCAGCTTCGAACGAGAGGATGATGCGGTGGCGTAGCACATCGAACAGCACCGCCTGAATATCCTCTGGGCTGACGAAGTCGCGCCCGGCCAGCCAGGCGTGGGCGCGGGCGCAGCGGTCAAGGGCGATCGAGCCGCGGGGGCTTGCGCCATAGGCGATCCAGTCGGCCAGCTCGGTGTCGAACTTGGCCGGGGTGCGGGTAGCCATGACCAGCTGGACCAGGTACTCCTCCACCGCGTCTGCCATGTAAAGGCCGAGGATTTCCTTGCGCGCGGCGAAGATTGCCTGCTGACTGACCCGGCGCTCAGGTTTCACTTCCCCGCCCAGTGCTTCACCACGGGCCTGGGCGAGAATGCGACGCTCCACGGCAGCGTCGGGGAAGCCGATTTTCACATGCATCAGGAAACGGTCGAGTTGGGCTTCAGGCAGCGGGTAGGTGCCTTCCTGCTCGATCGGGTTCTGGGTGGCCATGACCAAGAACAGCGGGGAAAGATCATAGGTGCTGCGGCCCACGCTGACCTGGCGCTCTGCCATGGCTTCGAGCAGTGCCGACTGGACCTTGGCCGGGGCGCGGTTGATTTCGTCGGCCAGCACCAGGTTGTGGAATATGGGGCCTTGCTGAAATACGAAGCTGCCGGTTTCCGGGCGGTAGATTTCGGTGCCGGTGATGTCGGCCGGCAGCAGGTCCGGGGTGAACTGTATGCGGTGGAACTGTGCCTCGATGCCTTCGGCCAGCTCTTTGATGGCTTTGGTCTTGGCCAGGCCAGGGGCACCCTCGACCAACATGTGGCCGTCGGCCAACAGCACGATCAACAGCCGCTCGACCAGTTTCTCCTGGCCTAGGATCTGTGAGGAAAGAAAGGTGCGTAGCGCGATCAGCGCTTCACGGTGTTCCATCGGCGGCGGTTCCTGGGTTCGCGCCAGGTCGCGCACGACCTGGCAGGGGGTGATACTTTAATCTATCCAGGGGGGCGCCGACCAATGGCGGCCGGGAATTTTATCGCTGCCAAGTGGGCTGGGCACCAGGCAGGCGTGGGCAGGTGCTCAGAGTTCGCTGACCAAGCTGCCGGTGCCATCGAGAATGTTGCGCAGGGTCAGCGCCACTTCTTCCAGGTCAGTCCCTGTCGAGGTCAGCACGATCTCCAGCGTGTCATCCCCTTTGAGCGCATCACGGTCCCCGGCGGCCACCTCGATCAACAGGCGTTGCGCGCTCAAGGTCACCTTCAGCCCGTCGAGGGTCGACGGCTCGTCATCCAACGTCAGGTCGACGGTGTCTTCGTCAGGGTAGCGAGTCAGCAGAAACATCTGCCCCTTGTCGCTGTGGCAGCACAAGGTCGCCATGTTGTCTTCCTCGTCATCGCAAGGGGTGGCGAACAGCAAGGCGGTGTGGATTTGCATTAGGACGACTCGGGTCAAGGGGATTGAGCGGGAATTCTGACAGCCTTGCACGCATCCATAAACGTAAATTGCCAGCCCTTGACCGAAATTGTCGCAGCCTCGCAAGCGGTAATGACCGCTCAGTCGTTAAGCTTCGCCAAGCCCGAACGTGGATGGCACGTTCGATGTCTGGTTTTTTGCGTCCGGCTTGCCACGGGTTGGCTATGGTTGATCGGTACAAGGCGGACGTGCACGACGCTACAACCAATACAAAGCCCAAGCGGAGTACCACAGATGGCGTTTTTCACCGCAGCCAGCAAAGCCGACTTCCAGCATCAACTGAAAGCGGCCCTGGCGCAGCACATCAGCGAACAGTCCCTGCCACAAGTGGCGCTGTTCGCCGACCAGTTCTTCGGCATCATCTCCATGGACGAGCTTACCCAGCGCCGGCTCTCGGACCTGGCCGGTTGCACCCTGTCGGCATGGCGCATCATCGAGCGCTTCGACCCACAACAGCCGCAGGTGCGGGTGTACAACCCCGACTACGAACGCAATGGCTGGCAGTCCACCCACACTGTTGTGGAGGTACTGCACCACGACTTACCCTTCCTGGTGGACTCGGTGCGTACCGAGCTCAATCGCCGCGGCTACAGCATTCATACCCTGCAGACTACGGTGCTGAGCGTGCGCCGGGGCGCCAATGGCGAGTTGCTCGAGCTGCTGCCCAAGGGCACCCAGGGCGAGGGCGTAGGCCACGAATCGCTGATGTACTTGGAGATCGACCGCTGCGCCAACGCTGCCGAGCTCAGCGTGCTGACCCGCGAGATCGAGCAGGTGCTGGCCGAAGTGCGCGTGGCGGTCGCTGATTTCGAACCGATGAAAGCCAAGCTGCGTGACGTCGTTGCCCAGGTGGAAAACACCGCCTATGGCCCCGCCCAGCACGAGAAGGGCGAGGTCAAGGCATTCCTCGAATGGCTGCTGGACAACCATTTCACCTTCCTCGGCTATGAAGAATTCACCGTCCAGGCCGACAGCTCCGGCGGCCAGATGGTCTACGACGAGCAATCGTTCCTGGGTCTGCCGCGTCGCTTGCGCGTGGGCCTTACGGCTGAAGAGCTGCGCATCGAAGACTATGCGGTGGCCTATCTCAACGAGCCGTTGCTGCTGTCTTTCGCCAAGGCCGCGCTGCCCAGCCGTGTACATCGCCCTGCTTACCCGGATTATGTGTCGATTCGCCAATTGGGCGAGGACGGCAAGGTCATCAAGGAACACCGCTTCATGGGCCTGTATACCTCGTCGGTGTACGGCGAGAGTGTGCATGCCATCCCGTACATTCGCGTCAAGGTCGCCGAGGTGGAGCGCCGCTCAGGTTTCGATCCCAAGGCGCACCTTGGCAAAGAGCTGGCCCAGGTGCTGGAGGTGCTGCCGCGCGACGATCTGTTCCAGACCCCGATCGACGAGCTGTTCAATACCGTGATGTCGATCGTGCAGATCCAGGAGCGCAACAAGATCCGCGTGTTCTTGCGCAAAGACCCTTATGGCCGCTTCTGCTACTGCCTGGCTTACGTGCCCCGAGAGATCTACTCCACCGAGGTGCGGCAGAAAATCCAGCAAGTGCTGATGGAGCGCCTGAAGGCCAGCGACTGCGAGTTCTGGACGTTCTTCTCCGAATCGGTGCTGGCCCGCGTGCAGTTGATTCTTCGGGTGGACCCAAAGAACCGCATCGATATCGACCCGCAACAGCTGGAAAACGAAGTGATTCAGGCCTGCCGCTCGTGGCAGGACGATTACTCGGCGCTGGTGGTGGAAAACTTTGGCGAAGCTCAGGGCACCAACATCCTCGCGGACTTCCCCAAAGGCTTCCCCGCAGGCTACCGCGAGCGCTTCCCGGCCCATTCGGCCGTAGTCGACCTGCAGCATGTGCTCGCGTTGTCGCAGAGCAAGCCACTGGCGATGAGCTTCTATCAGCCGCTTACGCGCCTGGGTGAACGCCTGCTGCACTGCAAGCTGTATCACGCCGATACACCGCTGGCGCTCTCGGATGTTCTGCCGATTCTGGAAAACCTCGGCCTGCGGGTGCTCGGCGAGTTTCCCTACCGCCTGCGCCACGCCAACGGGCGTGAGTACTGGATCCACGACTTCGCGTTCACCTACAGCGAAGGCCTGAGCCTGGATATCCAGCAGCTCAACGACGTTCTGCAGGATGCTTTCGTCCACATCGTCAACGGCGATGCCGAGAACGATGCGTTCAACCGCCTGGTGCTCACCGCCGGCCTGCCATGGCGTGACGTGGCTCTGCTGCGCGCCTATGCCCGCTATCTCAAGCAGATCCGCCTGGGCTTCGACCTCGGCTACATCGCAAGCACCCTGAACAACCATACCGACATCGCTCGTGAGCTGACGCGGTTGTTCAAGACCCGCTTCTATCTGGCGCGCAAGCTGACCGTCGATGACCTGGACGATAAGCAACAGCGCCTGGAGCAGGCGATTCTCACGGCCCTGGACGAGGTGCAGGTACTCAACGAAGACCGCATCCTGCGCCGCTACCTCGACCTGATCAAAGCCACGCTGCGTACCAACTTCTATCAGCCCGATGCCAACGGCCAGAGCAAGTCGTACTTCAGCTTCAAGTTCAACCCGCGGCTGATCCCTGAACTGCCCAAACCGGTGCCGAAGTTCGAGATATTCGTTTATTCGCCACGGGTCGAGGGCGTGCACCTACGCTTTGGCAACGTCGCCCGTGGCGGCCTGCGCTGGTCGGATCGTGAGGAAGACTTCCGCACTGAAGTCCTGGGCCTGGTCAAAGCCCAGCAAGTGAAGAACTCGGTCATCGTCCCGGTGGGTGCCAAGGGTGGGTTCCTGCCGCGCAGGCTGCCGTTGGGTGGTACCCGCGACGAGATCGCCGCCGAGGGCGTGGCCTGCTATCGCATTTTCATCAGCGGCCTGCTGGATATCACCGACAACCTCAAGGACGGAGGCGTGGTGCCGCCGGCCAACGTGGTACGCCACGATGATGACGATCCGTACCTGGTGGTGGCCGCCGACAAGGGCACTGCGACCTTCTCCGACATCGCCAACGGTATCGCCATCGATTACGGCTTCTGGCTGGGTGATGCTTTCGCCTCCGGCGGTTCGGCCGGGTATGACCACAAAAAGATGGGCATCACCGCGCGCGGTGCCTGGGTGGGTGTGCAGCGTCACTTCCGTGAACGCGGTATCAACGTGCAGCAGGACCCGATTACCGTGATTGGCGTCGGCGACATGGCCGGTGACGTGTTCGGCAACGGTCTGTTGATGTCTGACAAGCTGCAGTTGGTGGCAGCGTTCAACCATCTGCATATCTTCATCGACCCTAACCCGGACCCGGCTACCAGCTTTGCCGAGCGCAAACGCTTATTCGACCTGCCGCGTTCGGCCTGGACCGACTACGACACCAGCATCATGTCCGAGGGCGGGGGGATCTTCCCGCGCAGCGCCAAGAGTATCGCCATCAGCCCGCAAATGAAGGAGCGCTTCGCCATCGAGGCGGATCGGCTAACTCCAACCGAGTTGCTGCATGCCCTGCTCAAGGCACCGGTGGACCTGCTGTGGAACGGTGGTATCGGCACCTACGTCAAGGCCAGCAGCGAGAGCCATGCCGATGTTGGCGACAAGGCCAACGACGCGTTGCGGGTCAATGGCAACGAACTGCGTTGCAAGGTGGTAGGCGAGGGCGGCAACCTCGGCATGACCCAGCTTGGGCGTGTTGAATTCGGCCTCAATGGCGGGGCTACCAATACCGACTTCATCGATAACGCCGGTGGCGTGGACTGCTCCGACCACGAGGTCAACATCAAGATCCTGCTCAATGAAGTGGTGCAGGGTGGCGACATGACCGAGAAGCAGCGTAACCAGCTGCTGGGCAGCATGACCGAGGAAGTGGGCAGCCTGGTGCTGGGCAACAACTACAAACAAACGCAGGCCCTGTCCCTGGCAGCGCGCCGCGCCCGCGAACGGATCGCCGAATACAAGCGCCTGATGGCTGACCTGGAAAGCCGTGGCAAACTGGACCGGGCCATCGAGTTTCTGCCTTCCGAAGAGCAATTGGCCGAGCGCCTGGCCGCAGGCCATGGCCTGACCCGGGCCGAGCTGTCGGTATTGATTTCGTACAGCAAGATCGACCTCAAGGAGCAGTTGCTCAAGTCGCTGGTGCCGGACGACGACTACCTCACCCGTGACATGGAAACCGCTTTCCCGCCGTCGCTGGTCAGCAAGTTCGCCGACGCCATGCGTCGTCACCGCCTCAAGCGTGAAATCGTCAGCACCCAGATCGCCAACGACCTGGTCAACAACATGGGCATCACCTTCGTCCAGCGTTTGAAGGAGTCCACCGGCATGAGCCCGGCCAACGTTGCCGGGGCCTATGTGATCGTGCGCGACATCTTCCACCTGCCGCACTGGTTCCGCCAGATCGAGGCGCTGGACTATCAGGTGCCGGCAGATATCCAGCTGACCTTGATGGACGAGCTGATGCGCCTGGGCCGCCGTGCCACCCGCTGGTTCCTGCGTAGCCGGCGCAACGAGCAGGATGCAGGGCGCGACACTGCGCACTTCGGGCCAAAGATCGCCCAGCTGGGGCTCAAGCTCGACGAGCTGCTCGAAGGGCCGACCCGCGAGCGCTGGATGGTGCGCTACCAGAGCTTTGTCGACGCCGGTGTACCCGAGCTGCTGGCGCGCATGGTCGCAGGCACCACCCACCTGTACACCCTGCTGCCGATCATCGAAGCCTCGGATGTGACCGGCCATGACCCGGCTCAGGTGGCCAAGGCGTTCTTCGCCGTGGGTAGTGCACTGGACCTGACCTGGTACTTGCAGGAAATCAGCAACCTGCCGGTGGAAAACAACTGGCAGGCCCTTGCCCGCGAGGCATTCCGCGACGACATCGACCTGCAGCAGCGAGCGATCACCATTTCCGTGCTGCAAATGGCCGATGCCCCGCAAGACATGGACGCACGGGTGGCGCTGTGGGCCGAGCAGCATCGGGTGATGGTAGAGCGCTGGCGTGCCATGCTCGACGACCTGCGCAATGCCACGGGTAACGACTATGCGATGTATGCGGTGGCCAACCGCGAGCTGGTCGACCTGGCAATGAGTGGGCAGGCGGCGGCGGTGCCGTCCTAAAACAAAGCCCCGGCAGTGATGCCGGGGCTTTTTTATTGCTGAAGCGCCCCTTTGGCAGGCTTACTTGAACCTGCGCTCCACACCTTTTTCCACCAGAATTTTCGCCGAAATCTCTTCCACCGAAAAATGCGTGGAATTGATGTTGGGGATGTTCTCCCGGCGGAACAGGCTCTCCACCTCGCGTACCTCGAATTCGCACTGGGCAAAGCTTGAATATCGGCTGTTGGGCTTGCGCTCGTGGCGGATGGCGGTCAGGCGGTCGGGGTCGATGGTCAGCCCGAACAGCTTGTGATGGTACTTCTTCAATACCGCCGGCAGTTGCAGGCGTTCCATGTCGTCTTCGGTCAGCGGATAGTTCGCTGCGCGGATACCGAACTGCATAGCCATGTACAGGCAGGTCGGGGTCTTGCCACAGCGTGACACGCCCACCAGGATCAGGTCGGCTTTGTCGTAATAGTGAGTGCGTGCGCCGTCGTCGTTATCCAGGGCGAAATTCACCGCTTCGATGCGCTCCATGTAATTGGAGTTGCCGCCGATTGAGTGAGATTTGCCCACCGAATACGACGAATGGGCAGTCAATTCCTGCTCGAGCGGGGATAAAAACGTCGAAAAGATGTCGATCATGAACCCGTTCGACGTCGCCAGTATCTCGCGGATGTCCTGATTGACGATGGTGTCGAAGATGATCGGGCGCATGCCGTCACGCTCTGCCGCCGTGTTGATTTGCTGCACCATCGCACGGGCTTTGTCGGGGCTATCGATGTACGGGCGGGTAAATTTATTGAAAGGAATGCTCTCGAATTGAGCGAGGAGGCTCTGGCCCAGGGTTTCGGCTGTGATGCCGGTGCCATCGGAGATGAAGAACGCGGTTCGTTTCATTTGCGATCTGGGCCTTAAGCTGATGTCGTTTCTTGGATATGATAAGTTCGGTTTGCCGAATGCGGCTGTCGGCATTCTGCCATATTTTGCGAATCTATTTTCCAGGTACAGGCCACCAGCGTCCGGCCAAGTCACAGCGGCAGGCGGGCGCCCCAGCGCTTTTCCCAACAGTTAGTGGAGAGATCACCTTGGTAGAGTACGTAGTTTCCCTCGATAAGCTCGGCGTCCATGATGTAGAGCACGTGGGGGGCAAGAACGCATCCCTGGGCGAGATGATCAGTAACCTCGTCGGTAAAGGCGTGTCGGTACCGGGCGGCTTTGCCACTACGGCTCAGGCATACCGCGACTTTCTCGAGCAAAGTGGCCTGAACGACAAGATCCACGCGGCCCTCGACGCCTTGGATGTAGACGACGTCAACGCCCTGGCCAAGACTGGCGCGCAAATCCGCCAATGGGTGATGGAGGCTGAATTCCCGGCACGCCTTGATTCGGAAATCCGAACCGCGTTCGCCGAAATGTCCAAGGGCAATGACAATATCGCTGTGGCCGTGCGTTCCTCGGCCACCGCCGAAGACCTGCCGGACGCCTCGTTCGCCGGTCAACAGGAAACCTTCCTGAATATCCGTGGCGTCGACAACGTGATCCGTGCGGCCAAGGAAGTGTTCGCCTCGCTGTTCAACGACCGTGCCATTGCCTATCGCGTCCACCAGGGCTTCGACCACAAGCTGGTGGCCCTGTCCGCAGGCGTGCAGCGCATGGTCCGCTCCGAAACCGGTACCGCTGGGGTGATGTTCACCCTCGACACCGAGTCGGGTTTCCGTGACGTGGTGTTCATCACCGGCGCCTATGGCCTGGGTGAAACCGTGGTGCAGGGTGCGGTCAACCCTGACGAATTCTACGTTCACAAGCAAACCCTGAAGGCTGGCCGTCCGGCCATCCTGCGCCGCAACCTGGGTAGCAAGGCCATCAAGATGGTCTATGGCGATGAAGCCAAGGCCGGCCGCTCGGTCAAAACCGTGGAAGTCGAGCGTGCCGAGCGCGCGCGTTTCTGCCTGAGCGACGAAGAAGTCAACGAGCTGGCCAAGCAGGCGATGATCATCGAAGAGCACTACCAGCGCCCGATGGACATCGAGTGGGCCAAGGATGGTGACGACGGCCAGCTGTACATCGTCCAGGCCCGCCCCGAGACCGTGAAGAGCCGCGCCAGCGCCAACGTCATGGAGCGTTACCTGCTCAAAGAAAAGGGCACCGTTCTGGTGGAAGGTCGCGCCATCGGCCAACGCATTGGTGCAGGCAAGGTGCGTGTGATCAACGACGTGTCCGAGATGGACAAAGTGCAGCCGGGCGACGTGCTGGTTTCCGATATGACCGACCCGGACTGGGAGCCGGTGATGAAGCGCGCCAGCGCCATCGTCACCAACCGCGGCGGGCGTACCTGCCACGCCGCTATCATCGCGCGTGAGCTGGGCATTCCAGCCGTAGTTGGTTGCGGCAACGCCACTCAGGTGCTCAAGGACGGTCAGGGCGTGACGGTGTCCTGCGCCGAGGGCGACACCGGTTTCATCTTCGAAGGTGAGCTGGGCTTTGACGTCAAGCAGAACTCGGTGGATGCCATGCCAGAGCTGCCGTTCAAAATCATGATGAACGTCGGCAACCCCGACCGTGCCTTCGACTTCGCCCAGTTGCCCAATGCCGGCGTTGGTTTGGCGCGCCTGGAGTTCATCATCAACCGTATGATCGGCGTGCACCCCAAGGCACTGCTGAACTACGCCGGGCTGCCACCGGAGCTTAAAGAGAGCGTCGACAAGCGCATCGCCGGTTATCACGACCCGGTCGGCTTCTATGTCGAAAAACTGGTGGAGGGTATCAGCACCTTGGCTGCGGCCTTCTACCCGAAAAAGGTCATCGTGCGCCTTTCGGACTTCAAGTCCAACGAGTACGCCAACCTGATTGGCGGAAAGCTTTACGAACCGGAAGAAGAAAACCCGATGCTGGGCTTCCGCGGGGCTTCGCGATACATCAGCGAGTCGTTCCGTGACTGCTTCGAGCTCGAGTGCCGAGCCCTCAAGCGCGTGCGCAACGAGATGGGCCTGACCAACGTCGAGATCATGGTGCCGTTCGTGCGGACCCTGGGCGAGGCCAGCCAGGTGGTCGATCTGCTGGCTGAAAACGGGTTGGCCCGTGGCGATAACGGTCTGCGCGTAATCATGATGTGCGAACTGCCGTCCAACGCGATCCTTGCCGAAGAGTTCCTCGAATATTTCGACGGTTTCTCCATCGGCTCCAACGACCTGACTCAGCTCACCCTGGGCCTGGACCGCGACTCTGGCATCATTGCCCACCTGTTCGATGAGCGAAACCCTGCGGTGAAGAAATTGCTGGCCAACGCCATTGCCGCGTGCAACAAGGCTGGCAAGTACATCGGCATCTGCGGTCAGGGCCCCTCGGACCACCCGGACCTGGCCAAATGGCTGATGGAGCAGGGCATCGAAAGCGTGTCGCTGAACCCGGATTCGGTTCTTGAAACCTGGTTCTTCCTGGCCGAAGGCCAAGGCGCGGCCTGATACGGTAAATTGCGTGGGCGCATCTGGCGCGCCCACGCCTGGTTTTTTCCAGGGCGGGTTCCAGCGATGGATCACGCCCTTTTTTGTGCATCAAGCAACCTTATGCAAAGCAGCAGCAATCTTTTTCCCGTGGCCTTGCTCAGTGCCGAGCGCCGCGGTGACCTCAGTGAAGACGTATACCGCATCAAAGCCGGCAACAGCCCCGACGCCAGCGTCGAATTGGCTGTGACCCGTCTGGGGCTGGCCGATCACGGCCGGGCCGAGGGGGTGCCGGTAATTCTGCTGCACGGTAGCTTCTCGAACCGGCGTTTCTGGTATTCGCCCAAGGGTATTGGCCTGGGCGCAGAACTGGCGCGGGCCGGGTTCGATGTATGGGTACCTGAGATGCGCGGGCATGGTTTATCGCCGCGCAACAATGCCTGGAAGCACAACAGCGTGAGCGACTACGCACGCTATGACTTGCCGTTGATCGCAGCATTCGTGGCTGAACAAACCGGGCAGGTGCCGCACTGGGTCGGCCACTCGCTGGGCGGTACGACGTTGGTTGCGGCCCTGGGGGGTGGCTACCTCAGTGCTGACCAAGTGGCCAGCCTTGCGTTGTTCGGTACCCAGATCAGCCGGGTGTACTGGCCCTTGAAGGTGCCGCCGCTGACCTGGGGGGCGAAGCTGTTGCTCAAGCGTTGGGGGCAGATTTCGGGGCCGCGCTTCAAGCGTGGGCCGGAGGACGAGCCGATTGGCGTGGCCCTGGAGAGCATGCGATGGCACGGCCTGTTTGGACGTTTTGGTGACAAACAGGGCGACTGGTGGGCGGGCTTGGCCGAGGTTGATGTGCCGCTATTGGCCGTGGCCGGGGCCGGCGACTTCCAGGACCCGGTGTGGGCCTGCCGTAAGCTGTTCGACCAGTTCGGTGGCGAGCGCAAGCAGTTCCTGCGCCTGGGCGTCGAACAGGGCTTCGAGGCCTTCGGTCACGTCGACATGCTGGTAAGCAAGGCGGCACAGGCGCAGGTCTGGCCGTTGGTGCAGCGCTGGTTGCGCGACCCGCTGGTGCCGGTACATGAATCGACGGTGGTGCGCGAGGCGGTGCCTGTCAGCTGAATACGTTTCACTGATACTCGATGCATGGCGGCTACGCGGGTTTTGGGGTTGTAAGGGCTCGTTTTGGTAGCAACTGGCTTGCCGACCTGTACCGGCCGCTTAGCGGGTAAACCCACGTATTGGGCTCATTTGCATGCATGCGCAGCATCTGTGGTGGCCGGCTCAACCGCGAAGAACCCAATGCGGGTGAAACATGACCTGCCGGTCTCGGATGACTACACCCGCGTCTACGGTGTAGCCTTGGCCAACACCCGCTTTCGTTGTGACTGACAGGAGCTTCCCATGCAGCATTACGTAACGCCCGACCTGTGTGACGCCTACCCGGACCTGGTCCAGGTGCTCGAACCTATGTTCAGCAACTTCGGTGGCCGTGATTCATTCGGTGGCCAGATCGTCACCATCAAATGCTTCGAAGACAACTCCCTGGTCAAAGAGCAGGTCGAGCTCGATGGCACTGGCAAAGTCCTGGTGGTCGATGGGGGAGGCTCGCTGCGTCGTGCGCTGCTCGGTGACATGCTCGCTGAAAAGGCAGCGAAAAATGGTTGGGAAGGCCTGGTGATCTATGGTTGCGTCCGCGATGTGGACGTGCTGATTCAGACCGACGTCGGGGTGCAAGCCTTGGCCAGCCATCCGATGAAAACCGACAAGCGCGGCATAGGCGACCTCAACGTGGCGGTCACTTTTGCAGGTGTCACTTTCCGCCCTGGTGAATACCTCTACGCCGACAACAATGGCGTGATCATCTCGCCAAGCCCACTGAAAATGCCGGAGTAACGCGCTGCTGGCGCTGATGGAGCTTTGATGTTCGAGGAAGACAACGCGCAGTGGGGGCTGGTGCATGCCCTGGTGCTCGATGGTGAAGGCGGCGCACGTGCTATTGCCCGCACCGAGCTGGATGGCCTGCAATTGCAGCCTCAGGAAAGCTTGTGGTTGCACTGGGATCGCAGTCATCCGCAAACGCGCAGTTGGCTGTTGCACGATAGTGGCTTGAGCGAGTTCGCTTGCGACTTGCTGCTCGAGGAAAACACCCGGCCGCGCTTGCTGCCTCAGCCCGGTGAACAGCTGCTGTTGTTTTTGCGTGGGGTCAACCTCAATCCGGGCGCAGAGCCTGAGGACATGGTCTCGGTGCGCATCCATGCGCAGGCGCAGCGGGTAATCTCGCTGCGCTTGCGGCCGCTGCGTGCCAGCGATGAAGTGTTGCAGCAACTGGAGGAGGGTAGAGGGCCGAAATCGGCGTCCGAACTGTTGCTGCTGATGGGCGAACTGCTGACCGAGAAAGTCCAGAGCCTGGTCAGCGACCTCTCAGAACTGGTCGACCTTGAAGAGGAAAAAGTCGAGTCCGACGAGAGGTACACCCCGGAGCATGGCAGCCTGCAGCAAATCCGTCGCCGTGCGGCGGGCTTGCGGCGGTTTCTGGCGCCGCAGAGGGAGATCTATGCGCAGTTGTCGCGCAGCAAATGGAGCTGGTTCTGCGATGCCGACGCCGATTACTGGAACGAGCTCAACAACAGCCTTATCCGCTACCTCGAAGAGCTCGAACTGACCCGCGAACGGGCAGCGTTGGTGCTGGAGAGCGAGGATCGCCGCCTCAACGAGCGGATGAACCGCACCATGTACCGTTTCGGCATCATCACTTGCATCTTCCTGCCCATGAGTTTCATCACCGGGTTGCTGGGCATCAATGTCGGTGGCATACCAGGGGCGAGCAACCCTTACGGCTTTTTGTTGGCGTGCATCGTGGTGTTGGCGCTGGCCGTGGGGCAGTGGTGGTTGTTCCGGCGGTTGCGTTGGGTATGAAGGTGCCGAGCGATCTTGAAACATTCGTTGCAGTGCGATGTGTGACCCATCGCCCGGCCATCTCGTCTCTGACTGACAATGCGCGAGGTGCCCATGCACGATCCGTTTGAACAATCTTTGCGTGACCTGCTCAACGCATCGCCCTCCGGTGAGGAGCGAGACGATGCCGCGTGCCTGGGCCGCGTGCTGAAAACCGCCAACCGCCAGGTCGGTGCCGGCGATCTGTTCAGCCTGCTTGGCCGCTGGAGCCAGGCATTGCTGATCGCCGTGAACAATGGCTCGGCGCACGTCGCGCCGGTGCGTCGACACTCTACCCGCAACGCTGCCGCTGGCAGCAAAGCAGATAAGGCCGATTGAATATGGAACTCGATCTCTGGACCCAGAGCCTGGTCACTGCGATGACCGCCCTATGGACCAAGGTAGCGAACTTCATCCCCAACCTGTTCGGCGCGCTGGTCGTGGTGCTGCTCGGTTTTGTCGTGGCCAAGCTGCTCGACACGCTGCTTTCCAAACTGCTGGCCAAGTTCGGCCTGGACCGCCTGATGGCGGGCACCGGGTTGACCAAGATGCTTGGCCGGGTTGGCATCCAGGTACCGATCTCGACGCTGATCGGCAAGATCGTCTACTGGTTCGTGCTTCTGATCTTCCTGGTTTCGGCCGCTGAATCCCTCGGCCTTGAGCGGGTTTCGGCCACTCTGGACATGCTTGCTTTATACCTGCCCAAGGTATTTGGCGCAGCGTTGGTGCTGCTGGCCGGCGTGCTGTTGGCGCAGGTGGCCAATGGCTTAGTGCGTGGCGCTGCCGAGGGTATCGGCTTGGAATACTCCGCCGGCCTTGGGCGCATCACCCAGGGCCTGGTGATCATCATCAGCATCTCGGTGGCGATCAGCCAGCTCGAGGTCAAGACCGACCTGCTCAACCATGTGATCGTCATCGGGCTGATTACCGTTGGTCTGGCCGTTGCGCTGGCCATGGGCCTCGGCAGCCGCGAAATCGCCGGGCAAATTTTGGCGGGCATTTATGTGCGTGAACTGTTCCAGGTCGGCCAGCAAGTGCGCGTTGGAGAGGTCGAAGGCATGATCGAGGAGATCGGCACGGTCAAGACGACCCTGCTGACCGATGAGGGTGAGTTGGTATCGCTGTCCAATCGCGTGCTCCTTGAGCAGCGAGTCAACAGCCGCTAACCGCACAAAAGCTGTTAATGTATGCCGCCGCGAAATCAGCCCAAGGGGGCTGAGCGGCGACATTGACCTGACTGTCGGCCAGACCTGTTTTGAATAAAGTTCATTCGCCGCCCATGCGTTATGACCCCCGCGAACTCACCGACGAGGAGTTGGTGGCGCGTTCGCATGAGGAGCTGTATCACGTTACCCGCGCCTATGAGGAGCTCATGCGGCGCTACCAGCGGACCCTTTTCAACGTCTGTGCGCGTTACCTAGGGAACGACCGCGATGCTGATGATGTCTGTCAGGAGGTGATGCTGAAGGTGCTGTATGGCCTGAAGAACTTCGAGGGTAAGTCCAAGTTCAAGACCTGGCTCTACAGCATTACCTACAACGAATGCATTACCCAGTACCGCAAGGAGCGTCGAAAACGCCGGTTGATGGATGCCTTGAGCCTGGACCCTATAGAAGAGGCGTCCGAGGAAAAGGCTCCGAAACCGGAAGAAAAAGGCGGGCTGGACAGGTGGCTGGTGCATGTGAACCCGATCGATCGGGAAATTCTGGTGCTGCGTTTTGTCGCAGAGCTGGAGTTCCAGGAGATCGCCGACATCATGCACATGGGCTTGAGCGCAACGAAAATGCGCTACAAGCGCGCCCTAGACAAGCTTCGTGAGAAATTTGCCGGATTGGATGAAACTTAGTCCGCAGCAAATATCTCTAACGAATCGGTGAGTTCTGCTAGACTTGCCGTCGAGTTGTCCCCCCGGATTGGTGGGACTGCTTAACTATCACCAGATGGGGATTTAACGGATGAAACTGAAAAACACCTTGGGCTTGGCCATTGGCTCGCTCGTCGCTGCTACTTCGTTCGGCGTTATGGCTCAAGGCCAAGGCGCGGTCGAAATCGAAGGCAACGTGACCAAGCAGTACTACGACAGCGAGCGTAACTTCAAGAACGACGGCACCAACCCTGGTGTTCGTCTGGGTTACTTCCTGACTGACGACGTATCCCTGGACCTGGGCTACAACGAAACTCACAACGCCCGTGGCGAAGTCTTCAACAAGAACATCAAAGGTTCGAAGGCCAAGCTGGACGCTACCTACCACTTCGGTACCGTTGGCGACGCTCTGCGTCCATACGTATCGGCTGGCTTCGCTCACGAGAGCCTGGGCCAAGCCACTCGTAACGGCCGTGACCACTCCACCTTCGCCAACGTTGGCGCTGGCGCCAAGTGGTACATCACCGACATGTTCTTCGCCCGTGCTGGCGTTGAAGCCAACTACAACATCGACAGCGGCTACACCGAGTGGGGTCCGTCGGTTGGTGTTGGTCTGAACTTCGGTGGCAGCGGTGGCAAAGCTCCAGCTCCAGCACCAGCTCCAGTTGCTGAAGTTTGCTCCGACTCCGACAACGACGGCGTTTGCGACAACGTCGACAAGTGCCCAGACACCCCAGCCAACGTTACCGTTGACGCTGATGGCTGCCCGGCTGTTGCCGAAGTCGTTCGCGTTGAGCTGGACGTCAAGTTCGACTTCGACAAGTCGGTCGTCAAGCCAAACAGCTACGGCGACATCAAGAACCTGGCTGACTTCATGAAGCAGTACCCACAAACCACCACCGTGGTTGAGGGTCACACTGACTCCGTAGGTCCAGACGCTTACAACCAGAAGCTGTCCGAGCGTCGTGCCAACGCTGTCAAGCAAGTGCTGACCCAGCAGTACGGCGTTGAGTCGAGCCGCGTTCAATCGGTAGGCTACGGCGAAACCCGTCCGGTTGCTGATAACGCCACCGAAGAAGGCCGCGCTATCAACCGTCGCGTTGAAGCTCAGGTAGAAGCCCAGGCCAAGTAATTGGTTTGATGCTTCAAAGAAAAACCCGGCCGAGGCCGGGTTTTTCTTTGCCTGTAATTCGTGTGGCTGGCGCCGTGGCCTGCCTTTCGCGCTTATCCCTTAGCAGCGCGCAGAGCAGCACCAGATTAAGCAGCAGCGATAACATGGCCAAGGTTCGTCAGGCTCTGAGTGGCTCATCCTCAAGCAACTGGTATGAGCGACCAAGCCAATGCTGGCCTTCACCACGCTCGTTCAGCGGCTCTGAGTAGCGGCGACCACCACCGAAGCGCAATCGCACAGCGCCATGGAGCCGACGTTGGGGCTGTTTTTTCCGGCGCATCGCTGCCCTGTACCCAGGCCAGAGGCGGTGTACTCAAGCATTCACCTGTCCGTTCTGACTAAGCAGTAGGCAAGTGAAGTCGCACCCCATGTGCCAAGCCCCTGTCATGCAAGGCCAGTGCTGGCTATAATCGCTGCCTCACTCACCCCGAGCCTTTCTCACCCATGTATAACCTGGCCCGCCAGCTGCTGTTCAAGCTTTCCCCGGAAACCTCTCATGACTTGTCCCTGGACCTGATCGGCGCCGGTGGCCGGCTTGGGCTCAATGGCATGCTCTGCAAGCAGCCGGCTGCGTTGCCGGTGACCGTGATGGGGTTGAACTTCGCCAACCCGGTGGGGCTGGCAGCGGGCCTGGACAAGAATGGCGCGGCCATCGACGGTTTTGCCCAGTTGGGCTTTGGTTTCGTCGAAATCGGCACCGTAACTCCGCGCCCGCAGCCAGGTAATCCCAAGCCGCGGCTGTTCCGCCTGCCGCAGGCGACCGCGATCATCAATCGCATGGGCTTCAACAACATGGGTGTCGACCACCTGCTCGAGCGCGTGCGTGCATCGCGTTACACCGGCGTACTGGGTATCAACATCGGCAAGAACTTCGATACTCCAGTCGAGCGCGCAGTCGACGACTACCTGATCTGTCTGGACAAGGTTTACACCCAAGCCAGCTACATCACCGTGAATGTCAGCTCGCCAAATACCCCGGGCCTGCGTAGTCTGCAGTTCGGCGATTCGCTCAAGCAACTGCTCGATGCCTTGGCCGAACGACGTGAGCAGTTGGCTGCACAACATGGCAAGCGGGTACCTCTGGCAATCAAGATTGCCCCGGACATGAGCGATGAGGAAACTGCATTGGTGGCCTCGGCGCTGATGACCTCGGGCATGGACGCGGTAATCGCCACAAACACCACGTTGAGCCGCGAAGGGGTCGAAGGCTTAGAGTTCGGTGCTGAGGCCGGTGGGCTGTCCGGTGCTCCGGTACTGCATAAGAGCACGCACATCGTGAAAGTGCTGGCTGGTGAGCTGGGTGGCAAGCTGCCGATCATCGCCGCTGGCGGCATTACCGAAGGCCGTCATGCAGCCGAGAAAATCGCAGCAGGCGCGAGCCTGGTGCAAATCTACTCGGGCTTCATTTACAGGGGGCCGCAGCTGATACGCGAAGCGGTAGATGCGATCGCGGCGATGCCCAAGGCCTGAGGCAAACACAAAAAAGGGCCCCATCAAGGGGCCCCTGGGCCGAAGCCCGCCGCCCGGATGGGGCGCGCATGGTGACTCGAATTCAGTGTCCTCGTTCAGCCAACGGCGTGATTTTCGTTGAGTCTATGGATGCCAGCGGTGCCAGTCATGCCGTCCCAGTTATCGCCGCGACCTTCGCGCCAGCCATTGATCCAGGCTTGACGTACCGAAGGAAGTGTAAACGGGCAAAGTTCGCGGGATTTGCCGGTGACCCCATATTGGTAGCCACGTGAATATGCTCTTTCCAACGGATCACGCTTAAGTCTTCTCATAGGGTGTTGCCCTCACTTGTTGACTGTAATGTCCCGTCGGCCTCTCCGAGGCCGGGCAGAGTCTTTCTGCCGGTTTGCGCTCGCTGCCGGCGTGGCGAGCTGAATGTGCCGCCTCGTTGCGAAGCGGCCTGAGACCAGTTCTAACGAATGCAGGTCACGGTGTGAATGATCGATTTGTCATAAGGACGTAACCTTTCCTAGGGTGAAGGGATAAGTAAATAAATGCGACTCAACCCTATTTGCGGTTTGGCCCGCACACATCGGGGTTTTGCGGAACCTTGACGTCATTTCGCCAGCGTTGCGACGGGGGCGAAGAAATATCTAGTAATGCGACGAAGGGTCACGCTGGCTCCGTAGTTCGTGGAAATTATCTGTACTGCCTGATGATCTAAGCTGTTCTTGCTACCTGGCGAGCGGCGGATCAAAACAGGCGGCCTGGCCACCCGGCTGCAATCAAGCAGCAAGGTATGGCCACTCGGATGCCTGCTCAAAGGGTATTCGGGCAAACATCGGCAAGGTGATGCGTCGCCTTGCCACTTACATAGCCCAAGGCGCTGGAAAACTCATGTCGGATCGTTTCGAACTCTATCTCACCTGCCCCAAAGGCCTCGAAGGCCTGCTTGCCGAAGAGGCCCGCGGCCTTGGCCTCGATGATGTACGCGAGCACACCTCGGCCATCCGTGGCGAGGCCGACATGGAAACTGCCTACCGCCTGTGCCTCTGGTCGCGCTTGGCCAACCGAGTGTTGCTGGTGCTCAAACGCTTCTCGATGAAGAATGCCGATGACCTTTACGATGGCGTGCACGCTGTCGACTGGGCCGACCACCTGGCTGCCGACGGTACGCTGGCCGTGGAGTTCAGTGGCCACGGCTCAGGCATCGACAATACCCATTTCGGGGCGTTGAAGGTCAAGGATGCCATCGTCGACAAGTTGCGCAACCGTGAGGGTATGCGCCCATCGGTTGAGAAGCTCGACCCGGATGTACGTGTGCATCTGCGCCTTGACCGAGGCGAGGCCATTCTCTCTCTCGATCTGTCTGGGCACAGCCTGCACCAGCGTGGGTATCGCCTGCAGCAAGGCGCCGCGCCGCTGAAGGAAAACCTCGCGGCTGCCGTGCTGATTCGCGCTGGCTGGCCACGTATCGCTGCCCAAGGCGGCGCCTTGGCCGACCCGATGTGCGGTGTAGGTACCTTCCTGGTGGAGGCTGCGATGATCGCTGCCGATATTGCGCCCAACCTCAAGCGTGAGCGCTGGGGTTTCAGCGCCTGGCTCGGCCATGTGCCGGCGACCTGGCGTAAAGTGCACGAACAAGCGCAGGCCCGAGCGCAGGCCGGCCTTGCCAAGCCACCGCTGTGGATTCGCGGCTATGAGGCTGACCCGCGGCTGATCCA
Source organism: Pseudomonas sp. 51_B (assembly GCF_017491595.1). NCBI lineage: Bacteria > Pseudomonadati > Pseudomonadota > Gammaproteobacteria > Pseudomonadales > Pseudomonadaceae > Pseudomonas > Pseudomonas sp. 51_B. The sequence goes on from NZ_JAFGYW010000004.1 coordinate 270,324, forward strand.
GCCGGGGCGTAATAACGTCGAGCGCGCAGGCCTTGGCGATTGGGTCAAGATTTACCAAGGTGAAGTCAGCACCTTCGAGCCGCGCCCGGACCAGAACCAGAAAGGCCTGGTCATCAGCAACCCACCGTATGGTGAGCGCCTGGGTGACGAAGCCAGCCTGTTGTACCTTTATCAGAACCTCGGTGAACGCCTGCGCCAGGCTTGCATGGGTTGGGAAGCAGCGGTGTTCACCGGCGCACCCGAACTGGGCAAGCGCATGGGTATCCGCAGCCACAAACAATATGCCTTCTGGAACGGCGCCTTGCCGTGCAAGCTGTTGCTGTTCAAGGTGCAGCCTGACCAGTTCGTCACTGGTGAACGCCGCGAAGCTCAGCCCGAACATGGCCAGGACCGCCGCCCTGCGGCAGTCGCCAGCGTGCCGGCACGCCTATCTGAAGGCGCGCAGATGTTCGCCAACCGATTGCAGAAAAACCTCAAGCAGCTCGGTAAGTGGGCGCGTCGGGAGCAGGTCGACTGCTACCGTCTTTACGATGCCGATATGCCTGAATACGCCCTGGCGGTCGACCTGTATCACGACTGGGTGCATGTGCAGGAATACGCAGCGCCTCGCTCGATCGACCCGGACAAGGCACAGGGACGCTTGCTCGATGCCCTGGCTGCAATCCCCCAGGCCCTTGGCATTGATCCTCAACGTGTGGTGCTCAAGCGCCGTGAGCGCCAGAGCGGCACCCGTCAGTACGAGCGTCAGGCCACTGAAGGGCGTTTCCAGGAGGTCAATGAAGGTGGTGTGAAACTGCTGGTCAACCTCACTGACTACCTCGATACCGGCCTTTTCCTCGATCACCGCCCCATGCGCATGCGTATCCAGCGTGAGGCCGACGGCAAGCGTTTCCTCAACCTGTTCTGTTACACGGCCACGGCCACCGTGCATGCAGCCAAGGGCGGTGCGCGCAGTACCACCAGTGTCGACCTGTCGAAAACCTACCTGGACTGGGCCCGCCGGAATTTGTCGCTGAACGGCTTTTCCGAGCGTAACCGGCTGGAGCAGGGCGATGTAATGGCCTGGCTTGAAGCCAACCGCGACAGCTACGATCTGATCTTCATCGACCCGCCAACTTTCTCGAACTCCAAACGCATGGAAGGTGTGTTCGACGTTCAGCGCGACCATGTGCAACTGCTTGATCTGGCAATGGCTCGTCTGGCGCCGGGGGGGGTCCTATATTTCTCCAACAACTTCCGCAAGTTCCAGCTTGATGAGCACTTGAGCACGCGCTATGTGGTCGAGGAAATCAGCGCTCAGACGCTGGACCCGGACTTCGCGCGCAACAACCGCATTCACCGCGCCTGGCGCCTGCAATTGCGCTAAGTCGAAAAGGCGCGTTGCGCGCTTAGTGGCCAATAGCTATAACTCAGCTGATGGCCGAGATTTCGCAGGACGCTGACGTGATGAGATTGATCTATGTCGAAGTGGGGCGTACGTGCGAAGGTGTTGGGTCTGTGCAGCGAGGCATTGGCTGGCTGGGCGGTGGCGTTGGTGGCGTTGGTGGCCGGTGCTCTGCTGACGGCGGGCCTGGCCTTGGCTGCCCAGGCACTTTACAAGCAACAGCTGCGTCAGCGCTTCGAGCTGCTGGCCACTGAACGTCAAAGCCGGATTGCTGAGCGCTTCGACGATCAGGAGCAGCGCCTGGACGGGTTGCGGCGTTTTTTCACCTACTCCAGGGATATTACGCCAAGCGAGTTCGAGGGCTATGCCCGAGCCTTGCTGCAACGAACCCAGGCTTATTCCTGGGCACCGCGAGTAGAGGCGTCGCAACGACGTGAGTTCGAGCGCCAGGCCAGTGGCTGGCTTGGCCACGATTACCAGATACGCCAGCTTGATGCTTCGGGTAATTGGCAGTCGGCACCTGCGCGGGATCATTATTACCCGGTGCTCTACACCCAGGCCGATGCCTTGCAAGGGCAACCTTACGGGCTCGACCTGCGCAGCCAGCCGGCACGTGAGCAGACCTTGGCGCGGGCGGTGCATCCAGGCAGTATGGCGGTTTCTGCACCGCTGGACATGCTTAGTGTTGCGCCGCAGTTCAGCCGTGGGGTGATGATCGTGGCTCCGGTGTTTGCCGATGCTCAGCCCGATGGCCCCCCGCAAGGCTATGTCATGGCGCTGATGAACATGCGCCAGTTGCTCACTGAGGGCCTTCCGGCGGCCGCCGATGACAACCTGGTAGTGCGCATCACCGACCCGACTGGGCGCGGTGGTCATGAAGTGCTGTTCGACTCGCAGAACCCGGTGGCGGCACTTAGCATGGTCAGCACTCAGTTGCTGCACCTGGCCGATCACGCTTTCCAGCTGGACATTCGCCCTAGCCAGGCCTTTCAGAAGGCCAACCAGTCTTCGGCAGCTTTTGCCGTTACGTTACTGGGTGGTTTGTTGAGCCTGTTGTTGAGCACGCTTCTTTACAGTCTGTTCAGTCAACGGCAGCGCGCCTTGGCGCTGGTCGAACAGCGCACGGCGCAGTTGCAGATCAGCGAGCAGTCGTTGCGCGAAACCCACAACCGGCTGCGCAGCGTGCTGGATGCGGCAACGCAAGTAGCGATCATCGCCACCAGCCTCAAGGGCGTTATCAGCACCTTCAACACAGGTGCCGAGCGCATGCTTGGTTATTCGGCCAATCAAGCCATCGGGCATCTGCAACTTGAGGATCTGGTGTTGCCTGAGGAGCTGAACCAGCGGGCCCAAGCATTGAGCACCCGTTACGGGCGCCAAATCGCCGGTGGGCAGGCGATGTTTGCCGAAACCATCCACGACAGCAGCGGTGAGCCGGTCGAGTGGACCTTGGTGCGTAAGGATGGCAGCCATTTACAAGCCAACATGCTGGTCACCGCCGTGCTCGATGAGCAGGGGCTCTGGGTAGGCTACCTGGCCATCTGCATCGACGTCACCGAGCGACGACGTGTGCTGGAGGCGTTGGCCATGCGTGATCGTCTACTGGAGAAACTCAGCGCGCAAGTACCGGGGGGGATCTATCAGTATCGGCTGGATGCCGACGGGCACTCCTGCTTCCCCTATGCGAGCCAAGGGCTGTTCGATATCTACGAAATCGACCTGCAGCTGCTGCGCAAGGATGCTACGGCGGTATTCGAGCGCATTCATCCTGACGATCTGGAGCGTGTGCGCCGCTCGGTGCGTTACTCTGCCGAACACCTGTGCGCGTGGCGCGAAGAGTACCGGGTGTGCCTGCCGCGCGCTGGGCTGCGCTGGGTGCGTGGCGAGGCGACCCCAGAGCCTGGTGAAGATGGTTGCACGCTGTGGCATGGCTACCAGACCGATATTTCTGATCTCAAAGGGGTCGAGGAAGAGTTGCGCGCGTTGTCGATTACCGACGCATTGACTGGGATACATAACCGCCGTTATTTCCAGGAGCGCTTGAGGGCCGAACTTGAACGCGCCCAGCGTGGCGGGCTGGACTTAGCCGTGATCATGCTCGACATCGATCATTTCAAGCGGATCAATGATCACCATGGCCATGCCGTGGGTGACTTGGTGCTTCGACGTTTGTGCCAGCGCATTGCTCAGCGGTTGCGCCGTACTGATGTGTTCTGCCGCTTGGGGGGCGAGGAGTTCATGGTGCTGTGCCCGGGCAGCAATGCAGAACAGGCGCGGGTGCTGGCCATGGAGCTGTGGCAAGCGGTGCGTAGCGTGCCCATTGAAGGAGTGGGCAAGGTCACCGCGAGCTTCGGTGTTGCTGGCTGGCGCGAAGGAGAGGGCGCTGATGCCTTGCTGTTGCGTGCCGACGCTGGGGTGTATGCGGCCAAGCAGGCTGGCCGGGACAGAGTTGAACCCGAGCTGACCTGACAGACGCATGTGCTTGCACCGGTAGTTTCGCGGGTAAACCCGCTCCTTCACGTGAACAACTGCGCTGTAATGCGCTGCTGTTAGTGCCGGAACGGGTTTGGCCGCGAAGAGGCCAGCCCAAGCAGGCGTATCAAGGCGCTGCTGCAGTGATGTTGTTGTTCAATTTCGGTTGGCGATACAGGTCCAGCAGAACCTGGTCGAGCACCTGCGAGGCGCCCCAGGGTTTCGGGTCGTTGAGGATCGCTGCTACTGCCCAGGTCTTACCGTTGCTGTCGCGGCTGAAGCCGGCGATGGCTCGCACGGTGTTCAGGGTACCGGTCTTGATATGGCCCTCACCTGCCATGGCAGTGCGCTTGAGGCGCTTGCGCATGGTGCCATCCATGCCTACCAGCGGCATCGAGCTGATGAACTCGGCCGAATAGGGGCTGTTCCATGCCGCTTGCAGTAGCGCGGCCATCTCGCGGGTGCTGACCCGCTCGGCGCGTGACAGGCCTGAGCCGTTCTCCATCACCAGATGTGGAGCGGTGATACCTTTTTTCGCCAGCCACTGGCGTATCACACGCTGCGCGGCCCGTGCGTCGTCGCCATCGGCGTCGGTGCGGAACTGCGCGCCCAGGCTGAGGAACAGCTGCCTGGCCATGGTGTTGTTGCTGTATTTGTTGATGTCGCGGATCACTTCCACCAGGTCCGGTGAGAAAGCACGTGCCAGCAGGCGTGCGCTCTTGGGCACGTTTTCCACGCGATCGCGGCCCTGAATGCTGCCACCAAGCTCGTTCCAGATTGCCCGCACGGCCCCGGCAGCGTAGGTCGGGTGGTCCAGCAACGACAAATAGGTCTGCGAGTTGCAGCCATCGGCCAGCTGACCTGTGACGGTCACACTGACCCCGTCAGCCTGCTGCACAGGGTTGTAGCGTACGTCGCCGCTGCATTGCTTGCCTGCCACGGCCTTGACCTGGTTGTCGATGCGAATGCTTGCGATCGGTGGTTCCACGGCAACGGTGACTTTGCCTCCATCGTTGCGAGCGACGAAGCGCAGAGCCTTGAGGTTGATCATCAGGGAATCGGGCTTGACTAGAAACGGCTTGTTGACGTCGCCGCCGTCATCATCGAACTGGGGCAGGTTGGGTTGCACGAAATGGCTGCGGTCCAGTACCAGGTCGCCGGTGACGGTGCGCACGCCATTGGCGCGCAGGTCACGCATCAGCAGCCAGAGCTTTTCCATGTTCAGTTTGGGGTCGCCGCCGCCCTTGAGGTACAGGTTGCCATTGAGCACACCATTGCTAAGGGTGCCATCGGTGTAGAACTCGGTTTTCCATTGAAAGGTCGGGCCGAGTAATTCAAGGGCGGCGTAAGTGGTGACCAGCTTCATGGTCGAGGCCGGGTTCACCGATACATCGGCATTGAACACGGTCGCAGTGCCCGGGCCATTCAACGGCAGCATCACCAGCGAGAGGGCGCTGTCCTGTAACTTGTTGGCCTTGAGCGCCTGCTGAACCTTGGGCGGCAGGTTGGTATTGACGGCGGCAGCCTGGCTGGGTAGCGCGAGGGGCAGCAGCAGGCTGGCAAGAACGAGAGGGCGGAGCTGTTTGATCATAAGAAGTAAACACCCTGCAGACGAGGGAAAAAGACACAGGGGCTGTAAGAGATGATCGCCCCAGGATGAAATATAGAGCGCATTATGCCCCAAGCGCAGCGTTGATGTGCCACGTTCGACGGAAAAGCGCCTTTGTAGCGCGGAAACTGTTAAAGTGCCGCGCGTAATTACTTAAGAGGATTGTTTCATGGCTACCAACCGTTCCCGTCGTCTACGCAAGAAGCTGTGCGTGGATGAATTCCAGGAGCTGGGTTTCGAACTGAACCTGGGTTTCAAGGAAGACCTGTCCGACGAAGCCATCGATGCCTTCCTCGACGCATTTCTGACTGAAGCCATGGATGCCAACGGCCTGGACTATGTCGGTGGCGATGATTTTGGCCTGGTTTGCTCGGCCAAGCGCGGCTCGGTCAGCGAAGAGCAGCGTGCTGCCGTAGAAGCCTGGCTCAAAGGCCGCAGCGAGCTGACCAATATTGAAGTCAGCCCGCTGCTGGATGCCTGGTATCCAGAAAAGCCGATCAACCCGGCTTCCTGATGCCTGCTTGAGCGGCCCCGCCCGGGGGTTCGCTCGATAAAGCGCTGGCCAGTTCTCTGGCCAGCGCTTTCTCTACTCGGCGCATATGCCGTGCCAGTACCTGCCGTTGTAATTTGATGCATGGCGTAGGGCCATCTTGCCTTTCCAGGGCCGCGCAGGCCTCCATCATGGCCTTTGCTTCCAAAAGCCGCGCCGCGCTCAGGATCTTGTGCGCCTGCTCGCGGATACCGTCTGCCTGTTCGACAGGGTCCAGGGCCATGAGCAATTTCAGATCGTCTTTCAGGCTTTTATGCACGGCGGTGAGAAACAGGCTGCGGCTTTGGGCACTGTCGCCTACGATGCCAGTCAGGCCTGCGAGGTTAAAAGGTGGCGCTACTGCCGGGCTTGGACGGGGCGTGATTTTGGCCAGGCACTGGCTCAGGGTACGCAGGCTGATAGGCTTGAGCAGGCAGTCGTCCATGCCTGCACTCAGGCATTTCTGTCGGACTTCCGGCTGAGCGTTGGCGGTGTAACCCAGAATGATGCAGCGCGGGCGACCTAGCTTGCGCTCTTCGCAGCGAACCGCGGTAGCCACTTGGTAACCATTCATGTGAGGCATGTTGCAGTCTAGTACCAGCACGTCGAACGGCATCGTGCGCCATTTCTCCAGGCCTTGGCGGCCATCGCTTGCACTGGTATGGCTAAGCCCCAGGTAGCTCAGTTGTTGCGCCATCAGCATCAGGTTGGCTGGGTGGTCATCGATGACCAAGACCTTCAGGTCGGCAGCGGGGACCTCGACCTCTTCCACCTCCGATACTACAGGCACCGGCGCTTCGACAGGCTCCAAGGGCATCATCAGGCGCACCTGAGTACCTGTCCCGGGAGTGCTGTTGATACTTAAAGTGCCACCCATCATCTCGCTTAGGCTACGGCAGATCGCCAAACCCAGCCCAGTGCCCGCACGGGCGCCCTGGCTGTGTGGGTTGGCTTGCACGAATGGGTTGAACAAGTGCTGCAAATCACCTTCCTCAATGCCGATGCCGCTGTCACGCACTTCGAGCTCCAGGGTCGGCGGCGCGTCAGGGCCTTGGTCGCGCAAACCTAGCGTGACGTGGATCTGCCCTTGCTCGGTGAACTTGATGGCATTGCTGACCAGGTTGGAAAGTATCTGCTTGAACCGCAGCGGGTCGAGCAAAGCATGGCAGCGGGCGTTGGGGTTGATCCATACCTGGAGTGCCAGGCCTTTCTGGCGGGCCTGGCCATCGAACACCCGGCCTACCGACTCCACCAGCGCTGCGGGATCCACTGCTTCCGGGCTGAGCGACAAGTGACCGGATTCGATCCTCACGATGTCGAGGATATCGCCAATCAGGCCCAGCAGATCCCTGGCTGAGTGGTGCGCCACCTCCAGTGAGGCTGGGTCGACCTGCCCTTGCAGCGCTCGCCTGAGCGCCAGTTCGAGCATACCGATGACCGCGTTCATCGGAGTACGTATCTCGTGGCTGATGGTGGCCAGGAAGGTGCTTTTGGCGCGGTTGGCATCGTCGGCCAGGCGTTTGGCGTCGCGCAGTTCCTGCACCAGCTTGCGACGCTCACTGATATCGATCCAGCCGCCGATAATCCCCTGCACTTCACCCAAAGAGTCGCGGTAGGGCAGGATCCAGTGATAGATCGTCATCTCCCGCTCGTGAAAGCGCAGTGGCCGGTCGATGATCAGCGGCACGCCGGCGGCCATCACCTGCTGGTAGTCAGCCTGGATCTGGCGAGTGTTCTCGGCAGCGGTAAATTGGCTCTCATCCAGGCGCTTGCCGATCACGTCTTGCTGACGGGACTGGACGGCCTCCAGGTAGCTAGCATTACAGCTTTTCAACCGGCCCTCGCGATCGCGCACGTACATCGGGTGAGGGGTTCCGTTGAGCAAGGCGCCCATGAATTCCAGTTGATCGCTCAGCGCCCGTTCGGCGCGCTGGCGTTGTTTGATCTGCCCGCGCAGACGCGCGTTCCAGATCAGAGCCAGCAACAGCAGCACACCGGTGCCCAGCAGCACCTGAAGAATCTGACGCCGCAAGGCAGGCCAACGGGCATCTTCATGCACATCATAGCCGCGCCACCGATTGTTGATGGCGCCCAATTCTTCCGGCGAAATACTCAGCAGCGCTTTGTCGAGGATGCTGGCAAGCGGCATGTCATGTTCGCGGGTGGCCATGGCGAAGACAGCCGGTTCGTTGCCCACCGTGTTGCGAATGACCAGGTTGGGGTTGCCGGCCAACGCGTGGTTGGCATTGATCAACGGCGTGATCATGGCATCGACTGCGCCACTGTTGAGCAGGGCCACGGAGTAGTAGGGGCTTTGCGTTTCGATTCGGCCAATCTGTGGAAAGCGGCTTGCCAGCAGATCGTCCAGGTTACTGTAGCGGGACATCGCAACGCGCTGACCGCTCAGTTGTTCCAGTGAAGCGTATTGTTCGTCACGGGCGCGGGTCACCAGCACATGGGGGCTTTCCAGGTAGGCGCGGCTCAGGTGCAGATGTTTGTCGGTGCTTCCATCGTTAGCCAGCGCGGCGATCATGTTCACGCGCCCGTCGCGCAGCTGCGCGAGCATATCAGCGATGCCGTTGGCCCGTTGTACCTCGAAGCGCAGGCCGGTACGCAGGCGAATCAAGTCCAGCAGGTCGGCGGTGATTCCACGAAAATGGCCATTGGCATCGAAGTAGGAAAGTGGTGCTGCAGTTTCGTCGATGGCGACCCGCATGACCGGGTGGCTCACCAGCCATTGCTCTTCTTCAGGCGTCAACTGGAGCTTGCGGTCACTCAGCAGCAGATCACCGCCTGCGCTCCATCGTTTGAAGATGCTTGCGCGTACGGCGCTGGGCTGCCGGTCGAGCGCTGCATTGACCAGTGCCTTGAGCTGAACGTCCTGCGTGCGCAGGGCAAAACTGAAACCGATGCTTTCGTGCTGGCCAAAACTTGCCATGCGCAAACGCGGCAAGTGCCCGCGGTTGAGTTGGTAATGTGTCGAGATGGTATCGCCGATAAATACGTCCGCCTGGCCGAACGCCACGGCATTCAGGGCTTGTGTGGTTGAGTCGAATGCCAGCACCTGGGCCTGGGCATACTCAGCGCGGACTCTGTCCTTGGGCAAGTAGTGGTACAGCATGCCCAGTCGCAACCCAGCAAGGCCTGAGTTCAGGGGAAGCCCTTCATCTTCCCGCGTGACCAAGACCGGTTGGTCGATTGCATAGGGATGGGAAAGGGTCAGGCCCTCGATTGCCGCTTCATAGCCGTTGGCACTGGCCAGTAAATCGATTTTGCCTTGCTTGAGCGCCTCAATTGCTGCGCTGCGGGTGGCGTAGCGCATGACCTGGACCGGCAAGTTCAATGCTTTGCCGATCAGGTTGGCGTATTCGGCGGTAAGGCCTTGATAGACTTGCCCACCCCCGGTGATGTCGAAAGGAGGATAGTCAGGCGCCGATATGCCCAGAACCAGTACCGATCGGCCCTCCAGCCACTGCCGCTGTTGTTCGGTCAGGCGCGGGCTGATTGGGTTGCTCGAAGATCGCGCCAACAGTGTATAGGGCTCGGCGTCAGGGGTTGAAGCCTGAGCCAGGTTGCAGGCCAGCACCAGGAAAAGACCTAGGCAGGTAATGATTCGCACAATCAAGACCTCAGACCAGCGCGTTGCGTTTTGCCATTTCGATCAGCTCGACCAAAGAATCGGCCTGCAGCTTCTGCATGAGGCGCTTTTTATAGGTGCTGACTGTTTTGTTGCTTAGAAACATGCCTTTTGCAATCTCTTGATTGCTACGACCTTGTGCAAAAAGTTGTAACACCATGAGTTCTCGATCGTTAACGAGTCGGAAAAGTCTTAGGTCTGAGTCTGCTGTTTCATGGCTGTGATGAATGGCCTGACTGGGAAAATAATTGTATCCGGCAATGACGGCCTTGATTGCGCTGAGTAGCTCACTAAGGTCTTCTTGCTTGCATACATAACCAGCTGCACCAGAGTGCATACAACGTACGGCGAACAGTGCCGGGGCCTGTGCGGTAAGTATCAGCACCTTCAAAGGCATGGCCATCGCCTGAAAGCGTGAAAGCACCTCCAGGCCGTCCAACCTAGGGATACTGATGTCGAGAATCACCAACTCCGGCTGGGTTTCGCGAATCAGTTGCATGGCATCCACACCATTGTCGGATTCGCCCACGACTTTGTAATTCTGGTTTTCCAGCAGCATGCGAACTGCAAGACGGATGACGGGATGGTCATCGACAATGAATACAGTGTTCATATCAAAACTCCCTGCTGCGTATGACGGAGGCAGGTGGCACCTTACCCCAGTTGGACGTCAGCAGGGGGGTGCAGTATAGAGATTCGTTAGATATGGGAAATGGCTTACAACTAAGTACACATTGAGCTACGAAGTGTAAGGAATTACTTCGCTACCAAGGATGATTCGGTAACTTTTCAGCAGCCCGTGTAGCATGTGTTTAGTAATGGATGCCGCGTGTAGGAAGTTTCTGATAGTTAGGCCTTGGCCCGGCTATTCAACCGGGCGCAGGGGCTTGTTCAGGTCGGGCTCGAACGGCCGGTCATTTCCCGCGCCATTTCGCTGGCATAGCTGTCAGTCATGCCGGCGATGAAGTCGATCATGCGCAGGAACGCCTTGTGCAACGAATCATTGGGGCTGGGGGCGTTGTTACCGATTAGGTCAAGCACGCGGCGGCTCTTGAATGAGGGGGTACGCCCGCCGTGTTGCTCTAGGGCCGCAGCGCAGAACGTGTTGAGGAGTATTTCTAGGGTGGTGTAGGCGCCAATCTCATGCAACGTCTTGCGCTTGTCCTGGAAAATCTTGTTTCGCGCCATCGCCTTTGCCTGCAGCACGCAGCGCTTGGCTGGGCCGTGCATGTGCTCGACCAGATCGCCAGTCAGGCGCCCGCTCAGCAGTGTTTGCTGCTGCTCGACGAAAGCCGCGGCGGCCGCATTGGTTAGATGTTCGATTGCCTTGCCCCGCAAGATCGCAAGCTTGCGTCGACGTGAGTCGGCAGGCCCAAGCTGGCGATAGGTTTCCGGCAGGTCGTCGCCGACAAGGTCCAGCAACAGCGCCTCGACTTCGGCGTAGTGCAGCAGCTCCATCTCCAGGCCGTCTTCCAGGTCGATCAGCGCATAACAGATGTCATCAGCCGCTTCCATGAGGTAGACCAGCGGATGGCGGGCCCAACGCTGGTCCTCGAGCAACGGCAGGCCAAGCTTGCGGGCGATCTGTTCGAGCAGCGGCAGCTCGCTCTGGTAGCAGCCGAATTTGTGTTTCTTATAGCCAAGTGCATCTGCGTGGCGAGCGGTCCACGGGTACTTCAGGTAGGTGCCCAGGGTCGCGTAGGTAAGCCGCGTGCCGCCGTCGAACTGGTGGTACTCAAGTTGAGTCAGTACGCGAAAACCCTGGGCGTTACCCTCGAAGTTGAGAAAGTCAGCGCGCTCATCATCGCTCATGTCGTCCAGCCAGCCCCTGCCTGCCGCCTGTTGGAACCAGTGGCGAATGGCATCTTCACCGGAGTGGCCGAACGGCGGGTTGCCAATGTCGTGGGCCAGGCAAGCCGACTGCACGATCATCCCCAGGTCGCTCGGATCGCACCAGTCGGGCAGGCTTGAGCGCAGGGTCTCGCCCACGCGCATGCCAAGCGAACGGCCCACACAGCTCACCTCCAGGGAATGCGTCAGGCGTGTGTGGATATGATCATTGCTCGATACCGGATGGACTTGCGTCTTGCGCCCCAGGCGGCGGAAGGCGCCCGAGAAGATGATCCGGTCATGGTCTTTGTGAAAGGGGCTGCGGCCAAGCTCATCGGCGCTGTACAGCGCTTTGCCGAGCCGTTCGCGGGTGAGCAGGGTGTGCCAGTCCAAGGCGCTCTCTCCTGTCGATCGAAGGGTATAGCTTCAGGTGCGGCGGGCAGGGGTGCAAGGGGCAGATTAAAACCGCCCCTGTGGGATTAGGGCCGCAGGCCATGCTCAGTGGCGGCGATTGCCTTGCAGGAACAGGCGCACCAGAGGAACCAGGCTTGTACCCAAGCGTACCAGGCGGCTGAGGTTGCCGCTGCGCACGCCTTTGCCGGTCAGAAAGCCTAGCGCGACCACTGCGCCTATTCCCCAAAGCGGTGCATGTTTGATGCCCAAACCGTCATGCAGCGAGCTGCCAATGCCGCGCAGGCGCACCAAGGGTTGCAGCAGTTGGCCGGACTCCTGACGAATTTCCTGGCGATGCATTTCAAGGCGCAGGCGCAGAAGCGCTTTGCGCAGTTCACGTGGGTTACGCGTATGGGGAAGTTCAGGCAGGCTCATGGCAACAGACGCTCCCTATCCTTGGCCAGTTCTTCGAGGGTGGCATTGAAGGGCGATGACTCGTCAAACACAGCGGCTTTGAGGCGCAGGCCGCAGAACACAGCTGCCAAGCCATAAAAAACGCATAGACCGATGATACCCGCCAAGCGATAGCTGTCCCACAGAAGGACCAGCAACAGGCCAGACAATGCCGTGAGCAGCAGCAGGGCGAAGACCAGCGCAAGTCCCGCGAACAACAGCAGCCTCAGGGTACGGCCTTTTTGCTCCTGCAGTTCGATTCCCAATAGTTCGATGTGGCTGTGCAAAAGCCCCAGTACCGCAGCACCCAGGCGTTTGCCTGAGGCGCCGGTGGCAATGCTGTCGTTCTCCATGGAAGCTCCTCAGCGCCGGTTGGCGAGCAGGCCGATCAACAATCCGACGCCGGCAGCGATACCGATGGCCTGCCATGGGTTTTCCTGCACGTACTGCTCGGCGCTACCAAGGGCTTCCTGGCCGCGCTCACGCACCGTTTCTTGCGTCAGTTGCAGGGTTTCACGTGCCTGGGAAAGGCGCTCATGAAGCTGACTGCGCAGCTCTTCAGCCTGATCGCCCGCCAGATTGGCGGTGTCTGCCAGCAGTTTCTCCGTGTCACGGACCAAGGTCTGGAAGTCAGCCATCAATATCTCTTGTGCAGTCTTTGCCGATTTGCTGGCCATGGGGCTCTCCCTGGTAGGTATTGAAAGTATGTAGATAGTTCGAGTGACGCGGCGCTTGGAAGGTTCAGTCGCTGTACTGGTATGGCACTTGCTAACGGAAATTGCCACAACGCAGGGCGTCATCTGGATCGATGCGCCGAAGCAGGGCGTCGACCCTGACAGGCACCGATAAACCTTAACCCAATCCACGACAAACCCAAGAAAAAACCACGCAGGCTGCGCTCGTATCGCCACAACCGGGCGAAAGCTGGCACCGAATCGGTGCAGGGATGCAAGGTCTTGAACTGTCCTGGTGCTCAATTTCAGCAGGTCTGCCTTTTCATGGAAAACATGCACAGCGCAATGGGCTCCCTGGTCCATAGCTCGAATACCTTGTTCATCCTCATGGGCGCCATCCTGGTGCTCGCCATGCATGCCGGCTTCGCATTCCTGGAAGTCGGCACGGTGCGGCACAAGAACCAAGTCAATGCACTGTCCAAGATCCTCAGCGATTTTGCCGTTTCTGCATTGGTGTACTTTTTCATCGGTTACTGGGTCGCTTATGGCGTGAGTTTCTTGCAGCCTGCTTCTGAACTGGCTGTGGACCATGGCTACGCGTTGGTTAAATGCTTCTTTCTGCTGACCTTCGCTGCGGCGATTCCTGCGATCATTTCCGGTGGCATCGCCGAACGTGCAAGGTTTGCGCCCCAGTTGTGCGCCACTGCGCTGATCGTAGCGTTCATCTATCCCTTCTTCGAAGGGGTGGTGTGGAATGGCAATCTTGGTGTGCAGGCGTGGTTGCAGGCGCGCTTTGGGGCGCCGTTCCATGACTTTGCAGGCTCTGTAGTGGTGCATGCTATGGGTGGCTGGCTGGCGCTGGCAGCGGTGCTGCTGTTGGGCGCGCGGCGTGGACGTTATCGCGATGGCCGGCTGGTGGCCTTCGCACCTTCGAGCATCCCTTTTCTGGCGCTGGGGTCGTGGATCCTGATCATTGGCTGGTTTGGCTTTAACGTGATGAGCGCTCAGACCCTGCAAGGGGTCAGCGGCCTGGTGGCAATCAATTCGCTGATGGCCATGGTGGGCGGCACTCTTGCGGCCTTGCTGGCTGGGCGTAACGACCCAGGTTTTCTGCACAACGGCCCACTGGCGGGCCTGGTGGCGGTCTGTGCCGGTTCTGATCTGATGCACCCTATTGGTGCGCTGGCCACCGGCCTGGTCGCGGGTGTGCTGTTCGTATGGAGTTTTACCGCTGCGCAGAACCGCTGGAAGATCGATGATGTCCTCGGTGTCTGGCCGCTGCATGGCTTGTGTGGCCTATGGGGTGGCATCGCCTGTGGCGTGTTCGGGCAGGAGGCGCTGGGCGGCATGGGCGGGGTAAGCTTGATCAGCCAGTTGCTGGGTAGCCTGGCAGGAGTAGGGGTGGCAGTGGTCGGTGGTTTTGCCGTGTATGGGTTGATACGGCGACTGCATGGCCTGCGTTTAAGCCATGAGCAGGAATTTCAGGGTGCTGACCTGTCACTGCACCGGATAGGCGCCACCAGCCAGGATTGAACAGCTTCAGGTGCGCCGTGGGCAAGAGAGACCTAAAATAGGGTTGTCCAATTGCTGAATCGAGCCTTGCCCCATGCTGCCTGAATGCCAACTCTTCGGCACCGTTGGGTGCCACTTGTGTGAAGTGGCCGAAGCCGTGCTCATGCCATTCGTCGACCACGGCCTGCTTATCGAACTGGTTGACATCGCCGATGAACAAGCGCTGTTCGAGCGGTATGGGCTGATCATTCCAGTGCTGCGCCGCGCTGATACTGCTGCCGAGCTGCATTGGCCTTTCGATGCTGAGCAGGTGGTAGCGTTTCTGACCTCATAACAGCCGAGGGAAACCTCACCGGCTGGAGGGGGTTGGCGGTGCAAGCAATGATGACCAACCGATGACGCGTATCGGTTCGGTGCATTGTCAAAAGAGGCTCGCCATGTTCATCACACCGCACTTCACACTCAGGGAAATGACCGTTTCGCAAACTGCCGCAAGAGGGGGGCTGGACAATACCCCCACGCCCGAGGCGATGAGTAATCTGCGCCTTCTTTGCCAAGCCCTCGAGCAAGTGCGAGCGCTGTTCGGCCGCCCTGTCATCATCAGTAGTGGCT